>LBFQ01000023.1:0-8844 GCA_000980735.1 Candidatus Caldipriscus sp. T1.2
ATATAAATTTGCCGGATGGGAGCGGTTTTGAAATTTTAAGGATTTACCCACCCGAAAGGGTTATAGTATTTTCATCTGATAGATCCGCGGTTTTGAGGGCACTTGAGATGGGGGTTTTAGATTCTATACCCAAACCCTCTTCTCCCGAAGACCTTAGGAAGGTTGTCGAAATTTTCAGGGGGATATTAAGGGGTAAAGAGAGAGGTTGAAGAGCTTTTTCTGCCGGAAATTGTTTTGGTTGGGGCTTCAAGTGGTTCTCCAAAGTCAATAATAGAGATCTTTGCGGATAGGAAACCCAAAGTTCCCATAATCATTTGCCTGCACATACACGAGCAATTCGCGGAGTCTTTCGCCCAAAGGATCTTCGCGGAGGTAGTATATCCGGGTGGGAAAGTTATATCGGTGGGAAAGTATCTACTTTACCCCTCAAAGAATTTTATTTTCGCATCCAAAAACCTTATTAAAGATACCGAAACCGAGAGTACATTCTACCCTTCCGTTGATCTTCTATTTTCTTCCGCCGCAAAGTTTTACGGTAATAGAACCCTTGGGATAATCTTGAGCGGTATGGGTAAGGATGGGATGGAGGGAAGCAAAGAAATAAAGAGGATGGGGGGAAAGGTTTTGGCGCAGGATAAGAAGGATGCGGTAGTTTGGGGAATGCCAGCGGCCGTGAAGGGGATAGCAGACGCTTATCTAAGTAATGCGGAGATTATATTGAAGTTGAAGGAGTGGGGGGTGTTTGAATGAACTTGAGGCTCTTGGGAATTTCCGTTCTCGGAGTATTCTTAATATTAGGCATGTTCTTGTCCCTGTGGTCTGTATCAAAGCTTGAGAGAAAATCAAAGGAAACCTCAAGATCCTTATCCGCCCTGATCTCCGCCCTGATAGTTTCCTCCCTAACCTACGAGGAAGTTTATTTAAAACTTGGAAAGGTAATCGAGGGTATAGATTTCCCAGTTGCGGTGATTGACAAAACTGGTAAACTCATTGCGTACAAGAACGTATCACCGGAGGATGTTGGAAATTTAAGATTCTCGGAAGATATAACATATTACAACGAAAGGGTGGGGGTCCTAAAATACGATTATCCGGGTTACGTTAAACTGTTAAGGGTAATTACTTTTTTACTTTATGGGGGTATGGTTGTGCTAAGTGCCCTGATATTTTACTCCCTTTACTTTTCCATAAAATACGAGAGGGCGGAGTTCTGGATGGGGTTCGCTAAGGGTTTGGCGCATCAACTTGCAACACCCGTATCCTCCCTTTACGGCTGGTACGAGGTGGTGAAGGAAAGCTTACCTGAGGATGCAAGGGAAGGCATAAATAGGGATTTAGACAGACTATCCTCCGTTTTGAGGAGGTTTTCAAAGTTGGGGGGGAACATATCCCTTGAAAAGGTGGATCTGTTTGAGGTCGTGGAAAAGGTTCTGAGATATATGTCTGAAAAGTACAAAAGCTCCACAAATATAACGCTTGAGGGGGAAAGATTTTATATAATGGGGGATGCGGAACTTCTTGAGTGGGCGATTGAAAATTTAATAAAGAACTCGGTTGAAGCGGGCGCGGACAAGATAAAAGTTAGGCTCCACTCAAAAGGGAACAGAACCTGTTTATCCATTATAGACAACGGAAAGGGGTTTACTAAAAAAGAAATCGGGATGGCATTTAAAACTTCATTTTCCACCAAGCAGAAAGGGTGGGGTGTGGGACTCCTTCTCGTAAAGAGGATAGCGGATCTACATAAGGGAAGCGCTTTTATAGAAAAGAGCGACCCCTTCTTTGAAACCATCATAACCTTATGTTTTCCAACCTTATAATATTCGGATAATCAAATCTTGTTATAAGGTTTAGTGTACGAAGCTTGTAAATTTAATTTATCTTGAGTTTCCCCTTTATAATTTTCCCTTATGAGGATCACGAAACAGAGGGAAGTAATTTTAAAAATTTTGGCGGAGAGGAGGGATCATCCCACCGCTTTTGAGATTTACGAGCACGCCAAGAACCTTTTTCCGGAAATAAGTCTATCAACCGTATATCGTACCCTCAAGGAGATGGTAGAAAGGGGCGAGGTAATTGAGATCCGTATGGATGGGGAGACAAAGGCGAGGTACGATATAAACACGGGAAACCACGCTCACTTTAGGTGTAGAAATTGCGGAAGGATCTTCGACATAGAGATCCTTTTCCCCCTTAAACTTATCGGTTTCAAGGTGGAAAAGGTTGAAATTTATATATACGGCTTATGCGATGAATGCGCAAAAAAGGAGGTTATGGCATGAAGAAGGGGATACATCCTGCGTATTATACGGATGCGGTTATAAAGTGCGCTTGTGGGAATGTGGTGATTACGGGTTCTACAAAAAAGGAGATTCATGTTGAAATTTGCGGTGCCTGCCATCCCTTTTACACCGGGCAGTTGAGGCAGGTTGTGGATACGGGGGGTAGGGTAAGGAGGTTTAAGGAAAGGTATGGTTCTAAGTAGCATTTTGTTTGCCCAGATTTCGGGTTGGGTTTTCGTGGATCCCGATAAGCCTTTGGGAAACGCTAAGGGTTGGAGGATACAGGTAGGTGCCTTTATATACAAGCAGAACGCGGAGAAAACCGCCTCAATCCTCGATAAAAAGATAGACCTACCCGTATATATAGTGGTTGAGAATCCCTGGTATAAGGTTTTGGTTGGGGACTTTAGGACAAAGGAGGAAGCGGAAAAATATCTGGAAATTATACATAAGATAGGTTTTGAAGATGCTTTTGTCAGGGAAAGCCCTATAAACTTGCAAAATGACGATAGGGTTTATCCAAAATCGGGACCATGATAAGGGTGGGGGTTTTCTGCGATGTTGAAAATGTCGTATCAACTTTTGCTTTGATAAAACAGAAAGTTAGATTTGAGAGGCTTTTAAACTTCGTCAAGGAAGAAAGCGAAAGGGAAGGGAAGATCCTTTGGAAGGCGGTGGCATTCGTTCCAAAAAAGGAGAGCCACGAAAACCTAATAAACGCCTTATCCTTTCAGGGTTGGAGGGTTATAACAAAACCCGTTAGAACCCTACCCGATGGTTCCATTAAGGCAAATATGGACCTTGATATGGCGATAGAGATCTTACAAACATCTCCGTATCTTGAAGAAATTGTCCTTATAACGGGGGATGGAGATTTTGTTCCAATAATAGATCTCTTAAGCAAGATGGGGAAGAGGGTTTGGGTGATAGGTACGAGGAAGGGATCCGTAGCGATAGACCTCATAAGGGTTTCGGATAAGTACATAAATATAACGGATATACCGGAGGATTATAGGGTTCTGGAATTTTACGATGAATTTAAACATCAAGGTCCCTGAAGAAAGGATAGCGAAGTTCCCACGGGAAAAGGGTAAATCCCTCTTGATGGTGGTGAGGAGGGAACCTTTCAAGATAGAGCACAGGATATTTTACGAAATAGTGGATATTTTAACACCAGATTACCTCTTGGTTTTAAACAACTCAAAGGTCATAAAGGCGAAAATAAAGCTAAAAAAACCTTCCGGAAAATTGGCGGATTTTTTATTCGTTTCTTTGGATGGAAAACTTGTGAAGGGTTTGATGAAGGGTAGGGTGAGGGAGGGGTGGATCTTGGAAAGTAAAAAGGGTAGGAAATTTGAGGTTTTGGGTAGGGATGATAAGGGTTATGTAGTTTTGAGAAGTGAAGAAAATATATTTTCCGTTTTGGAGGATGAGGGGGAGATACCACTTCCACCCTACATAAAAAGGGAAAGCCTTCCCGAAGACGAGAGATATTATCAAACCGTATATGCCCAAAAACCCGGATCCATAGCCGCACCTACCGCAGGCTTGCACTTCACGGAAGAGATATTAAAAAACCTAAACGAAAAGGGTATTAAGACTGTCTTTGTTACTCTTCACGTCGGACCCGGAACTTTCAAACCTGTAGAGGATCCTGAGAAACATAAAATGGAGGAGGAATATTACGAGATACCAGAGCAAACCCTTGAAGAGATATTAAAACATAAAGGAAAAGGGGGTAAAATCCTTGCGGTGGGAACCACGAGTGTAAGGACACTTGAAAGTTGGGCGAGGACGGGGAAAAGGGTAGGTTATACCGACCTTTTCATAAAACCCCCCTTTGAGTTTAAAATGGTTGATGCTCTTTTAACGAACTTCCATCTACCCGATGGAACCCCCATACTCCTCGTAGCAGCATTTATGGGTTGGGATAAGGTGAAAATTGCATATGAGGAGGCACTGAAAAGGGATTATATGTTCTTTTCTTATGGGGATGCAATGTTGATATTATGATAACCTTCCTTTTGCCCATATTATTCTTCTCATGCTCAAAGGGAAATAAAGAGGAGGTTTTTATTGTGATAAAAAGGGGACAAAGCTTAAGCTCTATTCTTGAGGAGATGAGAGAAAAAGGGGTTATCAGGTACCCTACTTTGCTCAAAGCCCTTATGAAGATCTCGGGGGTGGAAAGATCCATAAAACCGGGTAAGTACAGGTTCTTTAAGGGGCAGGGGGAAATAGGGGTATTCTTGAGCTTGAGGGAAGGGCCACAGGTTTCCTACTTTCGCCTAACCATAAAGGAGGGGGAAAACCTGAGGGATATAGCCAAAAAACTTGAGGATGCAGATTTGGATCCTTCGAGGTTTTTATCCCTTTCCAAGGATAGCACCTTTATATTAAAGTTGGCGGAAATGGGATTTGATTTTTTAAGGGGTAAAAGGTCCCTTGAAGGGTTCTTGTATCCTGAGACCTACTTTTTGGACTATGGAATAACGGAAGAGGAAGTATTTATTGAACCCCTGAAAAAGTTTAAAAAAGTTTGGGATTCTTTGAAAGTTGAGGAAAGCGCAAAAAATGTTGGTTTAAACCCTTACGAGGTTCTGATTTTAGCCTCAATAGTTGAAAAGGAAGCGGTGGTTGAGGAGGAAAAACCCCTGATATCCTCCGTATTCCTAAACAGGTTGAAAAAGGGTATGAATTTGGCCGCGGATCCCACCGTAAAGTACATCCTTGAAAATCCCCCAAAGATCCTATCCTACAGTGAAATAAAGGTTGATAACCCATATAACACCTATAGGTATCCTGGGCTTCCACCCACCCCCATATGCTCGCCCACCGCATCCTCAATATTCGCGGTTCTAAACCCAGCGAAAACGGATTACCTGTTCTTCTCCTCAAAGGATGGTAGGTATCATTATTTTAGTAGGAGCTATTCCGAACACCTTAGAAACGTTAAAAAAATGAAATTAAGGTAATCTCAAAATCTCAATTAGGGCCCTTGCCGCTTCCTTCCCTTTGTTTCCCAACTTCCCACCAGACCTATGCAATGCCTGCTCAAGGTTTTTCACCGTAAGTATGGCGTGTGTTATTGGTATAACTTTTTCCATAGAGAAAACCGCGAGGCTGGATATCACGGCGCTTGAGAGAAATTTCCAATGTTCCGTCTCCCCCTTAATTATACAACCTATGGCGACAAAACCCTTAAATGTACCTTGCGAGTAAAGCTTCGATATAAGGTATGGTATTTCAAATGTGCCAGGTACCCAGAATACCCTATATTCCAACCTCTCCTTTTCCAACTCCTCCACGCATCCCTCTACCAGCCTCGCGGTTATAATTTCGTTAAACTTTGATGCTACTACCCCTATCAACTATTTATTCTCTTTTCCTTCGGGTAGGAGTATGTAAACCTCAACCCTCCTGTCGCTCGCAAGTCCCTTACCCGTAGGCTCAAAAATCGTGTAGTTCTCTATGATGAACCTGTCTTCAGAAAGGTCAAACTGCCTCATCAGGTACTCCTTAACCGCTGCCGCCCTCTTCCTGGAAAGGAGCTCGTTATAGAACGCACCACCCCTCCTGTCCGCATGGCCCCTTATTACAACCTTGGCATAAGGCTCTTCCACCAGCATCTGCCCTACCTTATCAAGGTCCTTTTGATACTGTGACTTTATGATGGTTTTGTCGGTATCAAAGTACACGGTTGCAACGAGTTGGGGTTTCCTTGAAAGCTTCTTCGCAAGCCTAACCTTCACAACCGCGTCGGTTTGTAGGGCAACTCCTACATCAACGGGTTGATAACCCTCATCTGACTTTGATATGCTTAGGAGGTAGTTGGACCTTGGGAGGGAATCGTCCCTGTAAGTTCCCGCCTGATCGGTTTTCCCCTCCTTGCTTATTTTACCCACGACTTTTATATCCGCACCACTTATAGGTTTACCCGTAAGGGAATCAACGACTATAACGAGTAGGGTCGCAGCTCTGGCTTCCTCTTGGGGAACCAAAACGCCCATACCGGGACCACCAATTCCACCTCCGGGTAAGGGCTGATATATCCTCTCAGCTATCCTTGCGGGGGATATGTGCATCCCTACAAACAGCTCCCAGTTCCACTCCCACTTCTTGGGATCTTTGGGAGTAATGTAGTACCTGTTGGTATAATAGTTCCAAGTTAGGTTGGTTCCCGCGGAAAGGACAAGTCCCCCGTTGAAGAATTTATACCTCGCCATAGGTGTGACGAAAACGAAATCGGGATTGAAGGATATTGGACCGTAATATTTGATCTCAAAGCGGACTCAAGGTCGTAATAGGTTGAGAACAATCCAAAGCCCAAGAAAAGCGGGGTGCTCGTTAAACCAAAACTCCTACTATCGACGTTATATCCAAATCCAAGGGCACCGTTAAATAAAAGCCTCAGAGACCAAAGCTCCCTTACAAAATCGTATCCGCCCGCCAAGCCTATGCGCGCCCCATGCAAACCCTCACGAACCTTTATTGAATCTTGGTACATGCTACAATCGGGGGGTACGCATAGGTTCGTGGCTTGTCTCTCACCCGTTGCTATCGTCCCATTCAAAAGGAAAGATATGCCCCAATTTCTCCTTTCAACAAACTGATACTTAAAGCCGAAATCAAAGTCCTTTACTCCTCCGAACCACCTTCTCTGTGGGGATATAGCGGTATCGGGGAGCCAGTTCATACCCTTCAATGTCGTGAAGAGCTCCAGCTTTCTTATAGGAACCACGTTTATTGAGCCCCAACCGAAGAGGAACTCCTCTATACCGTAAGGGGCACTCCAGATCTTGTCCGCGTATATCGTGGTTTGAAGGTAGTTTAGGTATCCCCCGGAGACGAGCTTTTCGGTGGAGGCCCTCCAGTCAAATATGTCAAAGTATCCCCCTGCGCCCGTGTTTGATAGGTATGATATTACCGCTATCATAAGTGCCCCGCGAGGGATTTGAACCCCCGACCCACGGATTAAGAATCCGCTGCTCTACCGGGCTGAGCTAGCGGGGCAATTGAGGTAGGGTATTATAAGGGTGTTTGATCACTTTTTAGATGCCTTTTTTAAAAACGCGAATAGTTCAGCCATGTCCTTTGGAACTGGGGCAATAAACTCCATCTCCTTTCCCGTTCTGGGATGTATAAACCTGAGCTTCCATGCGTGTAGGGCTTGCCTGTTCATAATTCTAAGTACATCCTCAACCGGCGCCTTTTTCCCCTTCAAAACCTCCTTTATCTTCCCCATATCCCTCCCCGAATATACGGGATCCCCAATTATGGGATAACCTAAATATTCCATATGCACCCTTATCTGGTGTGTCCTACCCGTCTTTAAGCTAACCTTTAACAGTGTAGCAAAATCAAAAACGACCAAAGGCTCATAATCCGTTATGGCAGGTTTTGAGTTTATGACGGTTATTGCCATCCTTTCCCTATGGATTGGATGCCTACCTATGGGAGCGTTTATCGTTCCGCTTTTTTCAAGGTTTCCCCAAACAACCGCAAGGTATATTCTCTTAGCAATTTTAAGGGCCATTTGCCTCGCAAGTTCCCTAACCGCCTTTTCGCTCTTTCCTATAACCATAACCCCGGAGGTGTCCTTATCCAACCTATGAACAATACCGGGCCTTTTCCTTTCAACCCCAGGTGCGTTTAAGAGTTTATGATATAGGGCGTTTACTATTGTCCCCGTGAAATGCCCCTTGGCAGGATGAACCACCTCCCCCGCCGGTTTATTTATCACTATAACATCCTCATCCTCGTATATTATGCTCACATCCCTCTCCTCGGGGATGATAATATCGGGCTTCTCCTCAACCTCAAACTCCGCAATTATTACATCCCCCGCCTTCACCCTATAGCTCGGTCTAACCTTCCTGCCATTTACCAAAACCTTACCTTCCTCTATTATTTCCCTGATTTTTGTTCTCGAAAGCCCGCACCCGCTTATAAAGAGGTACTGATCAATCCTTATGTTCTGACTCTTCGGATTTACTATTCTCTGGAAGGTCTTCTTTACCATCTTTAATTATTTTATCAAGCTCTTCACCGCTTATAGTTTCCTTTTCCAGCAAAACCTGGGCAAGCCGGTGTAATTTTTCTATGTTCTCTTTTAGGATCTCCTCCGCCCTCCTTTCCGCCCACTCAACTATCCTCTTTATCTCTTCGTCTATGATCCTTAAGGTTTCTTCGGATATCGGGGTTTTAAGTCCCAAATCCCTGCCGAGAAAAACTTCCCTCTGCGTCTTCCCGAATGTTGCTGGTCCAAGCCTTTCCGACATCCCCCACTCCGTCACCATTTTCCTCGCTATCTCGGTCACCCTTTCAAGGTCATTGGCCGCTCCAGTTGATAGGTTTCCAAATACAAGCTTCTCCGCAATCCTTCCCCCCATAAGCACCGTGATCATATCCTCAAGGTATTCCTTCGTCATAAGCCTTTTATCTTCTTCTGGGATCGCAACCGTAACCCCAAGCGCCATACCCCTGGGTATTACGGAGACCTTATGGACGGGATCCGCGTTGGGCAAAAGCTTTGAGAGTATTGCATGCCCTGGGGGATCCT
>LBFQ01000023.1:9091-11075 GCA_000980735.1 Candidatus Caldipriscus sp. T1.2
AAGATCAACATTTTCCGCAAGCTTAACTTTCCTTGCGTGAACCTTTAGTATCTCATACCTACCTTCAACATCCGGCCTGTCTACCACCACTATCCTGTCAAACCTTCCGGGCCTTAAAAGGGCGGGGTCCAAAATATCGGGTCTATTTGTAGCCGCCAAAACTATTATCCCTGTTCCGGGTTCAAAACCGTCCATCTCAACCAAAAGCTGGTTAAGGGTTTGCTCCCTCTCGTCATGCCCCCCACCTATCCCCGCTCCCCTCACCCTCCCCACCGCATCTATCTCATCAATAAACACTATCGCTGGGGCAAGCTTTTTAGCCTTTTCAAATAGGTCCCTAACCCTTGCCGCTCCAACACCCACGAACATCTCAACAAATTCCGAGCCCGAGATAGAGATAAAAGGTACGCCCGCTTCCCCCGCTATAGCCCTGGCAAGGAGGGTCTTACCCGTTCCCGGGGGTCCAACAAGTAGAACACCCTTCGGTACCCTCGCCCCTATTGACGCGTACTTTTGCGGATTTTTTAAATAATCTACGATCTCTTTGAGTTCTTCCTTTGCCTCCTTGGCATCCGCAACATCATCAAAGGTTACCTTGGGTTTGTCCTCCGTATATATCTTTGCCCTACTTTTCCCAAAATCAAAAGCCCTATTTACGTTTCCATTTACCTGGCGAAACATCAGGAACCATAGGAAAACAAGGATTAATATCCATGGAAGGTAGCTTATTATTACATCCATCCATATTTGGCGTGGCTTAAACTTAACTACAACCCCGCTTTCAACCAGATCCCTAAACAATCTCTCATCTTTGAAAGGCAAATATATTCGGAAGTTCTTAACTTGCCTATTTCCAACATTCACGGATTGCTTGAAAGTACCCGTTGCCTCACCATCCATAACCACCAAGCTATCCAAGTTCCCCACATTCGCCTGCTCAACGAAGGTGTTATAAGAAATTTCGGTAGATTGGACGTTTTGAATCGTAAGAAATTGCAAGGCAAGGAAACCCAAAAGGAGCAATCCCCCCCATATCAACAAACTAACAATAAAAGAGTTGTTTCCCTTTTCCATCCGATTTCTCTATTCTAAAGCGGATAAAAATTACCCACCAAAGTATTCCCTTATTTCTTCCAAAGGGATCATCATCGTTATAACCTTACCTTCGGGGTCATAATATGGGTTGTTGCACATAAAGAGTTCGGAAAGGAGAATTTCCTCATCTTTCAACCTGCCTCCCGAAAGGAACCTTGCCAAGTTTCTTGCTATTACTTCTTCATCTTCCAAGTTTTGGGAGAACTTGGCAAAATTTTCAAGGCTTTCAATGGAAATGTTAACTGGAAGGTCTGGTAAAGAAACGAGCCTTTCGCCGGAGAATTTAAATCCAAACTTTTGTAAAATTTCCCTCACCTTTTCGGGCAATTTTACCTCTAAGGGGATAGTTAAGTTCCTCGTGGAGAACCTTCCACCCATAAGCTTATCAAATATTACCCTAAAGGCCGCCCTACGTATATCAACGATCACCACCGAATCACCTATGGGGGCGTATCGCATAATTCTCAAGGAGCCTCACATTCTCAGGGGATCTAAATTGAGCCTTTACCCCCTCAAAGAATCCTTTCAAGAATCTAATCGCACTTTGAAAACCTTGCTCCCCCTTAAAAACAGCCAAGAAATTCTTTCTCGGGGGGAACTTGAGTTTCTTTATTTCTTCCCCTATCCTAACAAACCGTATGTTCCCCCTCTCCACATCCCTATGTGCAATATACACTTTCCCTATAATATTATCCACCTCTTCAAAATCCCAACCCTTCAAGTGCTTTCCCCACCTTTCCTCCAAACTACCCCTGAACTCCTCAACCTTTATCCCCCTCTTTATATAAAATTCTACCTCCTCCCAAAGTAGGGCATAGATCCTAAAGGAATATATGTTCCCCGAATATCTTAGAATCAATATGTTTTCGTAATCTTCAAGCTTTTCGGG
>LBFQ01000023.1:11141-12625 GCA_000980735.1 Candidatus Caldipriscus sp. T1.2
ATCCCCTTATTCACAGTCTTAACCTCCAAAAACCACACCTCCCCTTCTTTTTCGGCTATTATATCAATTTCCCCAAAAACCTTTCTGTAATTCCTCGCAAGGATCCTAAAACCCTTTTCCCTCAAAAATACCTCTACCCTATCCTCCGAACCTTTACCTTTGATTTTCCTCACGGAGGGTTTCGAGCTTCGCCTCCCTACCTATCTTCTCCCTAAGATAGTAAAGCTTCGCCCTCCTAACCCTTGCCCTGGAAACTATCTCTATTTTCTCAAGGTAGGGGGAGTGTATAGGAAAGATCCTTTCAACGGGAACCCCATAGCTAATTTTTCTCACTACTATCTTTTTGCTTATACCCCTACCCTGCATAGCCAAAACTACACCTTCAAAAACCTGTGTCCTAGTTTTAACTTCCTTCGTCTTCTTTTTCGGATCTTCCTTCACCTCCAAGATCTTCCAATGAACTTTTACCGTATCCCCAACCTTTATTTCCGGCAAATCCTTTCTAATTACATCCTCCTCAACCTTCCTTATAAGCTCTTCCATAGTGCGGGTATTATACGGGTGAGGGGTTTCCGACTTTAGAATATCCTCTATGTTTTTCTTGTTTTCTTACATTTCTTTGAACAACGCAAGTCTTGAAGATCTTAGAAGGATATTCCCCCCGGATATTGCGGATAGCGTCTATAAATACAGGCAGTTAAGGGGGGAGTTTGAAAGTATATATGAACTTAGGAATGTTCCGGGGGTTACGGATGAAATTTTCGTAAAGGTGGTGGATTCTCTCGTCTTAAACTCCCCCGAGGAGATGGATACGGTAAATTTGGGGGGAAGGATATCGGATGTAATATCCCAGAGCGTTAGGGAGGAAAGTCCATCGGATTTAAGCAGGGAATATTGGATCTTCTTGGGCGGAAACCCGATAAATCCGAATAAAGCTAGCGTTTATGAACTTATGAACATATACGGGGTTTCCTTTAAGGATGCATTGGCGGTGATCAAGTGGAGGGAGATCACAAAGATAAACTCCCTGAGGGATTTAAGGTCCGCCCCAGGGCTTTCCTATTTTGCCTATAGAAACCTCCGAAATTTTGTAACTTTTAGGGAAGAATTTAAACCTTTTAGGGGATTCGTATCATTTTATACCCTCATAAACAATTACCCTTATGACCCCTCTTCCTTTTTTGCTTCAGCCATAAACCAACTTTCCGATACGGGAATAAGTTCGAGGAATAGAAATTTGCTAAGGCAGGGGGGGTGGTCGGATGAAAGCATAAATAAGCTCATAGAAAGGCTAAGACTTGAGTATAACGATCTGAAACTTGAACCAAGGCTCGGATATAGCATCAGGGGGATCTTCAGGCTTTACGAAAGGTTTGATTTTGGGGTTTTATAGGTGGGAGAATTATCAAATTTACAACAAGTTCTTTTTTGGGTATAATTCGCAAAACCTTAGGGTTTTGGTGGGAGATTACAGGTTTTCCTTT
>LBFQ01000023.1:12645-23645 GCA_000980735.1 Candidatus Caldipriscus sp. T1.2
GAGTAAAAAGGATGGGTTGGTTGATACCGCGGGAAGACCCTTGTTTTACTATTCAAGCGAGTTTGTCCCAAAAATCTACTCAAAGGTGATAGGGGAAAGGATCTTGGGAGGTGGGTTCAATTATATAAATCCTTTGGGTTTTGGCCTTGGAGTAATGTACTTCCAGATAGAATATGACGAGCCTTTCAGTGGGGATTGGGGTAGCTTATCAATACCCTATTACTCCTACACCTTCAACAACGGCTGGCAATATGATCCATGATTTAAAATAGACACTTCAAGGAGGGAGAGGTATTTAGGTCTTACTTATATGGGCCTTTTAGGGGATCTTGAATTTAGAGGTGACATTGCGGGAAATTTTGAAAACTTTAAACCCTCTTACCTCTTTATAGCGAAATGGAGCAGGGGCAGTAAAACTGTGGACGTTGTTTACAGGAATTACTCTACCACCTATTCAAATCCGTACGCGAGGCCCTTCAAAGAGGACAACAGATTTGAGAGAACGGATTTTAGGTACTCCTATAGGGTTCTGGATCCCTTGGCAACAAACCTAGCGGACCTTCCCTTACCCAAACCCGAGGAAGGGATATTTGTCCAAGTTAGGGATAGACTCTTCCAGAACATAATACTTCCAAGGGTATATTTGGATTATTGGAAGGATAAAACCGATGGGCAAACAAACGTAAGGTTGCATGCGGAGATTGAATGGAGGGTACTTTGGTCCTTCAGGGTTAGATTATGGAGGAGGTATCTGGATAGGGTGGATATAAGGTACGGATCCCCTTATCTTTCAAGATCCACAGAAAGCGCGGTAAGATTCTTCTTTATTACCGACGCATCCTCAATTGCTGGGATAGAAGCCAGGTATTCCGAGTTCAAAGCGGGCACCTTAAATCCTTCATCCGGGACATTTTTGAGTACCTTTTACGAATTTCCCTTTGCAAGCGGGACGAAAATAAATACGGGTTTGGCAACATGGACAAGCTCGGGACCTTCTTTATGGATCTTTGAGGACGATGGGATAGATTTCCTTTACAGCAGGGGTTCAAAGGTTTATTTGAGCATATCAAAGGCTGTTTCCCAAAACCTCTATTTGAGGCTTAAATTGAGGTACAAAAGGCAGATAAACGATGGGAATTCGTTAATTTCCGCGACTGGGGAACCCATCAATGCTGGTATTGGAAAATATGATTACTTTAACGCGAATTTTAGTCTTTATATTACTTTTTAGCGCATTCTCCTGCACCAAAAACAGGGAAAAGGTATTATTAGCGGAAATAGAGATAAACGGACTTGCAGATAGGATAAAGAAAATGCCAGACTTTGTAGCTTTGGGAACTTACGAGATGAGGTTTTTTATAAACACAAAAAGTGGGAAATTTAAAATATACAAGGCTGGGGATAGTATGTTTGTGAGGTTGGACGATGGTGCCAATTTTCTAATTTCCCTTAGTATGTTCAAGCAAGGTAATTTCCAAGATCGGAGAATGCGCCTCGTTGGGGACACATTTGAAATATCGGGAAAGGATGGGTATTACCTGAAGGTTGTGGGGGATAGGATAGAGGAGTTTAGGGGGGAAGGGATAAGTGCCAAACTTCTAAACTACTCCATGGAACCCGTAAAATTTCCAAAGAAATGGATCATACGTTATATGGGGGCAAGCGTAATTTTGAATGTCGAGGAGATAAAAATCATATATTGAAAACTATCCACCTTAGAATACACGCTATGTTTTACGTTAGCGTTTATTTGAGGCTCCTTCCCGAGGATAGGGCGGATAGGCCACCAAGGTATCTTCTGAGGTTCAAAAACCTCGTGAGGGGATTTAAGGAATTCATAAAAGAAAAGGGACTAGATGAAAGGGATTATGAGGGGGTTTTTTCGGATTTTGATAGGATAGAAGATTTTATATCCTATCCGAAGAACCTTGAGGGGGGAAGGGGTATAGCGATATTCTCAAACGGACAAGAGGGGATATGGGAAGCTCACAAATTGCCCTTCGTATATAGAGATGCCCTTGTTGTGGATATTGAGACATACAAGAGGGAGATGTACGCTATAGAGATGGACTTTGGGAAGAACCTCATAGTTGATTTTGGCAAGAAACATTTGAACATTTTCTTGGTGGATACTAGGAATTTCATTACGATTCAGGAAAGGGAAGATTTTACCCTTTGGTCGGAAAGGCCCTCAACATTTAGGTACGCTGTGGGAAATGTAGCAGCTTACAGGACCACGGGAACAAAACACTTTGAGATGCTTAAGGCGGAAGAGGACAGTAGGCTCGCAAAATTTGTGGCAAACGAAATATTTGAGATTTACAAGAAGGAAAAGTTTGATAACCTGTTTCTATCTTCAACGGATGAGAAGCTTATCCCCTTGGTGCGCTCTTACCTTCACCCATATGTCGCTAGGACGTTCAAAGGTACCCTTGAAATACCCCATCCCACAAACAAGAATCAGGTTTTTGAGATCCTTCTTGACAAAATAAGGGAAATAGACCTTGAGGAAGAGAATGAAATTGCGAAGAGGTTTGAGGAAAGCCTCGCCTTGGAGATGGCGGTAAGGGGGTTGCAACCCACCATAGATATGGCCCTTTTGGGAAACGTAGAGATCCTTATAGTGGATCCGGACTATCACGAAGAAGGTTTTATATGCCACCCTTCGGGGTTTTACGGGAGATTGGGAGATTGCCCTACACCCTCCGACAAAAAGGTTTTAACCCCCGACATAGTAAACAAGCTTATAGATCACGTTTTGAGTTTGAACGGTAGGGTGGAGGTGGCAAATACGGAGAGGCTAAGAAAGGCGATAGCGGGGTCTGTTGGAGCAATTCTGAGATGGAAAATTGAGGCTAAGGTTTAGTATAATTATTTTTCTCTTGATTGGATGCGCAAAAAAGGTTCCACCCCCCGGTAAAGGTGAGTTTGATCCACCAAGGGTGGTAGTTTTCTCTCCTGGTTTTGGTGATACTTTAAAGGGGAGCTTTAGGTTAAGTCTTGAAGCTCAAGATAATTCTGGGGTTTATAAAGTTGAGATTTTTAGAGGGGGAAATTTGATGGGGGTGTACAATTTGAGGGGAAAGAAGGTGGTTTTGGATACTTTAATTAACCTGACAGAAGAGGGTGAGGTTTA
The DNA here is from genome assembly GCA_000980735.1 of Candidatus Caldipriscus sp. T1.2. Taxonomy (GTDB): domain Bacteria; phylum Hydrothermota; class Hydrothermia; order LBFQ01; family LBFQ01; genus Caldipriscus. The sequence goes on from LBFQ01000023.1 coordinate 15,782, forward strand.
TCTACCCGACACCATTCAAATTAAGGTTTTTGATAGGTGGGATAACGAGAATTCTTTGAAAGTTGAGGTATTTACGAGGAGGAAACCGCCCCAAAAGGAGGGTAAGGATGATAAAGGGACTGGAAATGAGGGTGGGGAGGATAGTAGAGGCAAAACCCCACCCAAAAGCCCGTAAGCCAGCCTATGTTTTAAAGATAGACTTCGGCCCTTATGGGATAAAGACTTCCTCCGCACAAATTACCGACCTTTACAAAGTTGAGGATCTCATTGGAAGGCTGGTGATATGCGCCACCAACCTTGAACCCAAAAACATAGCGGGGGTAATATCCGAGGTTTTGGTTTTGGGAGTTCCGGATGAAGAAGGAAGGGTGGTTTTAATAGGTCCGGATAGGGATGTACCTCTCGGAGGGGAGGTTTTCTGATGTTAAAGAGGGCGGTATATCCTGGAACTTTTGACCCATTCACCCTCGGGCACCTTGATATCGTTGAAAGGGCGGTAAAGATATTTGATGATGTGATAATAGCGGTTGCGAATCCGAGGCATAAGGAACCCCTTTTACCAATTGATGTGAGGAAAAATTTAATAATTGAAAGCGTAAGTCATCTAAAAAACGTAAGTGTAATGGAGTTTGAGGGGCTTTTGGTGGATTTTTTGAAGAAACTGGGGATAAGGACGGTTATAAGGGGTCTAAGGGCGGTATCTGATTACGATTACGAGCTTAAGATGGCTTGGATAAATAAGAAACTCTATGATGAGATGGAAACCATATTTTTGCTTTCTTCAGAGCAATTTGCCTACCTTTCATCCTCCTTCGTAAAGGAGATCTTTTCCCTAGGAGGGGATATAAGGCCCTTCGTTCCCAGGGCGGTGGCGGAATATCTGGAAAGCCTTAGGAAAGGTACTTTTTGATCAGGATGTTGGAAACCCTCTCTGCAAGTTGGGATATGTAAATATCCGCCAAAGTTTCCCTCTTTTCTTCTTCAAGGGACTTTATCTCCTCCCCGATTTTTAAAATTTCCCCCTCTGGGTCATAATCCTTAAGGTGTTCGTAAAGGTGCTTGTGTGCGTCCTTTTTTACTATAACCTCCACCGCATCAAGGACCTGCCTGTGGGGAGTTCCCTCCCAAATGGGCAATATCATAGCCTCCCTGAGGAGCCTCTCAACCCCATATTCCCCAAGCACCCCCATTCCTGCATTTACCTCCATAGACCACTTTGAAGTTTGAACAGAGATTTCCGCGGTCCAGAATTTTGCAAGATGTGCCAAAAGCCTGAAGGCATGGTAAAAGTTTGAATACGGCGGTTTCTCCAAGAAGACCCCATTTAGCATTATCGCGCTCTCCCAAGCCAGGGCAAAAGCCTTCATTATGAGGGAGATCCTATCATAAAATTGCCTCTTCATTAAGGGATGTTCTAAAACTTTCCTTCCAAAGGCGAACCTTTCCTTTGCGAAAATGTAAGCTTCGTAAATTGCCCTCTGGGCTAAGGCTACGCTACCTACCGCGTTCGCAACCCTCGATATGTTCAAAACTTCAAGGATAATATATATCCCGTTGTTTTTATCGCCCAAAAGGTAAGCTTGTGAATTTTTGAGTTCAACCTCCCCCGTCGGTACCGATCTCGTCCCTATTTTATCCTTAATTCTCCTCACAAAATAGTTTAATTCCCCATTTTCCCTGTATCTCGGAAGCAAGAAAAGGCCTAAGCTCCTAACCCCCTTCCCCTCACCCTTAAACCTCGCGGCCACCACCGCAAGCTGTGCCCCAACGTTACTCGCAAAATACTTTTCCCCGTTCAATATCCAGAATTTTCCATCGAATTCCGCTAAGGTCTCAACCGTATTCCCAAGGTCCGATCCTCCCTTCGCCTCCGTCATCCAAGTTGCCCCCTGCCAAACCTCCTCATCCCTCCCCAACATCCTCTCTAAATATTTTTCCCTTATCCCTTCGGGTGCGTACTTGTATATGGGTATAGCGGTGGAAAGGGATACGGTATATGGACAATAAAGCCCCGGGTCAAAGAAGGAAGTTATATAACCTATCTTGAAGAATTTGAGGAGATTTCCTGATTCTATTGGGTCCGCCACTACCCCAAGCTTGTACCCCCTGTAAAGCATATCCCAATACTCCTTAGGGTAAAGGATCTCGTCTATCCTGTTTCCGAACCTGTCAAACATTCTAAGATGTGGGGTGCCCAACCTGTCAATATTTTCGGAAATCTTCAAACCCTCCTCAAACCACCAATCCTCATAACCTTCAAGTTCATCCTCCACATCAACTTTAAAGTGCTTTAAAAACTTTGAAGGTTTAGAAACAATATCCAACATCTCCATTTCCCAAGTCCTCCTTTATGTTTAATATGGGTATGAAAACAAAACCCCTCTCACCCGTCATCCTCTCCACCCTACTTGGTATCCCGAACCTACCGTATATATGCCCGTACCCCACAACGACCACCACCTTATATTCTGGGTTTTCCTTTAAAAATTTTGATATGGAGAACGCCATACCCTCATCCCATGCGATCATAACCCTAAGCATCCTATCAAAGTCCTTATCCAAGCCCTTATGGTCCCCCAACGCCTTACGGAAATATTTTATGTATTCCTCATCCGGCTCCTGAAGATCCGGGGGCAAATATTTGGTTTTCCTCATCTGGGAATATGTCATATCCCTTACCTTTTTCCTAAACTCCGTAGGGATGTTTATCGCGAGAAGTTTCAAACTCTTCTCCCTCGCATACCTCCATATATCCCTATAAAGGGAAATATCCATCCCCCAATTCTTGTGCCACTCGGTCAAATAAAGCATTTCAACCTCAGAGAGCTTACCCGCGGTGTATTCGTCAAGGAATTTTTGATAGTTTTGCTGGAACATCTCAAGGGCAACCGCAACCTTATACCCCCTACCAACAAGGGCATCTATTACTTTCATCTGGAGCTCATGGGACGCTTTAAGGTCGTGGATCTCCCCCACGTATATCACCCTATGTTTTTCCACCCTTGAGAGTACGCTATCCCAATCCAATTTTCCACCCGTAGAAAGGTCAAAGAAACATACGTTCATTTGCCCTTTAGGACGAACTTAACAGCCTCATCTATATCATCAAATGCCTTAAGGATCGCAATAAACCCCATTATCTTATAAACCCTCTTCACCTGCCCTTTAAGATTGCAAAGGGCTAAATTTCCGGACTTCTCTTTACATTTCTTTAGTGCGTAAGATAAAGCCCCCCAACCAGATGAACTAACAAAATTTACGTTGGATAGATCTATAACGAAACTCTTTACCCCCTGTTCCACCTTCTTGTTGAAGAAATCAACGAATTCCGGGGTACTGTACGTATCAAGCTCACCTTCAAGGTGGATGATGAGGGAATCCTCCCTTTCGTTGATCTTCTCCTCTTTGATGACTATGGGCATAGTTTTACCTTATGTTTTTTAAAGCCTCGTTTATATCCGGAAAAGTCTTGAAAACCTTGTCAAAGGACATAACCTGAAAGACCTTTGCCGGTTGTCCGTTGAGGCCCGTTATATAAACATCCCCATTGTTTTCCCGAGCGTGCTTGAGGATGGTTATCAAGGCTCCCCAAACCGCGGAGGGTATGTAGGTGGCTTCGGAAAGGTCTATTATGAACTTCCGGATACCTTCCCTTAGCTTGTCATCAAAATATACTATCAGGGGCTCCCTATCTTCTATATCAAAGTCCCCCAACAATCTGAAAAGCCCTATATCTCCCTCCTTCCTAAATTTTACCCTTTCGGTTATTTCTCGCATAAAGGGTATTATACGGTTGTATAATTCCCGACCTATGGAACTTTCGGTAAAGGAGTATTTGGGGGCAAAATATATATCGGGACCCTTGATAATAGTTGAGAAGGCGAGGGAGCTTCCGTATGCGAGTTTAGTTGAGATAGAGCTTCCAGACGGTTCAAGGAGGAGCGGGCAGGTTTTGGAGGTTTCGGAGGATCTTGCGGTAATTCAGGTCCTTGAGGGTACGCTCGGGCTCGATAAGGCAAACATAAGGATCAGGTTGGTGGATAACGTGGTGAGGATAGGGGTATCCAGGGATATGGTGGGTAGGATATTTAACGGAAGGGGAGAACCCATAGACGGATTACCCCCAATAGTTCCCGAAAAGAGACTTCCTATAGTGGGTTCCGCAATAAACCCCGTTGCGAGGAACAAACCCTCCGACTTCATACAAACCGGTATATCCGCCATAGATGGGTTCAACACCTTAGTTAGGGGGCAGAAGTTGCCCATATTCTCGGGTGCTGGGCTTCCCGCAAACGAAATCGCCGCTTTCATAATGAGAAACGCGCAGGTGAGGGGTGAGGGGGAGCAGTTCCTCGTAGTATTCGGAGCTATGGGTATAACGCAGAGGGAGTACGCATACTTCCAACAGCAGTTTGAGGAGATGGGGGCAAGCAGTAGGTTGATAGCCTTCATAAACTTAGCAAGCGACCCAACCATAGAAAGGATCTTAACACCCAGGTTCGCCTTAACCGTTGCGGAGTACTTCGCCTTTGAGCTTGATTATCACGTCCTCGTTATATTGACCGATATGACCAACTATGCGGAGGCTTTAAGGGAGATAGGGGCGGCGAGGGAGGAGGTGCCCGGAAGGAGGGGATATCCCGGCTATATGTACACGGACCTTGCTACCATATACGAGAGGGCGGGTAGGATAAAGGGCAGGAAAGGATCCGTAACCCAAATACCCATCCTAACTATGCCCGATGATGATATTACCCACCCCATACCCGACCTTACGGGTTATATAACGGAGGGACAGATAGTACTATCAAGGGAGTTGCATTCCGCGGGTATATTCCCCCCCATAGACCCCTTACCTAGCCTCTCAAGGTTGATGAACCTAGGTATAGGTCCGGGTAAGACCAGGGAGGATCATAGGAACTGGGCGGATCAGCTCTTTGCAGCTTATGCTAGGGGAAAGGAGATAAGGAGGCTCGTATCCATTGTGGGGGAGGATGCGGTTAGCGAAATAGACAGGATATACCTTAGGTTTGCGGAAAGGTTTGAGAAGGAGATGTTAAATCAGGGAAATAAGGCGAGGAGCATAGAGGAGACACTGGAGATAGGTTGGAGGCTATTGGCAATGTTCCCAACGAGCGAGCTTACAAGGATAAAGAGGGAGTTTATAGAAAAGTACCTGCCGAAATCGTAAGGGTAAGAAACTTAAGGAAATATTACGGGAAGGTTTTGGCGCTTGAGATAGGACATTTTGATTTTGATGGTGGAATTTGTGTGATAAGGGGACCAAACGGTTCTGGAAAATCAACCTTTTTGGGCATCTTATCGGGCCTGATAAAACCATCCGTTGGGGAGGTTAAGGTTTTTGGGAAGGACCCTTATAGGGAAAATATAAAGGGCTTAATTGGTTTTGTGGGGCATAAGACTTTTCTGTTTGAGGATCTATCTGGGTACGATAACTGGAGGTTCTTTGGGAACTTTAATGTGGATCTTGCGGAAATTTTGGGAATTTCACACATCCTGAAAAGGCCCGTCAGGACATATTCAAGGGGGGAAAGGGTGAAACTCTCCGTGGGTATAGAGCTTTCAAGGGAAAAACCTTTATTACTCCTTGATGAACCCTTTTCACCTTTGGACGAAAGATCCAGGCTAATTCTCTCGGAAATTTTGAAGGGGAGGAACGTTATAATCACCGCACACGGTGAAATTCCAATAAAACCCGACATTGAATATAATCTAAGATGAAGACTTTGGCGATAGAAACCTCATGCGATGAAACCTCCGCAAGCGTTGTGGAGTACAAAGATGGAAAATTCAGGGTTTTATCATTAGTGGTAAGATCCCAGGTGGAGCACGGGAGATTTGGGGGGGTCGTTCCGGAGATAGCGGCGAGGGCGCATATAGAGTATATATACCCGGTCGTTGAAAGGGCGTTAAAGGAAGCAAATATAAGCCTTGATGAAATAGACCTTTTTTGTGCTACGAAGGGTCCCGGACTTGCTGCATCTTTAATAGTGGGGATACAGTTCGCAAAAACCCTCGCATTAATTCACAAAAAACCCTTCGTAGGCGTGAACCATATGATAGGGCATATATTTTCCACGTACCTATCCTTCGAGATATCTCATCCCTTTTTATGCTTGATAGTTTCCGGTGGGCACACGGATTTGGTCTTGGTGAAAGACTGGTATAATTACGAACATATTGGTTGGACGCTGGATGATGCGGCGGGGGAGGCTTTTGATAAGGGGGCGAGGATGTTGAATTTAGGCTATCCTGGAGGGGCAAAGATAGATATTCTCGCGAGGGAGGGGGATAGAAACTTCCATAAATTCCCAAAGGTGAAGATAAAGAGGAAGGGGTACTTCTTCAGCTTCAGCGGTTTAAAGACATCCCTTATGAATTTGCTTAGGGAAAAAGGGGAAACTTGGATAAGCGAAAACTTGAAACACATAGCAGCATCTTATCAAGAGGCTATAGTGGAAAACATAGTGGAAACCACGTTAAGGGCTTTGGAGGATCTGGGCGTGGATAAGCTCGCGGTGGTTGGGGGAGTGGCTTTAAATTCAAGGTTGAGGGAAGTTCTTATGGAGAAACTCGGGGAAAGGGTTTCCTTTTCCCTTCCCGAGTATTGTACAGATAACGGGGCTATGATAGGTGCGGCCGGTATAGCGAAGTTTTTAATATTCGGTGAGGATGGGCAAGACCTTTCCGTATATCCTTCCCTGGGCGTAGTTGAAATATAACAAAAAAAGCCCCACCCTTTCGGGTGGGGCCTTCGTAGGTTATTTAAGACTTCCTTACTTTATTATGACCTTATACACGCGCCCGTTCGCTTTTATGAAGTAGACTCCCTTCCTGAGATTTAGGATGCCATCACCCTTTGTCTTCGCAACCAAGGATCCCTTTATGTCGTATATCTCCGCCTCGCCCCTTATGGAGAGGTTGCCCCTCTCGCCCACGCTAACTATCACGGTATCCTCGAAAGAACCGCTGGAGTACGAAACCATCTCCGTGGCGACATAGACGTAAGATGGGGCGACACCATTCGCTATTACGTTGCAGTATAGGTCGGTTACCCCATCCCTTGGCTTGAGGTAAGTTACGGTAAGAACATCACCAAAGTAGGTGTAATCCGCACCCCTGTCTATTGCGGGGAAGTGGAAGTCCACCCTGTGGGTGGGGTTTGTGGCGCTATTTATACCCCACGTGGAACCACCGTCGGATGTGGCGGCGTAGAAGATAGACTTATCAAAGTTGGAACCTCCGCAACCTGCGGGGTTGTTATCGTACTGTATCCAGCTTACGACCCTCTTGTTCGCGTTCGTTTCATCCACCGTGACCCTGGGGTTATAGACGGGTTTATTTGCGTTAACACCGCTTCCCGTCCAAGGCGCAAAGATCACAAGGCGGTTGTCATCCCAAGCATGATGCACTATTATGTGCCCAGGGTTGTTGCCCGGAAGAACGGTGGCATCTTTCAGCGCATATACGGACCATCCCCTTCCGAACCTGTCAATCGTAAAGCTGTAAGCGGCATAGCCAAGGGCGTTAAAGTTGTTTGAGCCTATACTCAGGGCAAAACAGCATATATCGTGTCTTTCAACTACCGAAGTACCACCCAGTGAAGGAGGAACGGGATAGGTTACAAGGGAGGAGCCATCGTAATAGATCTTAACTATCCCATCTCCCTCCGCGCTGTTGCTTCCGACGACATAAAGGGTATCTCCCTTGATGGAGATGTCATAGAGGCTTACATCTTCGCCAAGGTAAGGATCCCTGAGTAGGACCTCGCTACCCGGCACTTTGTTTCCTGTGGATGCATCAAATAGGAAACCTACAATCGCATCGTTCGTTGTAAATCCTA
>LBFQ01000023.1:23665-48663 GCA_000980735.1 Candidatus Caldipriscus sp. T1.2
CCTACGGAAGGCTACGCATATTGAATCCCCGTTGCGGAAGAGGGGCCTGTGGGAGTTACCCCAGTGGGTGTACTGATTCGGGGCGCTGTCTTGATACACCTCCGTGAAGAGGAAGGGGACCCAGCCCGAACCGCGTGAGGGGGACTCTGCGACGTCCACCCTCTTCAGGTCGGGTACCGCTTCCCTTAGCGATACCCTCCCCGTTATCCTATAGCTATGCACCTGTACCACAGGCGCGGTGCTTAAAATTACCCCAATCATAGCCATACCTCCTTTTATCTCCTATAAAACACCGAATCAATCTTAATACCCAACGCTCTATATTTTGGCTCATGCCTCATCCACCTAACCGCGGTATCTATCTCCGCCCTACTCCTTGCGGTATAAGTCCAAGAAGCGGGCCATGTCGGATCAAATACCCTTATCATAGAAACCGAGCCCGCCAACATACCCCTCTTATAGTTAGCCTGCGCATAAACCGCCGCCAAACCCTTCTTTTCATTTCCATCGCTCAAGCCGGAAATATTCTGAAGCCTTGATGGGAAGGAAGATATAAGGTTCCTCGTCCAGTAAGCTATAAGAGCCAGGGATGCTGCCCTCTCAAGGTTAGTACCTTCAACGTAGTAAGCATAAGCATCCGCAGCCAACGCCAACCAAGGTATAACATCAAGACCTCCCCTGGGAACCTTAAAGGCGGTTAATTTCATTTCAACGAATACGCTGTCGTTGTGCTTTAGCCAGGAATGTATGTATGGCGTATCCTGAGCCCTGCCTGCCGCCGTATTTTTGCTACTTACAAAGAGGACGGGACCTATGGTATCTATCAGAGTAAGCTTTCCACCCACCACCGCGATGAAGCTATCTACGTAAGCCAAACCATCCGTATATCCGTATATATCTTCACCCGTTATAAGCCTTTCATATCTCCCCTTCGGTTTTACCCTTATCTCATTGTACTCGGTTATCAAGTACAGGTAATCCGTGGTGTCGGATGGAAATACATTGTTTTCCCTTAAGATCTTACCCAACCTCCACTGCCCACCTATTATCAAAAGGCTCGGCGAAGTGAAGGTAATAGTATATCTGCTTACAAATTGCGCGGTTGGTGATGCGACGTAGGTACTCCCTATCGTATCCCTGTAGCTTGCATCCACATAAAGGTTTAGGTCCCAAGCTTGCGGTACAACATATGGAGAGTATATCAGGGAAAATTCGCTATGGGCCTGCGCGTAGTACCCCAAGCAAGTATATGAAAGTCCGAGACCAAGATGGGCTTCAAGGTCTGCCGGGTCTATCTCCGTGACGACGCTGTCAAAGATGGTGGAGGCGGAATCGCATTTGTTTGCCTTGTAATAATTCCAAGCCCTATCAAGCATGGATTCCTTTTCCAGGGCATTTGGTGCCTTTGAAGTGTCCCTGCAAGATATCGCTATAAACCCGATCAGGAGGATAAGGGGAATTATCCTTTTCATCTCTCACCTCCCCTTATAACTTTTACCGTTGCGAAGTTTTTACCCACCTTCACCCTCGCTATATAGACGCCCTTGGGTAAGAAGTTCAGTTCGAACTCGTAAGAGCCCGCAGGGAGATCTTTGTAAGTGATCTCCTTAACCTTCCTTCCGGACATTCCGTATATTGTAAGGTTGATATCCGAGGGTGCTGGAAGTATTACCCTTATCCTGCTTCCGTCCGCAAAAGCCTTAAAGGAGGAAGGGGTGGAGGAAGGTTTATCCTTCCCCACGTAAATTCCATATGCGGATGAGATGTAAGCGGTGATCTCTTTCCTCTCGGGATTATAATAACCCTCAACCTCCTTCCAATCAAAGCCGTTATATACGAAAACTTTATCTCCAAGATCCGCCTTAACCTTCACCTCCGCATCAACCGGTGAGGAGAAATTGAAAGTTTCACCGTTCCTAAAGACGAGTATCTCCTTTTCTCCCGCTAAAGACCTCATAAACAGGACCGAAGGATAAGCTTCAACAAGTTCCCTACCTAAGCGTATGCTCTGGATGGTACCCGTATCAACCACACCGGTTCCCAAAACGTAGTCAAACCCAGCAAAGCTCTGGAGGCGATAGATCTTGTACCTTATCGGTCCATAGTATGGGTTATCCATATAGTCCTTGAAGCTTAGATAGGTGCTGGCGCTGTAGAAGTTTGTGGCGAGCTTGTTTAGGGTTAGAACCGAGAAACCGAACCTTGCGGAATCATCCGGATAGAAAATCACCCTAACCCCCTCGCTTGCCGCATCGTAATACGCAGTAGTACTGGTCATAGCGTATACATCAACGTACCTGTTAAAGGCATAGTTGGGTTGAACCGTGAAGAAGGTCAAAGTTGGGGATTTAACCTGAGGATCCGTAGTGTCCCTGTTTCCTATAACATAACTCCCACTTGAGCCGTAGTTTATAATGAGGACGTACGTAGGCAAACTCGTGGAATACCCCCTGTTTCTTGCATCAAGGGTTAAAGAATTGTAACTCTTGGCGACGGTATCTATCAGATATACCTTCCAACCGGTTATGGTATCGCCGAACGCCCTATTCCCATCTCTACCGTCAAAGGTTATCCAAGTTCCCGAGGATACAAGATATGCGGTTGAGGAGAATAGGCTTAAGGTGGCGGATCTTAGAGAGAGGGTCGGTAAAGGTGATGTGAGGGGGGTGTTTTTAAGGAGGGGATTGGAAAAGGTTGGGAAACCACTTATGCTCTGAACATCCGTTCTTCCCGCGGAGAAAACCTTCATCACGAACTCTTCGTAAGCCTGATAGAACTTTTTACCCCTTGAGGATATGAGGTTTAATACGGAGGTTGATAAAGTCGGAAGGAACATAAAGAGAACATCCTGTTCCTTTATAGCGTTTTTAACCTCATTCTCGCTCGTAAGCTCCTCAAGGTAGGATAGCCAAAGTGTGAATTTCGCTATATCCTCACCCCTTGGCACCCTCCCGTCATAAAGTGTCGCGGTGGAGAAGAGGTAAGTTGCGTCCGTACCTACACCAAAAGAATAACTCTTATCGTTGAAAATACCGCGAGCGTAAGAGTAGAAATCATCCGGGTCAAAGTTGGCGATCATAGCCTTGTGGGCTATCCAGCTCGCCTTAGCGGTAATGTTCATATTTATGAGGTAGAGGGGATATCTGGAGGTGTCAGCCTCCGAGGGATCTGCAATGTAAGCTATGTACCTTGCGTACTGGAAAGCCAAGTATTTTCTAAGCTTAGCTATCCTATCCGGATCTGCCGTTGGGAAGTTGGAGTAATATAAATTCCATGCGGTATTTAGGTATATTATCGGCTTTCCGTTTATGTCAAGGGGATCGTAAAAGCCCAAAAGGGGGCGGATCCTAGTATCCGGGAACTGCCCATCTGCTGGATCGGAGGAATGTATCGGACCCACGAGTATTATGATCTTCTCGCTTGAGCTTACACCCATAAAGTTTTCTATTGCGTTCTTTACCCCCGCCCAGGCGCTTCTGATATCATTAATAATATCGTTCGCCTGGGAAACGCTGAGGGTATCCTGTATTCTTGGCCTGTAAGTCCTTCCCCATACGTAAAGGTTATACAGGGCAAAATACTTGGATGTATCCGAAGATACGTTTGATCTGTCAACAAACGAGATCCTCAAATATACTTGATGGTTGTCTGATATTGAGCAGGAACCTCCCAATGGTATTGCGAACTTCCCCTCCCTCATATCCGTCGTAACATCCGATGATGTTAGAACGCCGGCGACATCCCAGCAGCTTAAGTCCTTGCTCACGAGGAACTTTATAGTATCGGAAGCTTGTAATCCTGTGAGTTTGTAGGAGAATACTATGGTGTCGCCCGTTTGTGTAGCATTGAGGTTAAACCTTGAAGACGTTATGGAATACGTACCCGTGGAGGTTGAATAAGTATAAACGACCGCGGGAAACAGGACCTCACTTCCCGAGATCTCAAGCTTCCTAAGCCACTGGGGATCCGCGCTCCAACCCGTAGGGGGGAAGTCCCTAAAGTTCGCAACATCAATGATCCTGTAAGGATATAGGTTCTTTCTAAACACCAGAATGTACGCTCCGTCCGTGGAATCTATTATATCAACCGAAGTTTTGTAAATATCCCATGCGAAGGAGTACCTCATTTGGGGGAGATAGTACTCCGTAGGTGGGGCGGAAAAGCCCCATACAGGCACCAAAAACGGCAAAACAAACAACCACCTTTTCATTTTCTACCCCCTAAAATGTATAAACAAAGCCAAACCTGCTAACATCGGGCATCCTGTAATATACCGTATATGAATAGTCAAAGGAGATACCGAGGATGCTTATACCGAAACCCGCGGAGAACAGCTCGTCGTGCGTAGGGGAGACCCACCATCCACCCCTGAACTTCTTTCCCAGAGCTAAATAAACAAGGTCCCCAGCATATGAATATTTAAAGCCCACGTTGAAGGATTCCGCGTTATCGCTTGGGTGATTCACCTCAAAAAGTCCGACGAGAGAATGGTATGAGGTTTTGAATACATCAAGGGATATCCCGGCTTTAAATGTCAGGGGGAGCTTATAAGGGGAATAGGGTAAAGTGTCCGCAACTATATCCCCACCTTGATATGTATACCTTATGTAATCTCCTCTGAGTCTGGGGTCAAATCCGAAGTTCTGGACGCTCATCCCTATGTTTATCCCCCTAAATCCCGTCTCGTATAATGTTCCCACATCCATGGCGACAGCCAAGACATTCGTAAAACTCCCAAAACCCTCATACATAAGCTTGGGTGCTAAGGCAACGGAGAATTTATCCGTTAGCCTCCCTCCTATAACTCCCCCAAATACCATACCGGTATAGTTGAATGTACCGAGTTCCCTGTATCCCCCGCTCTCATCTATCTCCGTATATTTAAATCCTCCCGAATATACCCCGTGCAGGTAAAAGCCCAAAGTATATCTCTTCATAGGATGGACATATCCCACGCTCGAGACGTAGGTTTGGACCCAGTATGGGAGAAAGCCTATACCAACCGCCCTGTTGTTCGCAAATATTACGGATGCGGGATTGTTTATCATAAGTAATGGGTCGTTGGACTTGAGGACCACCGCCGCCTCACCTAAGGATGCCACCTTCGGTGAGGTATATACCGTCAATATCTTTGAACCCACAACCCCCACCTTCGCGAAGGGGTTATCGCTTTGGGACAAAATCAACAGGATCATATTCCACCTCCTACCTCAAAATCACAAACTTACCCACGTAATCGTTTCCCTTGCTATCAACAACTCGGAAGTAGTATATGCCCGGGGAAACCATCATCTTTTGGTTTGTAAGCAAGTTCCAGGAGACCGTACCCGATGATGGGGAGGTGTTGTAGAGGGTTATTATGTGATCGCCCGTTGCGGAGTATATGTCTATCCTGGCACCCGCGGGTACATTGAAGAACTTTATTTCGGGGGTCTGCCTAGTTGCGGACCACTTTGACCATCCCTTGAGCGGGTTGGGAGCTACGACTATCTTATTCTTCCAATCATCCCCACCCGGGGCACCTCCAACGAATATGGGCCTCGGGGCACCCGTCGGATACTTCAAGTAGTTATCCTTTGAACTTTCGAGGCTGGCGTTTATTGAAGGCTCCCAGTCAAATGCGGTTACCGCATAGTAGAGCGGGAAACCTTTGGGGGCAGTTTTATCTACGTAAAAGTTTTGGGTTCCCGCAAAGCTAACCTCCTCTATTTGTACATCGGGATATACATTCTGCCAGAAATTCTTAACGGAGTCCTTATAAGGTTTTGTTGCATCAATAAGAATTTTCAAGGGCTTATCCTTGAAGCTTGGACCATAAAGGGCCCTGTATATGGCGTACCCGGCGAAGTCTATATCTTTCTTTATCGGATCCGGCGTGTATTCTGGGGATTTATCCCAAATCAGAATGACGGAATCCCCTGCTGCGCTATAGGATAGAGATGGGGATGATGGGGGGACGGGAATGCGCCAGTGGGGAGCAAACTTGGGATCGCAAGGGTGGGCAGGGTCGCAATAACCCTCGGATCCCGTATAATAAGCCCTCAAAGCTTGCTCCATAGCCTGCCTCAATCCCATCTTCCAGCTTCCACCAAACCATACGTCGTCTTTACCGCCGTTTAGTCCATACCCTACCGCGCCCGCAACCACGAACCAAAGGGTATCCCCGTCCGCTATCTTATGTGGTCCGGTTGTAAGTAGGAACCTATAGTCAAACTCGTTGGCGCCCATATCGTAGGGATGAGGGGCAAATCTATAGGGCCTGGTTGCCGGGTGATCTCCCACCATATAGTCAAACCTTGCGGCGTCATCACCCGGATCGTTCTCCCAGTTCCACCACTGATGAGCCCTCGGATAGATAATCCTCATGTTATCGCTTGGATCTGTAGCCCTTGCCAAGGTTATACCGGAGCAGGAGGAAGAGATGTTTGTACCTGTAAGATCGTTTGATGTGGGCGGGGCATATATGAGCATTACCCCTATGTATCCCGGGCATAGGCCGTTATCACCAATATCGTCCCCGGGTTCCGCGGGGTTATCGCTGTCGTAAATGAAGGATGTGTTCCTTGGTATCAGATAATAGTAATAAACGGTTGTATCACCGCTTCCATCCCTCTTTTTCCTCGTAAGGGGAAAGCTATCCGGTCCCGGTATCCCTTTAGCGGAATAATATGCTCGCGTTATCGCCTTCTCCCAAGGGTCATCCCCCCAGATTATGTATCCGTCGGGTATCCCATCCGGACCGCTTATGGTGGTATCGGATAGAACAGTTAAACTATCCTCCCAACCCATCTTATAGTTTTTGGTGAAGAATATCGCGCATTCTTCCGGGGCACCATCGTAATAAACGAGGTCGTCTATGTGAGGGTTACTGTTATCCGCACCGCATACATCGGCGTCATATTGCCAACCGAGGAAGAATTCCAACGTATCGGGAGCGGGGGAAATACTTGCCTCAGATTTGTTATAAATTACACCCAGCTCGTATACGTATATCTGAGAGTAAGGGTATTGGGGCCACCCCATTATCCTCTCTATTATTTTTATGCCCAGACCGTTTGATCCGTTCCTGTATCTTGGGTTGCTTCTCCAGTCGTCGTACCTTGCCTCAACGTCCATAAAGGATTTATCGGGACCTATCCAGGCGAAACCTGTACCTAGGTTATCCGTACTCGGCGCCCATTCTTTTTGTCCGTAATCGTAATGGGTGACGTACTTTACACCGTTTACAAAGGCTGCAAGCCATATTCTACCGTCCCATAGATAATATACATTTTGACCGGGAGCGTTACCGGGCCAGGAGTATCCGGGTAGGACCGTGTTTGCATCTCCATGCTCTCCGAAGTTCGACAGCGTTGTCCAAACCTCATTCGTGGTTAAAACCTTCCAGGCATCCGCTACGGACAGAGCCCTAAAGTCCCCCGCCCTTTGGGGAAACTTGCTCTTACCCCAGAGGGGTAAGGATATTAGAAGCAATAAGGGTAATACCCTCTTCATTTTCTACCCCCTTATTTCTGTTTCCAGGTGATCTGAACCCCGTACCTCGTAAGACGTCCCCTGTTCCAAACCGTCGGGTTCTTTGAAGGTCCCTCCGGATCGCCGAAGTAGTAATAATAGTTTTGATCGGCATAATCCGTTTCGTATCTTAGGTTAAGTAGGTTGAATATATCCGCGAAGAATCTAATATCGGCACCCACCAAATTGAAGGACTTATAAGCCCTGAAGTCCAAGTTAGGCCTTGCTGGGAACCTCAAGGTATTCGTCTTCTCAAGAACGTCCCTCGCATCCCTGAAAGGAGGAGACCACGGGGTACCACTTCCATAGTTGAATATAAATGCAAACCCATAACCTTGGGTTATCTGGGAATTTATGATGGGCAGATCAAAGCTTGCAACCGCGTTTATAACTTGCCTCTCATCCCAATCCACGTACTGCTCTTGGGAGTATTCGGGGGCTATGCCGGACCAGGTTAGGACGTAAGATGAGAACTGGCTTGAGAAGCTCGCCTTTGCAAATTGGAGGGTATAAGAAAGGTTCAGGGTGAGGAGGGAAAGGAGTCCTCCTCCTCCACCGAAGGTCTTGGTTAGGTTAAATTCTATGCCCCTTACGGAACCAAAGTCCTGATTAACGAAGGTGGTATATTGCTGTCCCGTGTTCCCTATGTATATCCACTTGCTTTGGACGAGGTCTGCTATGTCCTTGTAGAAGGCGGCTATATCAAATATCAGCCATGGGGTTATTGCGGTCTTTATCCCCACCTCGTAAGATATGGTTTTTTCGGGTTTTAGTGTGGGATTACCTATCACGTTGAATGCGCCCGTCATAAGCCAGAACTGGTTTTGATATAGCCACCTCATGTTTGGAACCTGGAAGTAGTGCCCGTAAGTGAAGTAAAGGACCTGATTTTCGGATATGGGATGGGATATGCCGATCCTCGGGCTTATGTACCAGCTTGCGGGAGCCTTCTGGGGATCCTTAAGGAAGAACGTATCCCTAATTGCCCTGTTGTAAAACTTAGCGGAATCCCTCGTGAAAATGTAACTTTGCTTGGCAAGCGTAATGGATTTTAGGGGATCCTCTATGTTCTTCGGGAACCACGCGTTGGGGTCAAAGTAGTCAAACCTGAAACCGACGTTCGCTATGAAGCCCTCAAACTCCATCTTGTCCCTTATGTAATACGCGAACCTTGTCGGTGATACATCCACATAGTTCATGTATATGTTTCCACCGGAGGCGTAATCAACGCTCCTGCGGTATATGTAATACTTGTAATACTCAAAGCCCGTCTTAAATTCGTGCCCCCTAAGCCCGAAGGGATCCTGAGAGAGGAGATCTACCCTTCCGCTCCAAACGGTGTTGTTATCAACAAAATCCAGTATCCTGCTATACCAGGTGTATGGCGTAGGTGTGAATATGTTGGAAAATACGTACTTGGTTTCACAGATGGTATCTTTTTGGGAATATGGCACATAGCACCTCCTCTGGACCTTCACCGTATCAACATCCACCACATTCCCGTTCCCGTCAAAGAGCGTATCTCCCACAACTAGAAGGACGGTATCGTTAGTACCCCTTACAACGCCCAAATAGTAGTTCTGCCTCTTTGTTCCCTTTACAAAAGTCGGATAATAACCCTGGGGCACCCCTTCCCACCAGAAGGCGTTGAGCTCGATCCAACCGTTCGGATTAGCCTCGTGGATATACATTGGGTTTAAGGCGCGACCTATGAGCCTGAGCATTCCCGTATCTATTTCGGGCAAAAAGTCGTTATCCCTATCGGCAAAATCCGCTATACCGTTTTGGTTGACATCAACAAAAGAAGCGGAACGGGTCTTGGTTGAGAAATACCCCAACCTAAACTCTAAATAATTTTTAGTAGATGGGGCGTAGTTTATACCGAAGGAGTACTGCTTAGCATCCCTAACCGCATAAGGGATCCTGTTCAAGAGTAGCCTAAAGGTTGGAGGATAACCAAGGACGCTAAAGCCGGACTTGGTACCAACGGTCCCAAAGAAAAACTTCAGCTGGGGCGTAGCAAACCATGATATCTTAGCCTGATACGAACCTTGATTTGAGCCTTGGGTTGGGTAAGTCCCTTGAGAGTTGGTATAATCGTACGAGAAATAGAACCTCAGGTTGTCGTAAAAGGGAAGTAAGGGGCCACCGAACCCGATTATAGGCCTAAAGTAGTTCTCCCTCCAGGGGAAGGTATAGAAGTTCCTAACTGTATTGGGATAACCCAGATCTTTAAATAAGGGGTCTTTCTTTGAAAATTCCGCAAAGTTTCTCCTGTAGATCTCCGCCCTCGCGCTATCAAACGCCATAAGCCTACCGTAATATTCCTCACCCTTTATAAGCTCACCCGTCTCCTTGACCCTGATCTTATACTTTGAGCCACCGAACATATATTTCCTCGTGAAGTACTTCAGGTAAGGATCGCCCACATTCGTATTGAAGAATCCACCCATACCCAGGCTTGAGAAAGTTTGAAGGGAAAACTCGTACTTGTTTGAGCCCTCCTTCGTTGAGACCGCCACCACTCCCGAGGATGCGGTTCCGTACTCCGCTCCAAACCCACCTTTACTTACGCTCGCCTCCTGAATGGCGTTCAAGGGAAGGCTTATGTTCTGAACGCCAGTATAAGGGTTCACGACCTCAACCCCATCCACTACGTATGATACCTCCCCGGGACGGCCTCCCCTAACCTGGATCACACTTCCGGAAACCCTAACGCCTGAGCTTAAGGCTATTGCCTGCTCAAGGGTTGCAACTGGGATCTTGCTTATATTCTCGCCCCTTATAGTACTCTTGCTTTCTGTTGCATCTTTCCTTACAGGTGGCTCTTTCGCCTCTACGACAACCTCCTTAACGACAACACCTTCCTCCGCGAGGCGGAAATTGATCTCCGTCGTCCTGTCACTTTCAACTACGACATTCGTGATCCTCTGGGGTTTATAACCTATATAGCTAGCCTCTAGGGTATATGTTCCAGGGGTAAGCCTGAGAATAACGAAGTATCCTTTTTCATCCGCGTAAGCCCCTCCCTTTGAGGGACCTTCCACTATCCTGACCGTAGCGGCGGGTAGGGGTTCTCCCTTTTCGTTAGTTACCCTACCCACTATCTTACCATACTGGGCGAACAAGGGAACCGCCCAGATTGCGGAGAAAATGAGCAATAATCTCTTCATTTTCATACCTCCATCCGTATATTATAAGGGTGTCAAACCCCTCATTTCGTCAGCTTGAACACAAAGGGTATCCGAACTATAGCCTTAACTGGTTTATCCTTTAGCCTTGCGGGTTTAAACTTAATCTTTTTTACCGCATTAAGAGCTACTTCGTTGAATATTGGATTGCCACTGTAGAGTATAGAAGCCTCAATAACATCTCCATTTTCATCTACAACCGCAGCTACTATGACCTTACCCTCAAGCCCAGCTTTCCTTGCCTCCTCAGGATACTCTGGCTGTACTTGAACTATCGGTTGGGGTGATTCGTCAACCTCGTAAACCTCAAATACAGTTTGTGTGGGTGCAGGTGGAGGAGGTGAGAACTCATCAAAGCTCACGGTTTCCCTTATTTGGATCGTATCCGCCTGTTGCGTTTTGGGTTTATTAGATTTAAGGGCGCACCCACTAACGAAGGGAAACAAAATGAGCAATAATATTTTTATACCCAATGTCAAACCCCTCATTTCGTCAGCTTGAACACAAAGGGTATCAAACCTTCACCTTAACCGCTATATCCTTTGCTTTGCGGGTTTAAACTTCATCTTCTTTGCCGCCTCAAGGGCTGCCTCGTTAAATATAGAGTTGGTACTGCTGTGTATGGAAGCTGAATGACGTTTCCATTTTCATCCACAACCGCCGCTACTATGACCCTACCCTCCAGCCCTGCTTTTCTTGCCACCTCCGGATACTCTGGCTGTACTTGAACTATCGGTTGGGGTGGTTCGTCAACCTCGTAAACCTCAAATACAGTTTGTGTGGGTGCAGGTGGAGGAGGTGAGAACTCATCAAAGCTCACGGTTTCCCTTATTTGGATCGTATCCGCGGTTTCTTCAGTGGTTTCTATTATTTCTTCGGGTAGGGATATTTGGAGTTTTGGTGGGGGAGGGGGTGGTTCCTCAAGCTGGGCTTGTATGTTTATCTCCTCCCCCATAACTTCCTGCTGTGCTTTGGGTTTATAGGCTTCAACGGCGCACCCCCTACCGAAGAGGAACAATAGGATAAAGAATATTAGTGACACCGTGAATGCGAGATTCAGATCCCTTGGGTATTCCTCTTCGAGGGCATTCTGCGCCCTCATTCTTTCAAGGAGCTTTATGGACATTACCCTCCCCTCCTTGCGGAGAATACCACCCGTAGGGCGTTTGCCTCCCTAAGCGCCTCCATCACCTCGTGAACGTACTTATAGGGAACATCCTTGTCCGCCTTTATGGAGGTTATAAGGGCTGGGTTCTCCGCTACCTTTGTTCTGAATATTAAAGCTACCCTCTTGGGCGATACTATATTGTCGTCAACGCTCACCTTTCCATCCTTTGAGATCCATATATAAGCAAGGTCCCTCTGTTTTAGGATCCTCTCGGTGGTTTTAGCGTAAGGGAGCTGTACAGGCAAACCCTTAGCTTTCCTGAAAACCGTTACGGTCATAAAGAAGATAATAAGGAGAAAGGCTATATCTGACATGGAGGCGGTAGGTATCAAAGCCTTAGGGGTTATCCTCCTTTTTATTCTCAACCCCCACCTCCTATTATACCTAAACTTACCTTTTTGCCTCCCGCGGCCTTTACGGCGTCAAAGGCCCTTATCATATAGTCGTAAGGGGCATCTCCATGTGTCCTTATAATTATTATTAGGTTTGGATTCTTTTCCAGCCTGAGCTTCACTTCCCTCTCCAAATTCTCCCACCTTGCCTCCTCATCGTTTAGGAACAGTTCCCCCTTATCGTTTATGGATATCTTAAGGAGATTTTCGCTTTTTATCTTGACCTCTTGAGGTTGATCCTTCTTTTCCGGTAGGACGAACTTTAAACCCCTTTCCCTGGCAAAGTTCGTGGTCGTCATGAAGAAAATTATTAATAGGAAAGCGATATCCGCCATAGAGGCAGTTGGGATCTCCGCCTCTTCCTCCAGCCGAACTTTCTTAAATATCGCCATATTACATTTCCCTTATCACCCCACTCTCAAGCAGGTATTCCAAGAGATAGTTTGATGCCTCCTCCATCTTCTTTTGGAAGCTGTTTATTCTACTCATAAAGACGCTGTAGAGTAGGGAAAACGGAGCTGCAACGATCAGACCGAAAGCGGTCGTTAATAAAGCCTCCGAAATACCTGCGGAAACTACAGTAGGCTCCACTTCTCCAGCCTTTGCTATAGCGTCAAAAGCCCTTATCATACCCGTTACGGTTCCCATGAAACCCAGTATGGGAGCAAGGGTCACCGCCGCGGATATGTATATCATACCTTGATCCAGGAAGGCGAGCTCCTTTGACGCCCTCCTCTCCATAGCCTCTTCCACTACCACCTTTGATTTGCCCGCCTTTTCAAGTCCCGCGGCTAGAACGTTGGCAACTGGGTTTTTCTGCTTGTTTAGGTAATCTATCGCCTCCTTTACTCCCTTTTCCTCTATGATCTTTATCGTGTTTTCAACGATCTTTACGGGGTTCACCCTAAGCTTTATGAAGAGGGAATATATCCTTTCAAGGGAGATGGCAAGGGCTATAAGGGCTACCGCGAGGATACCCCACATTACGCCTCCACCGCGCTGAAAATAATCAAGAAGGGTCTCGACCATATCGGATATTATAAGGGGGTAATTTGTATATTAGGGGGAGGATTAAAGTTGAGTATAATAGCCCAAAGATCATACCACCCATGAGGGCAACTGCCACAGGTTGTCTATACTCAAAACCCTCGCTTTTCAAGAATATTAGGGGTAAGAGCCCTATCAGGGAAGTTATGTTGGTTATAAATATGGGTCTGAGCCTTATTTTCGCAGCCTCCAGAATACCTACCCTTTTTGCCAAGTTGAGCATAACTATCCCGTTATTTACCACAACACCAAAGGATATCAAAATTCCCAGAAGGGAAACTATAGAAAGTGTCACGTTAAAAATATAAAGGAATAGAACGGAGCCCGAAAGGGAAAATATGGTGCTGAGAAAAATATAGTATGGTTCCCTTAAGGATTCAAATTGCAAAACCATAACGGAGAAGATTAAAATTAGCGCAAGAATTCCAGCCAGGGTAAGTTGCTTTAACATTTCAAATAGTTCGTATATCTCGCCCGAAAGGGTGTACCCAAAGCCCTTTGGAAGCCTATAGCCCTTTAGGATATTCTGAATTTCAAGAGCTATCCTTAGAAGGTTTGGTGAAGTTCTATCCGCGGATACGGTTATAGATGGTAGTCCGTTGTATCCAGTCATAACGGAAGGTACCTTCAGGGTTTCCGCCTTTAAGAAATCCCCCGCATAAAACCTTATTTTTCCAGATATCGGGAGATAATTTATATCTCCATCGTATATTAGCTTTACGGGTAAATTCCCTACCTCAAGGGCGGAAATATCTGACTTTAAGATAAATATATCCTTTTCTATTTCCGACATAGGAAGGGATGAAAGCTTGGCGAGCTCGTCAAACTTGTAAAGTACCACATCCTTTTTCGGGGGAAGCTCAACTACCACGTTTGTCAAACCCTTAACTTTTTTAAGATCTTCGGCGAATCTCCTTGCTATATTTTCCAAGATCTCCCTATCATCCCCCCAAAAGGTTATATAAACCGATTTCCCCTTTAAACCAAACAAAGTGATCCTCTCAACGGGAAGAAAACGAACTTTTGCACCCGGAAATTCCGGGAGATTTTCCCTTATTATCTCTTCAATCTCCCACTGAGCCCTTTTCCTCTTTGTTCTCTCTTTTAACCTTATAAAGGCTTGGCCCTTATAGGTTTCCGTTATCCCACCTCCATATGCAACTATTCCTTTTGGGACATCCTTTGGAGCACTGACGAAAACCGCGTAGTTTTCTATCTCGGGGATCTTTGATAATAGGTTGCTTACGTTTCTCATATAAAGGGCGGTCTTTTCAAATGGGGTATTTGATGGGAGTTCTATGTCCAAAAATATAAAATTCGTATCAAGGCTCGGGATGAACTCTCCCCCTATCTTGAAGAGCAAAGTTAAGGGCAAAAGTAAAAGAACAAAGATGGGGAGGTGAAGTTTCCTTTTTTTAAGAAAAACCAATAGTTTTTTGTAATTTTCTCCAAACGCGAACGCTGAACCCCTCACACCCGCCAGAATGTACTGGGCATAGGCTGGGGTTATCATCGTAGAGATCAATATGGTAGATGCAAGGGATGAAACAAAGGCTATTGCGACGTTCCTTGATATTTCCCCTATTGAACCCGAGAGATATACGACCGGGGCAAATACTATAATACTGGTTATTGTCGAAGAAATTATCGGAACTATTACCTCCTTTGTCGCCTCCTTTGATGCGGTTCTTGGATCGTAGCCCGAGGATACGTACCTAAATATGTTTTCGCTTACTACTACCGCGTTATCCACGAGCATACCCACCGCAAGGGCTATACCCGCCAATGTCATAGCGTTTAAACCATATCCGGCGAAATCCATAATAATGAGAGCTATAGAGAGGGATAGGGGCACAGATAAGGCTATTATTAGGGACAATCTTATGCTTTTCGTGAATAATATTACAACAATTATAGCCAAAATCCCACCTATTATGGCGGAGTTTATCGCCTCCTTAATCACCTTTTCTATTATGAAACCCTGATCCATCGCTATCCAAAACTTTAACCTCCCATCCCTCCTTATTTCCTCAAGGATCTTTTTAAGGCTCTTTGAAACCTCATAAGCGTTTGCATCCGAAGTTTTAAAAACCGGGGAAACCATAACGGGAAAACCGTTGTTCAACTGTAGAACCTCGTAATTTTCCCTTTCTACCTTTACTTCGGCAACTTCGTATAAAAATACCCCTCTATTTCCCCTCGCGCCTACTATAGTGTTTTCTATATCCCTGAGATCAACCTTCCCACTTCCCAAAACCTCCGATTTTTCTAAAGGGAAAGAAAACCTCTTTTCATAAAGGGCTCCAAAAATTTGGGTGGGCCTTATACCAAAGAATGCCAATTTTTCCGGATAAACCCTTATGGAGATCACATTCTCATAAGTTTTCAATAGGGGAACGAGGGCTACACCCTGAAGGGTGGATACCCTATCCACCCATAGGCTTTTTACGAGTTCATCTTCCGAGAAGGTAACCGTCATAACGGGGAACACGGAGGGATCAAAGGGTATGATGGATGGGGGGAGGGTTCCTTCGGGGAGCTTAACACTCCTTATCTTATCCGTCATATCCACAAAGGCTTTTGATAGGTTGGTATTAGGGTTGAAATGGACGGTTATTTGCGAGTACTCGTCAATGCTCCTTGAATATATTTCCCTTACACCGCTCAAATTTTTTAGAACCTTTTCCAGAGGTTTTGTTACGTTTGTTTCAACCTCGTAAACCGATGCTCCGGGATATGCGGTTATTACAGTAAATGTGGGGAGGGATATTCTTGGGAAAAGCTCAAATTTTAGCCTTCTAATGGAATAAATGCTCGTTGAGATCAGGGCAAAAAACAAAACTCCAACGCTTACTGGATGTTCCACCGCCCAATCAATAAGCCTTTTCAAGCTTAAAATTTATGGATGAAAATATCGCATATAGCCATCGTGGTAAAACCCGAGGATTATGAACAAACCCTTGATAAGTTCAAGAAGATCCTAAAAACAAACTTTTACGAGAAGGTTTTGGAAGATCAGAAGATAAAAACCGCGATTTTTAGGATAGAGAACTCCTCCGTAGAGATAATAACTCCCATAGAAAAGGGTTCAACGGTTGGTAAATTTTTAGAAAAGAGGGGAGGGGGCTTGCACCATATAGCCTTGCAGGTTGATGAGGTGAGGGGGGAGGTTGAGAGGTTGAAGAATGAGGGTTTTGTATTTGCGGTGGAGGATATGGAGGGGGTGAGGGGAAAGGTAGCCTTCATTCATCCAAAGTACGCGGGAGGGGTTTTGATAGAGCTGGTGGAGGAGGAATATTGAGGCGGATTTTATTAATTTTCCTTTTGCTTTCCTGTAAATACAAATTACCTGAAAGTAGGGTTGGGGATTACGTTTGGTTTGGGGAAATCTGGACGGATACCTTGGATACCTCAATTGTTTATTTTGATACGGTTTATTCTGGTTCGGATAAGCTCGGATACGGTATGAGAGGGGGTGTGGTATGGTTCGTGGTTGGAGATACTTCCGATACCGCATGCTCAAGGGACTTTAGGGATAGCAAGGTTTATCAGTTCAAACAAAGTGAGGAGTTTGATAAACAATACAGATACACCTTCTTCAACTGGGACGATAGCATCAACGATAGGGTATTTAAGGAGGGAAGGGTATATAAATTTTGCGCCGCGAATTTAATAAACGGGGTGGCAAGGGAAACTTTAAAGCTAAATGGGGTATTCCCATCAAAACCTAGATTTAGCTTAATCCGAGACACTCTCTATTTCCCAAATTCCGACACCTTTCGGATAGACCAACTACCAGATACTTTGTATGTTGGGAGAACATACACCATAGTGTGGGATAGAGGGTACAGGGCGAACTACTATATGGTAAGGCTGGTAGGAAGGGATACCTCGGCGGGATACTATTACTGTTATAAGGAGATCCTTGATACCACACCTAAGGTTTCGTTTAGGATCCCGGAAAGCTCTGTTGATTGTTATTACGATGTGGGACCGATAAATTTGGAGGTTGTGAATGTGAATAGGGTCATATTCGATTGGGGTTATGCCTTCGGTGAGTTCAGGTTCATGAGTAGGATAACAAAAAAGGTTCTGGTAAGGCCTTAAAATATCCACAATGTTCCCTTTCGCGGGTTTTAACCTTTTCCCATCCCTAAATCTAATAACAGGCTTTTTTAATCCAAAACCCGGTGCCTTCTTTCAGTACAACACGGAAAGGATAAACACATTCTTTTACTTAAACTCTTCCCAGAGGTTTTACGCTGTAAATTTCAAAATTTATCAGGGATTAATTGGTTTGGGGGTGGATAATTTAGACCCGTTTTTGGGTTTGGGGGGATACTCGGAAAACTTCTGGATATTTTCCGCGGTAAGCACAAAAGGGTTTTATCTAAACGGGAATTTAAGATATAAAAGTTTTCTTGGGGGGATGGGTTTCTCCTTCGGAAAGAACTCAGATTATTACCTTAAACTTGCTGTGGGGTATTCCTTTAAGGGTCTTGATTTGGGTTTAACCTTTGATACCCTTCCGGGTACCTTTCTTGGATACAGGTGGAGAAACCTTTATATTTTTTCCCATTTGGGGTTTTCGGAGAGCCCAAAATTTGAATTAACACTATCCTTAATACTGAAACCGGAAAATAAGGGGGATACGGTTAGAATAGAGGTGCCAATTTACATTCAGGTACCTGTGATAGTGAGGGATACGGTTTATGTTGGGGGTAGAAGAGTAGAGGCTGTAAGGAAGGAAAGCGATACATTACGAACTCCTAAAGCGGATCCAAGGGTGGTTGAAAACCTTTATTTAAAGGGGCTTGAGGCATATCAAAAGGGGAATTATGCGGAAGCTCTCTTCTTTTTCCAAGAGGTCCTAAAGCTTGATCCCAAAAACGAGAAGGCGCTTAAAGCGGTGGAAAGGATAAGGAAGATCTTGGAGGAGAGGTGAGGATCCTGATAGACCCTGGGCATGGGGGGGAAAGCTTAGGAACCACGAAGGGTAGATTTCCAGAAAAGGATATAAATCTGAAATTAGCCCTAATTTTATACGAAAACCTGAAGGGAAACTTTGAGGTATCTCTAACCAGGCACAACGATATTTATCTTTCCCTGAAAGATAGGTTAAAAATCGTAGATAAGCTTAAGCCCGAAATTTTCTTAAGTTTGCACCACAATGCGAGCGAGGAAGAAACGCCGTTTTATTCGGAGATATATACATCTTGGACAACGGTATCACCCTCTTACGATCTTGCTTACGAGATCATAGGAGAGCTCTTGAGGAGGTTCCCCAATAGGGAATTCAGAGTTTTACCATCAAAATTCACGGTTTTGAAGGGGAAGGCGAAAATAAAGCTCCTTACCGAACTATTTTTTGCGGAAGAGGTGGATGAAAATTTGATAATTGAGGAGGCTGAAATTTTAAAAAATGCAATATTTGAAATTTCTAAGAAAACCTTCGCAAAGGATAGGGATATATATAGGTCCTTCGGGAAGTATTCGCAACCGAGGGGGTACTTGACGACGAATTTCGGTAAGGTGATAAAAAACCCTAAAAAGGGAGATTGGGCGGTGGTTTTGGGGGACGGAAGGCTATTTTGGGATGCGGTGGAAATAATTAACAGGATAGGGGGGAGGCTTTACCACTTTGGTATGAGCGTCCAACCTTCCCAGTTTCACACCGCAATGAAAATTTCAAGGACAAATTATAAAAAAATAATATTTCTAAGATACGGGGAGCCTTACGTGAGGTTTTACCATACGAGTGCGGAGAGCGGAAGGTTTGCGGAGGATCTCGCAAGGGCATTAAATTATCCACTGGGTTTCTCAAGTAGTTTTATATGCATACATCCAGATGGAATCAGGGTTGAGCTGATATCTAAAGTTTTGGATGAAAAAGTAGCGGATATTTTGGCAGGTTTATAATAACACCTTATGATTCAGAACCCGAGCGATGAGGTAATAAAGGAGCTTTTTTTGAAATACAGGAATATAGCGGTTGTGGGGTTTTCAAAGGATCCGAACAAACCTGCCCACAAGGTCCCAAGGTTCTTTATAGGAAAGAGGTACGATATAATCCCGGTAAATCCGACGGTTGATGAGATTTTGGGTAGGAAGGCTTATAAAACCGTAAGCGAGATACCCGAACCGATAGATTGGGTGGATGTTTTCAGGCCAAGTGAGGCTATACCCGAGGTGGTTAAAGATGTTTTGAAAAGGATTGAGGAGAGGGGGGATGTTAAAGTTTTTTGGCTACAGGAGGGGATAAAGAACGATGAGGCGGTAAAACCCCTTTTGGATCGTGGCATAATAGTGGTTCAGGATAGGTGTATGTATAAGGAATATATGAGGTTAATAGAGGGTGTTAAAGTTTGAGGATAGAAAGGATGCAGCTTTAAAGCTTTGCGAGAGGTTGAAGGAAGAAGGTATTTCGGGTGATCTGATAGTTGGGATATTAAGGGGTGGGAGTTATATGGCGAAGATTGTGGGGGAGTGCTTGGGTATGGCATGGGGGGTGTTGCCCGTAAAGAAGATATCTCCCCCGGAATCGCCGGAATCGGGATTTGGTGCGGTGGCATATGATGGTACAAACGTCTACGATGAGGAATATGCTCGGCTACTGGGCCTTGACGAGGAGGAAATTAAAGAAATATTAAAAGTTAAGGTTTCTGAAGCTAAGGTTTTGTACGAAAAATACAAAAACTTTATTCCCGAAGATTTTTGGGGGAAAAAAGTTATCCTGATTGATGATGGTATGGCAACGGGATATACGGTAATAGCGGGGGCGAAGTTCGTAAGGGAGAGAAAACCGAAGGGTTTGATCCTTGCAATACCCGTCTGTTCGGAATTTGCTTATAACTTGGTAAAGGAATTCTTTGATAAGATTATATGTTTGGAGGTAGTAAGGAGCATATTTTTTGCGGTTGGAATGTTTTACGAAGATTTTAGACAGATCTCGGATGAAGAGCTGATTGAGTTTTTAACCAATCATTAACGATAAAAAACTCCTCTTTTCAACCCCTCTTTCCCCCTTAAAATATTCGGTTATGAAAAGGGGAATTTTTGCGCTTTTGCTTGCATCCTTGCTTTTTGGAAGCTGTGCGACGATAGTTTACGAAGCTCCCGCCAATAAGAACCTCAAGATGGCCACCCAGGTGGAAGTACCACCCATAAAGATAAAGAAAAAAGTTTGGTACATCCTTTGGGGTCTGGTTCCCATATCCTCAAACTCCACGGCGGATATGGTAGGGCTTTGCAATGAAATGGTTAAGGTCAAAAGCTACTATGGGATAGACGATTTACTCATAAATACGGTATCCGAATGGTTAATTTTGGGTTTCGTACAGACCATGACCGTAGAGATACAATGCAAGTGAAGTTCCTATATATTTAGAGCCTCCTTGCAGAGTAAGGGGATAGAGTCGTTTGGTATAGAGTCTTTGGGGTTTAGCGCCCTTATGGACATCTCCCTTAATTTTTTCCTATCAATATCCCAATTCACATCCGAGTACAGATGTTTAAGACCCTTTAGCTTTTCTAAGGGGATATATCCGAAGTTTTCCCATATTGTATCCTTTTCTATCGCCCTGCCTAGAATGTTTATAAACCTTTTCGCGAGTCTCAAATCCGCATCCCTAAAAACCACAAAATCTGGACCTGAAAGGAAATAGACCTCTTCACCTTTAGAGTTTATTAGAGGAACGAACTTTAAGCGTATCCCTTCCCTTTCAATGTAGGGTTTGTAAGCGCTTGTCCCCACTATAGAGACGATCTTGTAAGTTACCATATCATTTTGCGCGATCCTAGGGTTTGGGTATATCCTAACATATCCCTTTCGCGAAAGCCCCTTCAGGAATTCGTAGGAAGAGATACAAGCATTCAAAGTATCCTTACCCTCCGATAGGAATACAAAGATCAAGCCAGTATAGAAGGTTGCGGAGGGATATACACCCAAGACTATGTAATCACTTTGAAGATTTAGAAGGTCTTGAATCTTAAACCTCGTTGGAAAGCCCACCTGTTTTGCCAATTCCTCGCTTACATAAAAACCCAAGAGGCTCTTAAACATAGGGTAGCAATATCTTCCACAGTAATTTGGTAATTCCTCCTTTTCCACAAATTCCATCAATTTCCCGGATTTTATGAGGTTTTTTAAAGTTTGCGGATAAACCAAGGCTAAATCTGGCTGGCGCACTCTTAAAGACTCATCCATTTCTTCCTGTGAAGAAAAGCTTTTCAAAACTATCCCAAATCCGAAATTCTTCCAAACTTTGTTTATAACCCTTTTGAAGTGATAATCGTGAATTTCCCCGAGGGAATACCAAACCTCAACGTCAACTTTACCGCAAGAAATTAAAAGAAACAGTGTTATTAAAAGTTTGCGCATTGGTTATTTTAAGGTCGCCTGGAAAGAGACGCTTTATGATTTCCGATGCTATGGGTGCCGCCTTCGCGCTTCCAGCCCCCGCGTTTTCAACCACCACCGCGATGGCGATTTGCGGATCTTCGTAAGGCGCAAAGGCTATGAAGAGGGAATGGTCCTCACCATGGGGATTTTGAGCGGTTCCCGTCTTTCCCCCAAATTTTAACCATGGGATCTTTGAGTTTTGAGCTGTTCCCTCCTCAATTACCTTCAGCATACCCCTTTTAACCGCATCGTAAGCCCAATCCGGGGCATACAGCCGTAAGGTTTCGGGCTTTTCATATTCGGAGAATCTTGGCAATACAACCCAACCCTTGTTTCCGACAAGCCCCGCAAGGACCGCAAGGAAAACAGGGGTTGTTAATATTTCCCCCTGTCCTATGGCAAGGTTTAGGGCAGTTCCTAGGTAAATTGCCCTAACTGGTATCCTTGAGGGAACCTCCTCCTTCAAATTCGTAAATTTTCTACCAAACAAACCCGTACCCTTAAGGGAATTTAAAATTTCTTCCGCTCCATACTTTCCACCGATGTTGTAAAAATACACGTTACAAGATTGTGCTATCGCCTTCTCAAGTTTGGTATATCCGTGAATGCTCCAACACCTAAAAACCCTTCTACCTAAGTATATTGCTCCCTTACAACTTACCGCGAAGTTCGTATCTATTATCCCGTCCCTTAAAGCCAGAAGTGCAATTAGGGGTTTTAGGGTGGAGCCTGGAGGATAAAGTCCGCTTAGCGCCCTGTTTAACAAGGGAGAAAGGGTGGGATCGTTTGTGTCGAGGGGGGAGGGTTTTGAATAGGATAGATATACGAAACCGTTTTGAGGATTGAAGGCAAAAATTGCCCCCCTTTCATCCTTAAACAAACTATCCGCCAAGAGATATAGGTCGTATCTGAGGGAAACGGTTATATCGCTCGGCATAACGTTTATGTAAATTTCGGGTTCGGACAAAACCCTACCCAAGGCGTCGCTCTCAAACACCACGTTCCCTATCTTCCCCCCTATTACGTTGTCATAAAACGCCTCCAAACCCCCAAGCCCAACGCCATCCGCAGAGACGCTACCTATTATGTGCCAGCATTCCTTACAAACGAGCTTCCTTTTAACTTTCGGGATAAATAGAAGGGTCCTAAACCTATATTTATTCCGCATAAGTAGGTATACGTCCTCCTCGGAGAGCCCTATTATCTCCGAAAAGCCCATGTACCTATATTCCCTGAACTTTATGGGTTTTCCTAGGAGTTTTTCCATCCTTTCCCTCTCCCGCAAATATTCATTCCCCTTTGTCATTAGCTGAATTACGGAATAACCGACCTCAATATCCGTCAGGTATTTTCCACTCGGATCCACAAACCTACCCCTCACCTTCCCCATGCTTACCACCCTACGGTAGTTTTCAACATCCTTTCCCCTTAGAGATGTATCGGTTATCCTATCGTAAAAGGTTAGAAATGCAAAGGCAAACCCCAAAGCATACAAAACGATAAATAAATAAGATTTCAGGCTCACCTCTCAACCGAAACGAACTTTATCGTTGTCCTCCTTCCCATACTCTCCAAGCCAATAAGGTAAAATCCGGGTGCAAGGTCATTTTTAAAGGAGCAACCCTTCTCCCTCTTAACTTCAAATCCTGAAAGGGTAAAGATCTTTAATGTGGAATTTGGGGGGCAGTTTAGGATCTTCACCTCCTTTCCTTTAAGGGCGGGGTTTGGATAAACTTTAACGTTCTCCCACCAACCTGCGAGGACGGAGCTGTCACTAAATATTCCAATACCCTTTTCCGTGGCAACGAATATCCTACCGTTTTTTAGATCGGACAATAGGGAGAACCTTATAGGATATAAAACCGAAGGGGAAAGGGATATTCCGGGAATAGGGGAGTTTTCGGGGGAGTATATCTTTAAGGAATTCCCTTTAAGTTTAGCAAGTCCCATACTTCCCGAAGCCCAAATGGATCCATCCAAACCCACCCACAAACCCGTTATTATATTTCCAGCCAAAACTTTACCCAAGTATCCCAAGGACCTCAAAGAATACATCTCCACACCATCGTCCGTCCCAAAAAGCAAAGTATCCCCGTAATTGTAAATCACGTTTGCCTTGACGTTTATACTGGCGTATTGGTTTAAATTTGGGGAGTAAAACTTGCAGTTTCCCTGCCCACACATTATTAGCTTATCATCCACCGAGTACAAAATATCCTTTGCGTAGTCGGTTAAAACATCCGTCAAGACCGTATCAGATATACTATCTCCCACCTTAAAGCTTAGTTTAAAAAGTTTTGAACTACCCGAGGGTTCCCAAGCAACGAAATATACGGTATCCCTAAATACCGCCATATCAAAGACGTATGAGAATCCACCCAACCTTGAAGGGGTAAAAATTACGGTATCTTTAAAGGAGTTTTCACCAACGAGTAAAAGAACCAAACCCCCACCATGTAAGCCCAAAATAAGGACCCTATCGTTAAATTTCCTGATGAAATTCGTTATTCCGAATCCAAAGGTGTTTCCGGAAGGCCAAACCGCGCAGGCGTAATATCCCCCCCTACCACAGGCTATCAAGCTATCACCCAAGAGTACCATACCCGTTATTGTGGTATAGGGTAGCCCACCCGTTCTTATCCTTTGCAAGTTTGGGAGGGTATAAATTCCGTACCCGAACATATAATATGGTGAATTTATCTTCCCCAAACCGAATAAGTTTTCGGATAAGTAGGATACATAACCGTCAAGGAGTTTATAGGGGGAATATGAAGGTGGCGAGAGTCTATATAAGGAAGAATCCGTTGCCAAATAAACCGTATCACCCCTCAAGCTTAGGAACCTTATAACTTTTCCTGAAAGCCATAGAGTGCTTCCCGAAAGGTTTTTAACCCCATCATCCGTCCCAATTAGCCAACCTAAGGTTGGGTGTTTAACCGCGGAGAAAACCGGCCTTCCATAAAAGAGGGTATCCCACCTTAAAAAGTAGTCGTACTTCGCTTTATATAGCCCCAATGTATCCCCCACAAAAACGGAATCCCCAAAGATCTCAAGAAACTTGGGTTTTGAGAACCTAAAGTTTAGAACAACCTCCGTTGATTCCGATATCTTATAAACCATAACCTTAGATTTCCCTAAAATATACAGGAAATCCCCCACTGACCTTATCCTTCTAGCGTTTAAAACCTCATCCGGATCCTCAAAGGCTATTAAGTCAATTGTGTAAAACTTCCCGTTTTTGTAATGCTGTAGGGCACCTCCGCTTAAAACCCAAAGCCCATTTTTGC
>LBFQ01000023.1:48683-52424 GCA_000980735.1 Candidatus Caldipriscus sp. T1.2
GGATCACCAAACCTCCTGGCGTAGCGAGATAAGAGGTATCAGAGGAAAAGCAGGCATCAAGCAAACTTTCCGTATTGGTCCATAAATACCACATTGTCCCCGTATTTTAATGTAGTTCCTTTATTCCAAAATGGAGGCGAAGGAGGGGCTTTATGAAATATTCAAGTTTTCTGCGAAATTCCCCAATATCATCCGCAAAAAAGTAAGTATGCCCTAAGGAGTTGTTCGTGAGTTCGTTTAATTTATCAAAGATTTCCAAAACCTCATTTATATCCCCATCCTCCCAACCTTTGCCCCTTAGAAAATTCTCAAGCTCCTCCCTTGAAGGTTCAAAGAATATTACGGGAAACCTCCTCAATATCGCCTGATCTATCTTCACGGTGCTAACATCCCTTTCGTTTAGGGTCGCTATGATGTATAAATTTCTTGGAACTACTAAGGGCCTTGAGGAGTAAGGCATTATAACGGGGCTTTCCCTGTACTCAAGGGCATAAATAAGCTCACCCAAAAGCGCGGATACATTTCCTCTGTTTATCTCATCTATTATTACCACAAACTTCCTACTTCTGTCGTTCAAAGCCCTATTTACCATCTTCAAAAATGGTCCTTCAACCACCTTGAAGTTTATTATTCCACCAGCTTCAACGGGTTTCAAACCCTCTACAAAGTTTTCGTACTCAAAGGATGGGGAAGCCTGAATAAGGATCCAACCTTCCCCCTCTTTACCCGCTATATATCTTGCTATGCGTCGGGCGGTGTATGTTTTACCGGTTCCCGGAGGTCCAACGAGTAAGACATTTCCGTACCTGTTCAAGACATCGATTATTTCCTCCTCCTTTTCGCTAAGACTTTCAAAAGAAATATAAACCTGCTCGGAAGGTTCTTTCAGTTTTTCCCTTATATCCTCCAGATCCGAATCGTATCCAAGGAAGGTATGATCCCCCAAGCTGTCCGGAAAAGCACCGCAAGTGAACGGTGAATTTCCAAAATCCTTGGAGACCTTAAATAGGTTCCTACCCTTTCTGGAATTCAGGAATATCCCGTAAGAGTTCCCACCTATTTCCCTTGATATTAGGATCTTTCCAAAATCCCCCTTAGCTTCAACCCACTCCGCACCCACCGCGTTAAAAACCCTTATCCCCAAGGACCTTATTATCCCATCAAGTTTCGCCTTCCTTTCGGGAAAAACACGAAGATAATAGTTTGCAAACCTTTGAAGTGTCCTTATGAAAATTTCTGGAAGTTCCCTAAAAGAGATCTCAAGATAAGCGTAAGCCTCTACCTCCAAGGTGGAATACTTAACCTTCCTTATGAGATCCTCAACATCAAAAACTTTTCTATTCTCTTTCAAAAACCTTACCGAAAACTTCCCATCAAAGAAAGGCGAAAAGATCCCAACAAGTTCTTCATCTTTAAGTTCCCTCAATATTGGCTTTTGGGGAACGGAAGAAAAACTAGGAGAGAAAAATCTGAGATGCCAAGAGCCCTTTGAAAAGGAAATGTGGGGTAGGACGTTTGCAAAAGGTAAAACGGTTATAAGGATATTCCCATTTTCTGTTTCAACTCTTAAATTTCCCACCTCAAAAGTATTTCCGGAAATTTCCATAACCTTACCCCCAGTCTCAACCTCCAAGAATCTTACCAAATCCTCAAATTTCATCTTTGGAAATTTTAAAGTTGTGATGCAACCTTAAAATCCCCAGCTATGCTTTACCTATACCCCTATATCTCCTTTGCAACTGTGGATCTCAATCATTACAACCTCTGGGCGGATAAGATGAGGGCGGATGGATATCCCGTGAAAAACCAAAAATCCGCCTTCGGTACAGGTCTAGGATTAGGCTATAAGGCCAATCTCCTCGACGTGGGGGTTTCCTTCGCTATCTTATATTCCTCATCAACATCGGGTTGGAACCCAATAAACGGAGTTTATTCGGAAAGGACGCACTCCCTATTAAACTTCCTAATGAACGTACCTGTAGGTTTAAACTATCCCCTTTCCGATCAGTTTTCGGTTCTTGTAGCATTTAAACCGATATTTGGATATTCAAGGCTCAGATTGTACGATTCAACGGATTCAAGGATAATAACCCGTATTTGGCAAGTTTCGGATGCCTCCTTAAGTTCCACATCCTTCGGTTTGGGTTTCGAGATGGGTGGCGATTTTTCCTTTTCTAGGTCGGTTTCTCTCGCCCTTAGGTTCGGTTATGATGCTATAAACTTTAAGAGGTACGAGGGGGAAGAGGAGGAGAGATATTCGGATGGAACTTACAGAAAGAAGGTCGCCTTTTTTGTCTTTGACCTCGATAACAACGAGATAAAAGTTAAAAACAAATACCCCGATCCTTCAAAGAAGGAGATCTGGGGGGAGGAGAATATAAGCGGTTTTAGGTTTTCGTTAGGATTGAAGATAGGGATCGGAAGATGAGGGTTCTGGTTTTGGGAAAGGGGGGAAGGGAGAGTGCCATAGTTTGGAAACTTTCCCAATCAAGCATAGAAAAGGAGATTTATACCGCACCCGGAAATCCCTTCACCGCGAAATTCGGAAAGAACATAAACATAAACGAAGAGGACATAGAGGGGATATTAAAATTTGCGAAGGAAGAGAAGATAGATTTGGTTTTTCCGGGAGGGGAGACTTCCATAGTTTTGGGAGTGGCGGATAGGCTAGAGGAGGAGGGAATAAAAGTTTTTGCACCAAGAGCCTACACTGCTAAGCTTGAGGGGAGTAAGGTTTGGGCGAAGGAGTTTATGAAAAAATACGCCATCCCCACCGCGGATTTTGAATATTTCGATAAGGAAAATTTTGATGAAGCGGTAAGGTTTTGCGAGGCTTCAAAATATCCTTTGGTAATTAAGGCAGATGGGCTTGCAGGGGGTAAAGGTTCCGTTATAGTGAGAAATTTCAAGGAGGCGGTTAAAACCCTTGAGGAATTTTTAGTTAAATCAAAGTTTGGAAAAGCTTCGGAAAAGGTTGTGATAGAAAAGTTCTTAAGGGGTGAGGAGGTTTCGCTGTTCGTTATTTCGGATGGAAATAGGTGGGAGAAGCTCGGTTATGTTAGGGATTTTAAGAGGCTTTACGATAACGATGAGGGACCAAATACGGGAGGTATGGGTTCAGTGGCTCCCATAGTTTTGGATAAGGAAACGGAAAGTTTAATTGATGAGACTATTATAAATAGGACATTTGAGGGTTTGGCAAAGGAGGGACTTAGATATAGAGGGATCCTGTACTTTGGCTTGATGATCACGGATGGGGGTCCTTTTGTGCTTGAATATAACGTAAGGCTTGGAGATCCGGAAACCCAAGCCCTACTTCCCATATTGGAAGGCGACCTTTTGGAAGCGGTAATTTTAGTCTCGGAAGGTAGATACAAATTGGGAAGCCTAAGATTAAAGGAAAACTTTTATTCTTGTTGCGTGGTAATCGCATCAAGGGGGTATCCTGAGGAACCGGAAAGGGGGAAGGAGATCTTTGGAATAAAGGAGGCGGAAGAGGTTTCCTTAGTTTTCCTTTCCGGTGTTGAGGAAAGGGATGGAAAGCTTTACACTGCGGGGGGAAGGGTGCTATCTGTTGTAGGTTTAGGTAAAAGCAGGGTGGAGGCAAAGTCAAAGGCTTATAAGGGGGTTTCCAGGATCTCCTTTGAGGGTATGCATTACAGGAAAGATATAGGTTTTCCCCCGACTTTATAATACGCATATGAGATTGCTGGGATTTTTGGTTGCTTTATCGCTTACCAT
>LBFQ01000023.1:52444-56443 GCA_000980735.1 Candidatus Caldipriscus sp. T1.2
TTTTTATGACCCTCGCGAGGTTCTTCTTCTTTGCATGAAACGTAAGGTATATTTGGTTCTTCCAGACCTCGGGCTATTACCTTACATTTGTTAGGCTTATGATCCTCCTCGTGGCATTCTCATTGATTTTCACCTCCACTTTCTTTGTACCGAATCTGCAAGACCACTTTCTAAAAGTTTCACCCTTAGTTTCTTTTATTATCCTGGATTGGGGTATGGTTTTCGTAGTTTTATACAACCTTTTACTCCTTTGGGGCACGGCGATAGGGAAAAGGTGGGCAATAGGTAGCATAGTTATATTTTCCCTCCTCTTTGCAGATGCCTTATTTATCGCCGGGTTTCCATCAAACTTCCCTTTCACCCTGTGGACGGTGGCAACCTTCTTTATGGCCCTAATTCCCTTTATTAGAGGTTAGAGCCTGAAGAATTTTTTCTTTTAATAAATCAAGGTTTTCGCCCGTCTTTGCGCTTATGAAAACCGCATCCTCGCCGAACTCCTCCATCAACTTCTCAAGCATATTTTTTGAAGGTATGAGGTCTATTTTATTAAAAACGTAAATTTTGGGCTTTTCTCCCGCCCCTATTTCTTTAAGGGTTTCTTCAACCACCGTCAAGTTATCCCTGAAATCTGGTTTTGATACATCTACAACCACCAAGAGTAAGTCCGCCTCCTTTGCCACCGCAAGGGTAGATTTAAAAGCCGCTATAAGTTGGGTGGGAAGCTCGGATATGAAACCAACGGTATCATAAATCAAAATGGTTTTTCCATCTATGTACATGCCTCTCGTGTAAGTGTCCAGAGTTGTGAAAAGCTCGGGGCTTTCCTTTAATTTGGATTTCGTTAATACGTTCAGTAGAGTTGTCTTTCCCGCGCTTGTGTATCCTACAAGGGCAACGCGGAAGAAATCCCTGTGCCTCTTCATTCTCTCAAGCCTAGCCTTTTCAACCTCTTTTAACTTTCTCTTCAAAAAAGCTATCCTTTGCAGTATCCTCCGTCTATCTATTTCAAGCTTTGTCTCTCCCGGACCCCTCGTCCCTATCCCACCTCCAAGCCTTGAGAAGTACCCAGGCGCCGCCCTCAACCTCGCTAATCTGTATTGCAGTTGCGCAAGCTCCACCTGGATCTTCGCCTCCGCGGTGGTGGCGTGTTGTGCAAAAATATCAAGTACAATATCAACCCTGTCAAGGACCTTGCAAGGGATTATTTCGGATAGGTTTCTGAGTTGCGCGGGGGAAAGCCTCGTATTAAAGACTACCATATCAATTTTCATACTTTGGCAAAACTCCGCTATTTCTTTTGCTTTACCCTTTCCTATGTAGTATCCCGGATCTACCTTTTGCCTCCTTTGTATCACCATATCCACCACCTCTCCACCCGCGGTTTTCACCAGTTCCTTAAGTTCCTCAAGGCTTCTATATACCCTCTCACTTTCCCCAGGCTTGACTAACGCAACAAGGAGCGCCCTTTCCTTCATTCACCTATCCCAAAAATCCTAAAGATCGTCTTTTTCGTTTTACCTTCTTCCTTTATCTCGTAATATACGGGCAAGAATAGAACGGGAAATCTTAAAGGTTCCTTAAGGACGTTTAACCCGTTGGCAAATATTGAAATTTCTAACTCGTAAGCTCCATAAACTTCCTTTGTGGTTATCAGGTGCCAAGAAACCTCGCAGGGGGATAAGAAGTTTTGGATAGGTGAATCCGATAGGGTTAGAAAGTCGGGGACCTTTAATTCAACCCTCCCTTCTCCTTTACCGGAGAAAACGAGCTTTATATTAAAGGGTTGGCCTAAAGAAATAACACTGGGAATTTCGACGCTTTCCAAACGAAAGGGAGAGCTCTCCCTAAATTCTATTTTCCTCTTAAAGCTTCCCTCCGACCTCCTTTCCTCGAACTCCAAAAGGATGAACTTGCCCAAAAACCTTGATTTGATGCCTTTTAGGGCCTCCATCATTTCCTGGGCGGATTGAAACCTATCCTTAGGATCCTGGCTCAAGGCTTTTAAAACCACCCTCTCAAGCTCCTGAGGAACCTCGGGGTTTAGCATCCTTGGGGGTTGGATGTTGTACCCGGAAAGCTTCTGGTAATATATCTGCCTTATATCACCCTCAAAGGGAACCTTCTTAGTTATCATATGATACAAAACCGCGCCAACCGAGTATATGTCGGATCTCTCGTCCGCAAGATCAAAGGATTTTATCTGCTCGGGCGCGGTGTAATGGGGAGGGGGTATGAAGGCGGTTTTCTTGAACTTCATAGCGGCCTTTGATGCTATTTCAGCCATACCGAAATCCGAGAGAATAGCAGATCCCGTTTCAC
Source organism: Candidatus Caldipriscus sp. T1.2 (assembly GCA_000980735.1). Classification (GTDB taxonomy): domain Bacteria; phylum Hydrothermota; class Hydrothermia; order LBFQ01; family LBFQ01; genus Caldipriscus. Next base: position 54,764 of record LBFQ01000023.1, read on the forward strand.
TTAACCTGATATTTGAAGGCCTTATGTCCTTATGGATCAAACCCTTTGAATGTGTATAATTTAGGGCATCGAGAACGTCAAGGGTTATTTCAACAGCCCTATCTATGGAAACGTCCTCTATTATGTCCTTTAGGCTTTGGGGCAGATAGTCCATAACGAAAAATATATAGACCCCGTCTTTATCTATGTCGTGGATCCATGCAATGTGTGGATGTTCCTCAAGGGATACCACCTTTCTAACCGCCTGTATTACAAACCTCGTAAATTCCAAATCGCTGGCAATTTCAGGTATAAGGACCTTTAAGGCAACCTCCTTAGAGAGCTTTGTATGTATAGCCCTGTAAACCTCAAATATCAAACCCCTACCTATGAGTTCTTGAATCTCGTACTTCTTGGCTAAAACAACCCCCTTCTCTAAAGGCATTTTACTTGATATTATAAGGGCGGAAATCAACCTTAGAATTTTCAGGTATATGGTCTTGCTTTTCGTTGGACAGAGTTTAATACCTGCTACAATAGAGGATTATAAAAGGCCCTTGCCCGATGCTTACGTGAACGATTACGGTGAGGTGGTCGCAAGGGCCGAGAGGCTCTATTACTCGGGTCAATACGAGAGGGCAAAGAGTATATACGAGGATCTTATAAGGAATACCAACATTCCCGACTATATAACCATAGGCTTCATAGGAAACGGTTGGTGCTTGATACACCTTAAGAGGTATTCGGAAGCGATAGATACGCTAAAAAAGGCCGAGGTTAGGGGCGCAAGAAACCCAAAGTTCATAATCCCCGTATATATGGGTTTGGGGGTGGCGTATTACAACAGGAAGAGGTACTTAGATGCTTATACGTATTTCTCAAAGGTTGCATACCAATTTCCCGAGTGGAGGGAAGTTTATAAGGATGCGCTTTATTTTGCCACAATATCCGCCTATATGAACTCCTCATATTCTGATGTAATATCTTTGGTTGATACCTTAGAAAAGAGGTTTCCGGGTGATGATGTTACCTTGAAGGCGAAAATCTTAAAGGTTTTCGCTTTCAAGAACAAAGGGGAGACTTTCAAGGCAATTCAGGCTCTTAAGGAAGCTATAAACTCTGGGCATCCCGAAAAACCCAGATTGGAGATAATATTGGCGGAGTGGTACGCAGAGAATGGAAACTACGATTCTTCAATTGTTCAGTACGAGAAAGTTCTGGCAAATTATCCATTTCTAAAGGACACCATCCTTTCATCTTTGGCTTATGTTGAAAGTAAGTATGGGGATGCGATAGCCTCAAATCCAAACTTAAGGATAACCAACCCCATAGTAGGTGAGGTTTTGCTATACAAACCCGGCATGTCCGCATATAACTCGGGAAATATGACGAAGGCCCAAACGAGGTTTGAAAAATTTATAAACTTCTTCCCAGACGATCCTAGATCGGCGAAAATAGTCGCATATATGGGTCAGCTTATGTTCCAAAACGGAAGCTACGATAAGGCAATAGAAAAGCTTGAATTTTACATTAAAAAATACCCAAACGGCGAGGATATGCCCGCGGTTTTGGAACTTCTGGGTAAGGCGAAGTACAAGGTGGGTGATTACAGGGGGGCGGCGGAGGCTTGGGACAGGTTCCTTTTAGAGTATCCGGGGCACCAGAACGCGGAAAATATCAAAAAGCTATTGCAAGCTTTAG
>LBFQ01000023.1:56463-57860 GCA_000980735.1 Candidatus Caldipriscus sp. T1.2
TTCAGCGTGGGTTATATAGCATACATCTCAAAGGATTACGACAAAGCTATAAACTACTTCTCCCAATATCTTCAAAAGTATCCGAATGGGGAAGATGCAGAAAACGCCCTTTACCTTTATGGGTTATCCCTTTACGCGAAAAACGATTACGAAAATGCTTTAAACATCTTTAACCAATTTGTCCAAAGGTTTCCATCATCCGAAAAGCTCGGCGATGTTTATAAATTCATGGGCTTGATATATTACAAAAAGTACGAAGGTGGGGATAGTTCCGCCAAGAAGTCAGCAGTTCAAAGCTTTAAGATGGCATCATCACATTACAAGAGGGTAGGAAAAACAAAGGATGCCCAACAACTCGACGATATAATTAAACAGTCCCCCGAGTGAAATGTTGAGCATTTTGATTTTCTCTATAAAGTCGGTTGTAAGTTTGGATATAGATGGGGATGGGAACAGCGAGCTTTTGGTAGGTACGGAAAAAGGTTTGTACCTTTACCGAAACATCCTATCGGAGGAGCCTATAAGCACCCTGTTGAAATCTTCCATAAGGCACCTTTCATACGACCCAGAGAATTTTAGAATAATAGCGGTTGTGGATGATCCATCTTCCCCAATAAGAATTTTTAGGTTGCCAGACCTGAAGGATAGCTCCCTGCCCATTACGGGGACTTACAGGAAGGCGTTTTACTCAAAGGGGAAATTCTATATATTATCCGATGCGGGGCTTTTGAGATTTGACGGCTCAAACCTTGAGGTCTTGGAGGAGAAAGTATATGATATAACCGTTTGTGGCTTGAGGGGGGAAAGGGAGGTATTCGCGGTCGGAGAGAGGGGGATCCTGGTGATAGGTTCTTCCATAGAGAGGTTTAAAGGTGGGGGGGAATTTATAGTTTGCTTGGGTTCAAACGTTTTAACTTCAAAGGGTATAATACTTCTCAAGGATGGCAAGTACGAGTTTGTTAAAACGGAAAATCCCGAGATCTTCTCCGTAAAACCCTTGAGTGAAAACTTTATCACCTTGGCGATATATATGGGAAAACCGTATGTGGCATTTGGGAAGGGAAGGATATTAAAGAGACCAATAAACTTGCCCGTAATGTCCTATACCAGACCCTTCTACCTTTACGTTGAGGGGATGGGGATCTTAATCTCCGACCTAAACTTGTATAACTCCTCATCTTACGGGGTTTTCCCTTTAAAAATGGGGATGTATAGGGTAGGTATGGGGGGAAAGGTTATGGAAATAAACATCAGCAATCTTGAGAATTACGATCTTGATGAGATCTTTAGGGAAGATGGGGTTTTATCCGTAAGGGCGGGTAGGGAAGGTGTGGAGATCTCCCTGAACCTATCCGGACCTTCAAATGTTGAGGTCTTTATACTAAGCTCAACGGGAA
>LBFQ01000024.1 GCA_000980735.1 Candidatus Caldipriscus sp. T1.2
TCACATATATGGGCTACACGCGAGGGAATAGAGGAGGAGGGTATATATAACTCAACACATCGCCCATCTTCGTGATACGGTTTATGAGGTTGGAGATACCATGCGCAGGCTCATGGTGATAGGTAGGACGAGTTCCTCAACGGTCAAAGCAAGCGTAAGGGCACTCTTAACACCCTTTTCGGTGGGAAATAGTTGGACGCTTGGAATAGCGGGAAACACATATGTTGCGGATATAGACGGGGATACTAACTGGACGGCTCTCGATACCTTCGTTGTAACAAAGGACTCTATGTACGTCGTAAGTATGGGTACCATATCCGTTCCTGGGGGTACATTTGATAGTGTTTATACGATAAGGCTTAGACTTGAGGGTAGGATGTGGTCTTCCATAGTTTATTCCAGGACCGGAAGCTCCTCCGCCGCTTGGTCGGACACCTTGTACAGGGATTATTACATATACTGGAGGCCCCACCTCGGTTATGTTAAGGATTCTGCGTTCCAATATGGAAAGTGGCACTATCTCTTTGTAAATATAAGGGTTTATTTTTGGGAAACCTCGCTACTTGAGGGCTATTGGACAAGCCTTGCGGAGAGGACATATGATAGGGAGAAAAACTTAATTTCAAAAGGATACATAGATCTTTCCGAGTTCGGAAGGATATATGATATAACGGGCAAGAAGGTTGCGGAGGGTAAGGGCAAGATATACCTTAAAAAGGGCGTTTATTTTGTCCAAATTGGGGGTAGAAAATATAAGATAATAGTGAGGTGATAGGAAGATTAAAAGGGTGGCCCCTCTTGGGGGTCACCCTAATTTCTTGCGGGGTAGATTTCAATGCGTATTTTAACACTTATTACAACCTAAAAAACCTTGTGGGTAGAATAGATAGGCTTGAAGAAATAGGCGATACCTTAAACGTAAAAAGGCTCTATGATTCCCTTGAGATTAAAAGCGCATACCTGATAAAGTATTACCCGAGATCAAAGTACTTGCCCGATGCGGTTTTTTATATGGGATTGGCATTTTCAAGGAAAGGTCAATACGAGAAGGCCATACAAAAGTTTAGGGAATTTTTGGAATTTTTCCCAAAGCATCCCCTTTCCCAAAGGGCAAAACTTGAACTTGGAAGGGCGTACGCTTTGGATCCAAGGTTTGGAGATGAGGCCTTGAGGATCCTAAAGGATATTAAGGGCGATGAGGCGTATTATCTAATCGCCCTTGTTTATTACCGCATGGGAGAATACGCTTCAGCTAAGGAGTACTTTGAAAGGATAAACCTGAAAAACCCCAGATCGGCCAAAAGGTACATACCATTGGGTTTGGACATATACATAGCGGAAAAAGATTTAATCAAGGCGGAGGACCTTTTAAAGACTTACCTATCTCTAAATCTCACTCCATCGGAACGTAAGGTTGCGGAGGAGAAAAGGGGGGATATACTCCTGGGTATGGGGAAAGTGGAGGACGCCTTAAGAATTTATAGTTCCATAGATTACCCATCTAGGAGCGCGGAGGATGGCAGGCTTAAGATGAAAATTGCAAGGATATACTTGATGATGGGGGATACATCAAAGGCCCTTGAAAACTTTGAAATATGCTTTTCTTCGGGCGCAAACGATAAGTGGTTGTGCGCCTTCGAGGCAGGGAATATCTTAGTTTTAAAGGGGGATTACGAGAAAGCCTTAAGGTTTTACGACGGGATATATACACAGGGACCGGCTGAGTGGAGATCGAGGGCTTTCGTGAAAAAGCTGGTCCTTGAGGAGTGGAGGGTTTTGAGAAACAAGGATGACCCAAGATCCCTATACAGAAAAGCCGAGATTTTATATTTTCACCTGAACAACCCCGATACCGCCCTTAAGATCTGGCAAAACCTTACAACCTCAAAGGATAAAGAGAGTTTAACCAAAAGTCTTATGGCCCTCATCTACGCGTATGCTCATAAGGGGGAAACATTAAGGGTAAGGGAGCTATTTCAAAGGCTCAAGAATGAAGTTAAGGATACTTTTTATATTAATTGGGCTCAATCTTTTGTTCGTTAGTTGCGTTTCCGTAGGTAAAGAAAAGGGTAAGATGGAGGTTGAAAAGGTTGAGGTAGGGGATATGGTAAAATACGTTGAATTCAGGGAGGTTTTTCCCGAGGAACCAGAAATTAAGGTGGGCATAGGGAAGGGCAGGAGCATAAGTTTAAAAACTTTCGGGAGATGCGAGATTTCAGACGGAGATGGGAAAAAGATGGGATTTTCTGTGGAAAGCATTAGTCTTTATGCTTTGGAAGTTGGGAAGAAGTCCATAAAACATTGGGTTATCCTTGAAAGGTTTTTGGACAGGGATAAAGCGATAACGTATAATATGGCAAATCCGGATTTGAAGATCTTGAAACTCGGCGTATACCCGAGGTACTTCGTTGCCATAGGTCCTTTTGATGATTTTGAGAAAGCGTTAAGGTTCAAGCACCCAAACAAAAAGTCCGTATTTTCCATATTGGAAAAACCTTCAGACGGAAAAATAAGGGTCGCAGAGATTAAAGCCACCTTCAGGGCACCCATACAGATCTCCTGCGATTCCTTCGGATATAAGAATAACAAGTACAAGGGGAAAATGCTGGTTTTTACGGATGAGGATAGCGGTTTAATTTTGGTAAATTCATTGAAAATTGAAGATTACCTAAAGGGAGTGGTACCTTGGGAGATGTCCCCTTCGTATCCTATTGAAGCTCTAAAGGCGCAGGCTATAGCAGCGAGGACCCACGCCCTTGAAGTTGGGGGGATAAAGTGGCATCTTCTAAAGGAACCCTATGACGTAACCGACGATTTTACAACGCAAGTTTATAGAGGTTTTACAAATTATAAGGTTATAGATTCGGTTGTGGAAAGCACGAGGGGTCTGGTTATGATGAAGGGGGATAGGTTTTCAATAGCTACATTTTTTACTAACTGCGGAGGTTCCCTTGAAAGTGGAGAAGAATGGGGAGATACCCTGATAAAGCCCAAAGCGGATGCTTTTTATGATCTAAAACCCTCCATTGAAATCTTAAAAATCAAAAAGGATACATCCTTTGCATGCTCTCCAAGCGAGGATTTACCCAGAGTTATAAAAAACGAGGCGGAAAACTTCAGGTGGGAAAAGACGGTTAGCCTTTCGGATATAACGGAAAGCCTAAAGAAGAACTTCAACGTTGATATAGGGAAGGTCCCCGATATAAAGATTTTGAGAAGGAGCGAGGCGGATAGGGTGAAGGAGTTGGAGATAATAGGGACGAAGGGGAAATATAAGGTTAAAGGCGATTGGAATATTAGGAAGGTTTTGGGAGATTTAAAATCGTCTTTTTTTGTCTTTAAAAAGAAGGGAGATAGAATAATTTTTAAGGGTGGAGGGTGGGGACACGGGATAGGGATGTGTCAGGTTGGGGCTGGGGTTAGGGCGCTAAGGGGTTGGAAGTATGAGGCTATTCTGAGGTTTTATTACGGAAACGTTGAACTGGTAAGAGTTTATAAATAAGATCTTTCAAAAATCGTTGTCTATAGAGCAACAAGGTTTCCATCTTTTTGTCATTACAAAAACAGATCCTATGATATATTCTTCCCCCTTCACTATAATAGTATCCTATCACGCGATAACTGTTTTGCGGGCACAAGTTGGTAGATAATTCCAATAAGGGATGGGCGTTTTTGTCGGTTTTCCCTACGGGACCTACCCTTACGAAAACCCATATAGAGTTATGCAAATTAGTTTTTACGCCTATCATACTAAGGGATTGCAGGTAGGGGAAAGGAACTTGACACACTTTTCCATTTTCCGATAAATCTATAATTCTTGCATAAAGGTAATTTTCTTCATTTCTACATATTGAATAATCCAAAGATGTCAAATATAAGTCAAAAACTATACGCGAAAGGGCAAAAGGAATAGCGAGGAAGATAAAAACCTTTACCCATCTTAGGAAATTTCCTTAAAAACTTATGAACATAGGTTAATCCAAAAGGAATAATAAATACACTTTGGAAAGCTCTCGGTGGGAAAATTGGTGTAGACAAAGATGATAAAATATAAAACAAACCCGTGGGTGATAAAAGTGAAATGCACATTATGATTTCATACGGTCTCCTAAACTTGCTTAAAATATCTAATAAATTTGTTTGTATAGGTACTGTATTAGATGCATAAAGGAAATCCACAAGGCCTGGATCATTGATTTTGGCATATAGAAAAAGTATTAGATACAACGGCAACAAAGCAAGTGATGAAACAAAGAATTTAAAAATATCCTTGAAATTCCTACTATAACTCCACACAATAAAGGATAATGGCAAAACCCAAGTTATCATTTGGAACTTGAAAAGGAAGGCGGAAATTGAAAGAAATAAACCCGCAAGTATATATTTTCTCAATATAATCAAATACCAAGCCAATAAGGCAAAAACAAAGGAGAATATATCAGGCCTTATCTTTAGGGCAAAAATTAAAACGTAAGTGTTTAAGGTGCTAAGAAGCAAGATAATTGAATTTACAATGGGATTGTCGTACGAACGTTTTAGTATCAAATACATTAGAAAAATGCTGATAAGCGTAAGGGCGAAATTAAGATAAGTCATAAAATAAAGGTTCCCAAAAATCTTAAAGAAAGAGTATGCTATAAGGAAGTACCCCGGTGAAAAATAACATCCTTGTAAGTAGGGTCTCATGGGGTTTAAAATCTCGGAGGAAAACTCTATGTAATTCTCCAATTCCTTTGAAACATAACCCCTGTTGGCAAATTCATAGGCGCAGTAAGACCACAAAAACGTGTCAATGTTCGAGGCGTGGAAAACGTCGCTCGTTAAAAAATAAGGGAGCGTAAAAACCCTTACCATGAAGTTTGAGGTAATAAAGGTTATTGACAATACAAGCGAAAACTTGAATATGTCAATTTTCACGACTTTCAATTTTAAAAATGTTTTTTCCCCACAATCACGACAAACTCCCCCTTCTCCTTGACCTTATCCTTTACTTCACTTAATTTACCATATAGGTACTCCTCAAAAAGCTTGGTCATCTCCCTGCATATACAAACCCTCCTATCCCCCAAAACTTCCAATACCTCCTCCAAAAATTCTCTAATATCGTAAGGTGATACGTAAAATACTATGCTCCCCTCAAAATCCTTTATCTCCTCCAAAAGCTTCCTCCTTTTTCCCTTCTTTTGAGGTGGAAAGCCCAAGAACATAAACCTATCCGTCTCCAAACCGCTCACGGAAAGGGCAGCTATAACCGCGGAAGGACCTGGAATAGGTAAGACATCAATACCCTCTTCCCTGCACCTTTTAACAAGCCTATAACCCGGATCCGATATTAGCGGTGTTCCAGCATCGGAAATTAAAGCTATGTTTTTCCCCTCCTTTAAAAGATCTATAACCTCCGGGATCATCTTCTCCTCGTTTCCCTCAAAGTAAGAAATTAACGGCTTTTCTATACCATAATGCTTCAATAGGATCTTTGCCCTCCTTGTGTCTTCGCATAGTATAAAATCGCACTCCTTCAAGGTTCTTATTGCCCTCAGGGTTATATCCTCAAGGTTCCCTACGGGTGTCGCAACAACATAAAGCTTACCGCTCATTTAACCAACTTTGAAAGGCTCTCATAAGCCTCCCTTATTTCCGGCAAGTCAACCTCCTTAAGAAGGTTCCCCAAGCTTTCAACTATGTACTTTATGTTTTCCCTGTTGGTTATAAACTTCAAGTTTGGCACCCCGACATTTTGCCCCCTAATCTTAAACGTTTCCCTAAACATGGGATTTTTTGAACTTTCAACCTCCTTTATCTGAGCGAAGCCCAATATCCCCAAGACCCAAAGGTCGTAAATTTCCCCATCCTGCTCCACCTTTATTGAAAACCTAGGGAAGTTCGTTAGAAATACCGTATTTTCTCCTCTTTCAAGCTCCACATCAACCGAAATCACATCCCTCATATCAAAAGCCATATACCCTACATCCGTTGAAAATACCAAAAACATCCTACCTTCCCTTTTCTTTACTTGCGTCTCTTCAAATTTGATCTCAACGGGTTTCACGTTTAAAATTATTTCGGGCAAAAACTCCCTATCCCCCTCAAACTCCTCCGGTATTAAACCATTAAACTCCCTACCCTCTTCAAACACCCCCTCAACCTTCTCGCAAAATATAAAAAAACCGTCGTTCAACAATATGGCGTACTTTTGAGGGATAGAATTTAGGGAAATATAAGGTTTTCCCCTTTCAACTATAACGAACTTTCCCTCGTAAGGGATCCTTAAAATTTTATCAACCTTCACTATTGAATGAACCTTTTCCTTCCCCAACTTATAAAGCTCCCCATTGTACCAAAAAACGAGAGCCTTCATTCACCCAAAACCCTCTTTACCAGAGCTTTTGCTATCGCCTCCACCTTTTCCTCCCTTTTACTCCTAAGATTCTCAATCAACCTTTTTGCCTCCTCAATTATCCTCTCCCCTTCCTTCTCCCCCTTTATCCTTCCGCTTACCGTGTGCGCCTTTATTAGCTCTAATCCCTCTTCCTCCGCGCTTTGGATTATTTTAAGAGCCTTCTCCTGCGCTCTTTGTATAATATTCTTTGCCATCTCCTCCGCCTTTTCTATCTCCCTTTCATACTCCCTTTCAAGATCCAAAACCTCATCCACTATCCACTTATCCTCATGAACCTTATGATGGTTTCCTCCCATATTGGGAATTTTAACGGGGATAGATTTACATTTTACCGCTTTATAATTTCCAACCTGCCGGGGTGGCGGAATTGGCAGACGCGCTGGACTTAGGATCCAGTGGGCTAAGTCCCGTGCGGGTTCGAGTCCCGCTCCCGGCATTTTATTATGCCAAAGATCCTTGAGGTTGAGCTTGAAGAAGAATTAAAAACCAGCTATCTGGATTATGCGGTCAGCGTAATAGTGGGAAGGGCTATTCCGGATGCTAGGGATGGTTTAAAACCCGTTCAAAGGAGGATCCTCTATGCGATGAAGGAACTCAACCTCCTTCCGAACCGTCCCTTTAGGAAATCCGCTACGGTTGTGGGTGAGGTTATAGGTAAGTATCACCCTCACGGGGATCAGGCAGTTTATGAAGCTTTGGTGAGGTTGGCGCAAGATTTTACAATGAGATACCCCTTAATACAAGGTCAGGGAAACTTCGGTTCAATAGACGGTGATCCCCCATCCGCTTACCGTTATACGGAGGCAAGGTTGAGCCAAATAGCCTTAGAGGTGATAGGGGAAATAGATGAGGATACTGTGGATTTTGTACCTAACTTTGACGGGCAGTACAAAGAACCGGTAATTTTAGCCTCAAAGTTCCCCAATCTTTTGGCAAACGGGTCATCCGGAATTGCGGTAGGTATGGCAACGAATATACCCCCACACAACCTAACCGAGCTGATGGATGCCTGCATAGAGATGGTGAAAAATCCCAATATTACAGTTGATGAGCTTTTGAAGATAATAAAGGGACCGGATTTTCCAACTGGAGGATATATACTGGGTTATTCTGGGTTGGTGAAGGCTTATAAAACCGGGCAGGGGAGGATAACGATAAGGTCGAAGTACAGGGTTGAAAAAGATAGGATAATCATAACTGAGATCCCTTATGAGGTGAAAAAGGCGGAGCTTATAAAGGAAATAGCGGATCTGGTTAAGGAGGGTAAGGTTGAGGGTATAGCTAATTTGAGGGATGAAAGCGACAAGGATGGTTTGAGGATCGTAATAACCCTAAAGAAGGGGGCGGATCCCTCCATCGTTGAGAACCAGCTCCTGAAATACTCAAACTTACAGAGGACATATTCGATAAACATGTTGGCTCTTGTCGGCGTACAACCGAAGGTATTGAACCTAAAGGAGGCTCTGGAAATCTATATAAACCACAGGAAGGAGGTTTTAATAAGGAGAACGAAATATAGGCTAAGCAAGGCCCTTCATAGGCTTGAGATAGTGGAGGGTTTGATAAAGGCGATCAATATGATGGATATGGTGGTGAAAACTATCAGGGAATCGGAGAACGTGGAGGAGGCGAGGAAGAATTTAATATCTATGGGGTTCAGCGAACTTCAGGCAAACAGCATCCTTGAAATGAGGCTGTCCTCTTTAACCAGGCTACAACTTAAGAACCTTACGGAAGAAAGGGAGAAACTTCAAAGGGAAATAAAAAGTTACAAACTTATCTTGGAGAGCGAGGATGAGCTTAAAAGGGTTATGATAGAGGAGTTTGAGGAGATAAAAAGGAAGTACGGAGATAAGAGGAAAACGGTAATATTGAAGCAAGAGGTTGAGGACCTTGATGTGGAATCCCTCATAAAGGAAGAAGAAACGGTTGTAATTTTCACAAGGAGTGGATACGCAAAGAGGTTACCATTAAGGTCTTTTAAGAGGAGTGTAGTAAAAACCGCTGTAAATGAGGACGATGTTCCCTCGGCGGTTGTCCAGTGTTCCACCCACGATCAGGTTGCGGTTATAACAAGTAGCGGGGCGGTATTCTGGACGAAAGCTTACAATATACCCGAAACTTCAACCGGTGCAAAAGGTAAATCTCTAAGAAACATATTTAAGAAGTTTTCAAGTGAGGATAAGGTGGTATGGGCGTTTAGGATCCCGGAAAACCCTGAGCAACACGAAATAATGATCCTTACGGGTGAAGGTAGGATAAAGAGGGTGAAGCTATCGGAGGTTTTGAAGGGTAAGATGGGTTCAAGTATATCAAAGTCCGGGATTTTGAGCGTCCTGCCGAGGAACGACGAGGATTACGTTTTAATAGCATCAAAATTGGGAAAGGCTTACTTAACCAAAATTGATGAGATACCGCTTTTGTCAAGAAGTAGCAAAGGGGTGGTTGCCATAAAGGGCGAACCCTTAATAGCCCTACCTGTTAAGCTTGAAGATGAGGTTTTGGGGGGATCCTCTAGAGTCGACCTGCAGGCATGCAAGC
>LBFQ01000025.1:0-12408 GCA_000980735.1 Candidatus Caldipriscus sp. T1.2
GGCGAAGTTGGGTTCCCCCCAGGCGGAGAGCTTTGTAAGGAGCGAGGTTTATGAGGCTTTAAAGAGATTTCTTGAAGAAAATCCAAAAATAGCCCAGGTTATAGTTCAGAAGGCAATAACCACCGCAAAGTCAAGGCTTGCAGCGAAAAAAGCTAGGGAACTGGTAAAAAGAAAGAACTTCCTTGAGTCGGATACCCTACCCGGAAAGCTGGCGGATTGCATAGTTGAGGATCAGAAACAGGCGGAGCTTTTCATAGTGGAGGGAGATTCCGCGGGCGGAAGCGCAAAGCAGGCGAGGGACAGAAGAACGCAGGCGATATTACCCATTAGGGGAAAGATATTAAACGTTGAGAAGGCAAACGAGGTGAAGATCTTGTCAAACAACGAGGTTAAAGCCATAATATCCGCAATAGGATGCGGGATAAAGGAGGATTGCGATCCGAAGAAGGCAAGGTACGGGAAGATCATAATAATGAGCGATGCGGATGTGGATGGGGCGCACATCAGAACATTGCTCTTAACCCTATTCTGGAGGTATATGAGGCCCCTCGTTGAGGAAGGTTATATTTACATTGCCATGCCACCCCTTTATAGGGTTCAGAAAGGGAAGGAGGTAAGATATCTCTATTCCGACGAGGAACTCAAGAAATTACTCGAAGAGTGGGGAGATAACGTGATAATACAGAGGTACAAGGGTCTGGGAGAGATGAACCCCGAACAGCTTTGGGAAACTACGATGAACCCGAAAACCAGGACGTTGAAGAGGGTAACCGTTGAGGATGCCTTAGAGGCGGATCACCTATTCTCAATACTTATGGGGGATGTGGTGGAGACGAGGAAGAAATTCATACTTGAAAATGCGGGTTTTGTGAAGAACTTGGATGTTTAGTTTAGTAATTTCCTCCGTCGTTATAAACGAGGTTATGTACGACCCAAGGGGACCGGAATCCTCTGCGGGTTTATACAACGAAGCGGTGGAGATATATAATCCAACGGATACGACGGTTTGCTTAACATCTTGGAGGATTAAAGACAGATACGATGAAGATCTAATTATCCCTTTCCCCGATACATCAATATTATCCTCCTGTCCCCTTTGTGTCCTCTCCACTTGCATTCCCCCAAAGGGTTTTGGTGTGATCCTTGATAGGGATTATACGAATCCTTCTTCCCCCGACCCAATGCCCTATTCCTTCCCTTCCGGAACCGTCCTTATGTCCGTAAACGACGCACAAATAGGGAACGGCCTCTCCCAGAACGATACCCTCTACCTCATAAACAACTCGGGTGATACCGTTGATATTGTTGGAGCCTTCCCCACAACCGGAGATGGTATATCCGCCGAAAGGAAAGCACCAAACATAAAGGTATTCCTACCATCAAATTCACCATACGGGCACACCTTGGGTTATGGAAATTCCGTATCCTGCCCATACGAGTTCTTGATAAGGTTATCCGACGCCTTTGATTTTAAGGACTCGGTTAGGGTTTTCCTCATTGTGAAAAACGATGGGACGGAAAATTCAAACTTCAAACTCGGGATATACCTGAACGGAACAAAGGTTGATGAGATTGAGGATTTCTTGATGGCGGAATCCACAAGGAGCTATACTTACACCTTCAGGTTTTCAAAAGAAGGAACCCAAGAGATGGGTTTTAAGCTTGACAGCTTGGATTGCGACACATCAAATAACTCCATTTTCATACATTCCACATACCAAAAGCCCACCCTCGTAATAAACGAGATAAATTACAAGGGAACGGAATGGTTGGAGATTTACAACGTATCCGAATGGAATTTGAACCTTACGGATCTGAAAGTTTGCGACCTCTCCTCCTGCTCAAGGTCCATAAAGAGATCCCTAAAACTCGGAGAATTTTTGGTAATTTCGGGTGATACGAACTTTAGAAATCTCTTTCCGGATGTGGATTTCATCTTGGTAGAGAGATTCCCAAGATTTAATGACTCGCAAGATGGGGTTTTAATAAAGTCCGGCAACTTCACCATAGATAGCCTATATTACACCTCCAAGTTCGGGGGAGATTATAACAGGTCCCTTGAGAGGGTTTCACCTTATTTGGAGACAAACGAGCAGACAAATTGGGGTACAACGCAGGATCCTAGAGGCGGGACACCCGGAAGGATGAACAGCATATCCGTGGGGGGTTTAAGCGGTGGGATTTCAATTTCAAGGAAGGTATATAGGGTTGGGGAGAGGATAATAATTTCGTTTTCTTTGGAATTCAAGGCTAAGGAACTTGAGGTGAGGATCTACGACGATATTGGGAGGCTCTTGGATAGGAAGGTCTTTAAAGTGAATTCAAATGTTGGGCAAGTTGCCTTGGGAACGGATAACCTATGGAGGGGATTTTATTTCCTCGTGGTTGAAGCAAGGGGCGATAAAAAGGTTAAGGCTAAAATCCCATTCTCCTTAAAACCTTACTAACCGCATTTATACCGTACTTACTCTCCACCAAACCCCTCCAAACATAATATATGTTCCCAACCCTCCCACCAATCACAAAATCCTCGCACTTATCTTTACAAACCCTGAGCCTGTAAAAATCCTCATCCCACTCCAAAAGGTCCCTTATCCTATCCTCACCCCATGGGTAAAACCTCAAGGTATCCTTCCCATCTATAAAAACCGCAGAGAACTTCCCCCTTAAAGTGTTATCATCTACCACCCTCATATTTAACCCGAACCTATGCGCAAAATTCACGTATTTCCCATCCTTATCGTAATAAAACGGAAAGGGACCCCCGCTAATAAGCATCTTACCCTTCCTTAAGTAATCCATAAGATAGGGATTCCAGGCGGTATCGTACCTCTCGTTCCCACCGTATACAACAAGGTCGCAACCCTCTATTTTCTGCGGACTTTCAAGGATCCTGAATTCCCTAAACAGAAAAGGTGTAAAATCCGTTGGGTTTTGTATGTAGCAAGCTTTAACATTGAACTTCGGCAATTTCAAATTTTCCCTACCTTTTTTCCTCCTCGTTTTCTTAAATATTTCCGCGTACTCCCTCGTTATCCTCAAGAACAGATCCCCAAACTCCTTTGATGGTTCAACGTTTGTACCCTCCCACCACTCGTTGAAGGATGTGATAAGTAGAATATCCGCCTTTGACTTTATAGCCAAATTTAACAAGTGCTCGTAAAACTTCCCATTTTCATAGGGAACGTAAGGCTCTTTCTTTTCCTTGTACTTAAAGCCCGGAAATACGGGAACCGCGCAGTACCCAAAAACCCCATTGCAAAAGTTTTCGTAAAATCCTTCATCCGCATCAAGAACAATGTATCTGTGCAGGTTTTTGAAGAGAATGTTTAAGGTTTGCCCCCCTCCATCCGCAAACATCAATATTCCCGAGAAAGATTTCAGGGCGCTATCCATTTGAAAAACACTTAATGAATTTATCACCCTCCCGTATATGAAAATTGCGGGTTTCTTGTTGATCCTCAAAAAGTTCCTCCTCCCCCCGAAAAACTTTAAAACCGTATCTATCTGCCTTATCAGATCTTTTGCGGACCTTGAAACCTCAATATAAACCGTATATTTCAAGCCACATTCATCAAGGACCCTAACGACAGAGTCAAGCTTTCCCAACTCGTGTATCCCCCAGAAGGATATTATGAACCCGTCTATACCCGATCCTTTCGCTTCCTCACAATGCCTTCTAATCGTCTTCGGATCCGTTGAGTTGTAAAATTCAAGGGGAGTAAATGTGGCGGATTGCCACCTTTCGGGCCTGTACCAGATATAATAAAACGCAAGGACCATCAACCGAATATTTGAAAGAGGATGATGAGTAGGGCGGAGGTTATGGATGTGAAGTTTGAATATGCGGAGAACCTATGAAGGTTAAAAAACGTTTCCCTAAGCTCCTTGTTTGATGGATCCTCAATGAGCTTGGATCTTACCCTCCTTATTTGTACCCTTAAGAATTCGGCAAATACGAGAAAAAGCAAACCTATAAACGATAGGAAGGCGGAAACGAAGGAACCAGAAAAAAAGAAAAGGATGGCGGAGGCAAAAAATATGGAAATTCCGAGCCTGTAAAATATGGGAAAGGTTAAACCCAAAAATTCCCCCACCTTATCCTGAGGGATGGCTTTGAAAGCGGAGGGAGTTATAAAGGCGGTGTAAAATAACGAGATCCCCAACCACATTGAGATCAGGGAAAAGGCGACCTTAACCAACATTTGAGTGATCCCCTATTCTTATCCTACCGATGAATCCCTTAACCTCGCAGTTTTCTCCAATTATGGAGTCGTTTATGATGGAGTCTTCAATAGTGCAGTTCGGATATATTATGCTGTTGGATATTATGCTGTTCCTTATCTTACAGCCGGAATCTATATGCACATTCGGTCCTATCACGCAGTTTTCAAGGTCCGCCTGATCCGATATCCAAACTGGCTCTATTATCTTAACCGTTTCACGGGAAACATAATGTTGGTTGTATTTTAAAAGCTCCCTCTGGGAGATTATGGTCTGATCTAAAGTCCCACAATCCAGCCACTCATCAACCTCTGCGGGCCTGAAGCTCCAATTCTTCCTTATCATCTCCCTTAGGGCGTCCGTAAGTTGGTATTCTCCCTTCGTCTTTATATCCTTGGAGATTATGTACTTCAGGGATTCAAAAAGTAGCTTGGGGTTGGTGATGTAATATATTCCCACTATGGCTAGGTTTGAAGGGGGATTTTGAGGTTTTTCCACCATATCCACGATCCTTCCCCCCTCAACCTTAACGATACCAAACCTCCTCGGATCCGAAACGCCCTTCACCGCTATGAAATCCCCCCTATTAATCTCCTCAACCAAATTCGCCATTTTAAAGGGCGTATCCCCCAATATTATCAGGATCTTATCGGAACTTACTAATCCCTCAACCAAATGGATCGCATACCCAAGGCCTAACATCTCCCTCTGTATCACATAATCCACCTTAAAGCCCTTATTTTTAACGTACTCATAAATGGAAAATCCGTTCTCCCCTATGATGAGATGGATCACATCCGGCTTTAGTGTTTCAATCTCGTCAAGGATATGACCTATTATGGGTTTTCCGGCAACGGGCATTATAGCCTTGGGTCTCGTGTGGGATAGGGGCCTCATTCGTGTAGCATGACCTGCCGCGGGTATTATAACTTCCATACCGAAAATTCTAAAGGTGGGATTCGCTTATCCTCCTTATAAATTCGTGTAGATCGAACACCTTCCCATCCCCTACTTTAACCCTATTTATCCCCCTTTCCCTCATAAAAACTATCGCATCCAAACAGGTTGAATTCTCATTCATCTTTTCTGGAGCATCCGCGCCGGGTATCGCGAAGTGCTTTGCGGGTGCATGCAAGGCGGAGATCACCGCTTTTATGAACCTTAGATCCTTCTCGTCAAGGTGATCCTTAAATCCTAACAATGTAAGATCTAAAACTTCGTCCCTCGAGTATTTAGACTCCACCACTATGGAGGCGAGTTTCGTTATCCCCAGAAACCTTAGGAGGAGGTACATCAAGATGAAGGGATAAACGAGGATATTGAACATTATATCCGTCCATATTACGGAGAGGGTTTTGGGAAGGAGATCACCAAGAATCGCAAAGATAAGTCCCCCCCAATATCCCCGAGATAAAAACCTCATAGGGAAGATGGAAATATTTTATGATCTCGTATAAGTATATCGTCCCAAGGGTTAAGGCGAAAGTATTCCAGATGAGCACAGCGGTTAAAACTCCGCTCCTGTCATGCAAATACCCCGAAAACTTCGTAAAAAACGGGAAAATCCTCACATAAGCCATCTCAAAACCCGAAGCTACAAAGGATATACACAAACTACATATTACCCCTAAAAAGGGTAAAGTCTCCAACGTTTAAGGGTAAAGCTTACTTCTCCTCCTCTTCCTCCTCGTCCCATTCCTCCTCTTCCCACTCCTCATCCTCATCCCAATCTTCGTCCCAGTCCTCTTCCTCCTCATCCCAATCTTCCTCATCTTCCCAGTCTTCTTCCTCCTCCCAATCCTCCTCTTCCTCCCAGTCCTCCTCTTCCTCGTCCCAATCCTCCTCCTTAGCCATGATATAAAGGAGCCTTTCCATCTCTTCTTGTGTTAGGATAGTGCCGTTTTGGTTCCTCATAGACTTGGGTATTTTAAGGGCGAAATTCCAAACGGGGATAAAATTTACAACTTGAAGGTATCGGTGATTGTTCCAGCTTACAACGAAAGGGAAAACGTAAAGCCTTTTTTGGAAGAGTGCGAGGAGGTTTTTAGGAAATACGACATTAAGGATTGGGAGGTAATATACGTGGATGACGGGTCAAAGGACGGGACTTACGAGGAGGTAAGCAAATATTTGGATAAATATCCCTTTTTGAAGGTATCAAGGCACTCAAGGAATATGGGGAAAACCGCAGCAATATTGACGGGGTTTTATATCTCCTCGGGCGAAATAATCGCCATCATGGACGCGGATCTACAGTTTAGAATGGAAGATGTATATAGGATGGTCAAGTATATGGAGGAGAAGGGGTACGATCTTGTCACCGGGAGGAAGGTGGGAAAGTACGAGAAGGCTTTCGTTTCAAGGGTTTATAACTTTATGAACAGGTGGCTCTTTGGAGTACCGGTTTCCGATATGAACTCCCTGAAGGTATTAAGGAGGGAAATACTTGAGGATATTCCATTAAGGAAGGATTGGCATAGGTACATAGTTGCCCTTGCTTGGACATACGGTTATTCGGTCGGTGAGATTGATATAACCCTAAGGCCAAGAATTTACGGGATTTCAAAGTATAGGGGTATAGGTAGGATCTTTGTTGGTGTTGCTGACCTTTTATCCGTAAAGCTTTATACCCTCTTCATACAAAAACCCCTTTTGACCTTTGGGGGAATTGGGAGCATCATATTTTCCCTCGGAATTTTGGTAGGGATAATAGCGGTAGTATTAAGGTTGATGGGGCATGGATATAGGCCATTACTCTTTTTGGTAACACTCCTTTTAATTCTTGGAAGCATTTTTTGGGTTTTGGGACTCCTTGGTGAGGTTGTCGCATCAATTTACGACGAGGTGAGAAAAATAAAAAAGAGATCCGCCTTAAAATAATGGATATGTTGGAGTACAAGGTTATTAGGGCACCGAGGGGAAATCAAAGGACCGCAAAGACTTGGGCAGCGGAGGCAGCAAAGAGGATGCTTATGAACAATTTGGATCCAGAGGTGGCAAAGGATCCCGCGAATTTGATCGTTTACGGTGGCAAGGGAAAGGCAGCGAGAAGTTGGGAGGATTTCTGGGCAATAGTTAAAACCCTTGATGAACTTGAACCGGACGAGACTTTACTCGTTCAAAGCGGAAAGCCAGTTGCGGTATTTAGGACGCACGAATGGGCGCCTAGGGTATTAATAGCCAATTCAAACCTGGTTCCAAAGTGGGCTACTTGGGAATACTTCAACGAATTGGAGGAGAGGGGATTGATTATGTACGGGCAGATGACCGCGGGAAGCTGGATATATATAGGTACACAGGGCATATTGCAGGGAACTTACGAAACCTTCGTCGCGGCGGGTAGGAAGCACTTTAACGGGGACCTTTCGGGTAGGGTGATACTTACCGCGGGGCTCGGAGAAATGGGAGGAGCCCAACCCTTAGCCGCAACCATGGCGGGGGCGGTGATTTTGGCGGTGGAGGCAAATCCAAAGGCGATAGAAAGGAGGTTAAAGACGGGTTACCTTGATACCTGGACCACGAGCCTTGATGAAGCATTAAGGTTGGTTGAGGATGCAAGAAAAAGGAAACAGCCCCTATCCGTTGCTCTACTTGGCAATATCGTGGATGTTATAAAGGAGCTTTATAGGAGGAGTTTTGTGCCGGATCTTTTGACGGATCAAACCGCCGCCCACGACCCTCTAAACGGCTATATCCCCAAGGGACTTTGGGGTGAGGATGGGATAAAAGAAGCAGAGGAGTGGAGGAGGAAGGACCCGAAGGGTTATATAAAGGCTGCGGGGGAGAGCGCGGCGGAGCATGTAGATCATCTGGTAAAAATGAAGGAAGCGGGGGCAATAACCTTTGAATATGGGAATAACTTACGGAGGTTAGCTTACGAGTACGGCGCGGAGAGGGCATTTGAGATACCCGGATATGTTCCAGCCTTTATAAGGGACCTTTTTAGTGAGGGTAAGGGGCCCTTCAGGTGGGCGGTCCTTTCGGGAGAACCGGAGGATATATACCGGATAGACGAAGAGGTTTTAAGGCTATTTGATGATCCGCATCTTCATAGGTGGATAAGGATGGCGAGGGAAAAGGTGAAGTTCCAAGGTCTGCCCGCGAGGATATGCTGGCTTGGTATGGGGGAGAGGGCAAAGATGGGAGAGGCGATAAACAGGTTGGTGGAGAAGGGGGAAGTGAAGGCACCAGTCGTAATAGGTAGGGATCATCACGATACGGGTTCCGTAGCCTCACCCTACAGGGAGACCGAGGCTATGAAAGACGGCTCCGATGCGATTGCGGACTGGCCCATACTGAACGCCCTATTAAACACCGCTTCTGGAGCCTCCTGGGTATCCTTCCATCACGGTGGAGGAGTTGGGATAGGGTATTCCCTGCATGCGGGGGTAGTGATAGTTGCGGATGGGGAGAGGGAAACTTATAAGAGGCTTGAGAGGGTTTTAACCAACGACGTGGGTTTGGGAGTGGTGAGGCATGCGGATGCCGGATACGAAAAGGCGATTGAAACGGCTAAAAAGTTTGGGATAAAGATGCCAAGAATTTGTTAAAGATATTAAACAGAAAAATTTACGCCCTCACGCATGGAAGGGAGGCGATTTATATAGGCTTTGATAAGGTAGAGGGAGAAATTTCAAAGGAGCTTCTCTCGGAGTTGGAAGAGTATCTTATGAGACGTAGGAAGGAATTCTCCTTCGAACCCGATTTCTCAATTTACGAAGGGGAGGTAAGGAGGGTTTTGGAGTACGTATATAAAAACGTTAAGTATGGGGAGACAAGGACCTACGGCGATATTGCAAAGAGCCTAAATTTAAACCCTCGCTTTGTGGGTTATGCTTTAGCAAGGAACCGACATCTGATCCTGATCCCTTGCCACAGGATAATCTCAAGGAGAAATCTTGGGGGATTTTCTGCGGGTTTGGAAGTTAAGAAATTTCTTTTAAGCTTGGAGGGTTTCAATATCCTTGAGGGCGGCGATGGAACCAAAAAAGGAACTTAAGATTACCATAATGAGAGATACTAAAAATACGGTCAGGTTCGCATAAAGGTTCTCACGGAAAATGTTGAATGCATCAAGTAAATATAAAGATATACCAACAGCGAAGAGCCAGGAAACAAACGCGTAAATTATTGAGAGCAAAATATAGGGATACCTGAGCTTGAAAGGGGAGACGCCATAAAGCCTCAAAATGTCAATATAGGTTTTCCTATGGGAAACCGCAAACCTTACGGTGTAGAAAGATATAAGGATCCCCGCCATTATAGTTATAAAAATCACCCCCAAGGTTAGACCCAGCACCGTCTTAAAGAAGACGCCAGCGGAGGCTATCCAACTTTCCCCATAATATACGTTAGAAACCTCTTTCAAAGCCGAAATCTTTGAATGCATCAACTTTAAGAGCCCCTCATCCTTCCAGTGTTCCTTGGGATAAACCCTTATTACGGTGTAAAAAACATCCTCCCCCAGCTCCTCAACTATGCTTTTAAAGTTCGGATATAGTTTTAGGAATTCTTCCTTAGCCCTTTTCCCATCAATTAATTCAATTTTATCTATTCCACCCAATAACTCCAAATTTTTAACTACTCCCCTCGGATCTCTTTCGGGAAAAACTTCAAATCTTACGTTTTCCCAAACCTCCCTATATATCTTGAATGAAAGAGCAAGGAGGTTGGTTAAAATAAAGAGGGATATCAGGGAAAGGGAGATCCCAATAACCGCAAATACGCTTCTATACGAGCCTACCTTTATTGCCCTCCAGGTTTCCCTCATTCTCCTCCCCCAAAAACCTTTCTAAACTCCTGCTTATCACATCAGCTATTTTCGGATCAACCTGAACCCCACCTATTATGATCCCGAACTTCACGGTTTTCTGATTGGGATCTATGTAATCTCCCCTCTTGACATAGGGAGCCCTACCTCCCCTTGTTATCTCACTCTTCAAGGTTTCAACAAGTTCCATAACCTTTTGGGATGGTAAGTTACCTGAATGGAAGGAAGCCACTATCAAGCTCGTAGCCTCCATAAATGTATGGATTGCGGTTTTCTGCTTAAGATCCAACAATTTCTTGCGTATTTCTTCTTCGGTTATCATATCTTCGGTGGGAAACTCGAGGGAGGAAATGAAGGCAAACCTTGATGATTCCCTTGATCTTCTAAAAACCGTTTGTATATCCGCAAAGTCTATGTTCGGATTTCCGTACCTCTCGCAAATATCCAATGTAGTTATAACCACTTCTTTTGTAAATTCGTTCGCGTAATCATAAGCCTGAGATAAGGGTTTGGTTCTATCAACAATTTTTGAGTTGTCTATTAGGAGGATGGAGTCGCTTAACTTGTAAAACTCCACCAGACCACGATTTACCATTTCGGTTTTCTCACCGTACTCATCCGCATCGGGAAGTATAAGAACGGAAAGTATCGTTGATTCCGAGAAAGCTTCCTTTAGGTAATTAACTATTACGGGACCTGCACCCGTCCCCGTCCCTCCCCCCAAACCCGCAATAACTATTATTAAGTCATAATCTATTTCATCGGTAAATTTTAGCATATCAAGATCCCCATTCTCCCAAGCTTTCAGTGCAAGTTCCTTACCCTTTTCCGGGTCCGAGCCCGCACCCCTCCCCCTTTTTCCTAAGGTTATATGATCCTTTACCGACTTAAGATTTATCAAAGATTGTCTGTCCGTATTTATAGCTACAGTCCTTACGTTATTTTTGTATGGATATGAATTTATTCCCGCATCCACCCTATCCGCTATATTGCATCCCGCCCCTCCAACCCCCACTATCATTACCTTTGTTTCCATATTACTCCTCCTTTCCCATAATCTCCCTTTTTATGAACTCTATGATACCCGAAAAGGACCTTGGCACCGAGAAACCTTGAGATTTATAACCGTTTTTACCTTCCTCAGAAACCATCCTTGAGACACCCCTACCTATATAAACCATCGGACTTTCCACCACATGACTAATACGGGAACCCAAGGCGCTCTCAAGTAGGATCTTGAACCTGCCTCCCAACCTCGCAAAACCTCCAGCAAATATCACGGGAAACATGTTCGAGATTTTGCCAGAAATTTCCGCCAATCTAAGGGATATATTACTCTCCAAAACCGTCGGGTCAATATTGGCAACCCTTAAGTTATCCCTTGAGAATATTGTCTGTAAAGCCTGATCCGGATTTAAGATCCCGGCGGATTTTAAGGCGTTGTGTATGTGGATACCACCCAGGTTAAGAATTTGGTAAGTTGAAACTTTCCCGGACCTTATTCCTACTAACCTCGTCGAGGTATGTCCAATATCCAGAAGGTCAAAATCCTCGAAATCCTCCTTTAAGCCGTAAGCAAGGGAGATGGAAGAATCAAATACGTACATTTTTCCCAACCTGTATCTATCCTTTACGTCTTGAAGGATGCTCACAAAATCGGAAAATGTACCTTTTGGAACTAAGAGGAAAAATCCCCTTGCGGTTAGGGATTTAGCGCTCAGTCCTTCAGGATTCTCAACCTCTATTTTCTGATTATCCAAGTTTAAAATCTTATATTCAACCACCTCAAACCATAAGATCTCCTTTTGATGAACATTTTTTACACTGTTTTCCAGAAGGTTTTTTATCCTAGATATATGCTCCCTTGTTACCCTGGGCGATGATGTTATGGTTTCTTCGTGGGATATAACCTCGGTGCCCCCAAAGGATACCACGAAAATAACGGGCAAACCCTCAATACTGCCCGAATAAACCCTTGATATGCCTTCTACAAGTTCCCCAAGCTTTTCCTTTAACTTTTTGGCATCGGTTACGTACCCCCTGTCAAATCCCCCGCTCCTTATCTCAACTGGATGGACGCTCTCCTCAAACACCGTACCCTTAATGGAATATGCTCCAACATCTACAATCAAAAACTTACCGTTTCCTTGCCCTTTAGATGATAACAATTTCCACCTCCAGTTCTATCCCAAAAACCTCATAAACGCGTTTTCTAACAAAATCTATGAGTCTTAGGGCATCTTCCGCAGTCCCCCCTATATTTTCGAAGAAGTTCGCGTGCTTTTCCGATACCCTTACCCCTCCTATCCTAAAACCCTTTAATCCCGCCTGTTCTATGAGTTTCCCAGCATAGTTTCCCGGAGGGTTTTTAAACATGCATCCCGCGGTTTTTGTTTTCCAGGGTTGCGTCCTCT
>LBFQ01000025.1:12757-13929 GCA_000980735.1 Candidatus Caldipriscus sp. T1.2
TTCGTGTCCATGCGCCCCAGCATTCTTGGCTATTCCACCCCCCACCGTACCAGGTACCCCAACCAAGTATTCAAATCCAGAAAGCCCCATATCTGCGGTTAAATTGGCTATTTTTGGAAGGGGTTCCCCCGCCATTATGTAAGCGTAATTATCAACAAATTTATATCCCCTCAAATTCATCAACCTTATAACGACGCCGTTAAAACCTTTGTCTGAAATCAAAACATCCGACCCAGCACCTAACGGTAATATAGGTAAGTTTCTTTCAAGGGCAAATTTTATTGCATTCTTTACATCATTAACGGTATAGCATTCTATCAAATACCTAGCAGGCCCACCCAGACGGAAGGTGGTATAAAGACTTAAGGGTACATTCTCAAAAACCCTCATTAGTGGAATATTATACGGTTGAGTTAGCCTTTTTTCAGCGGTTTATAACCGCAAAAAATTTTCATAAAAACTATCGCATTAATTTATAAATTATTCAATTAAAGTGTTTCTTAAGTTTGCTAAAAGTAGTTATTAATTATAAAACTCATTATATAACATTTTATGATTTTATACGATAATTTTAATTAATATTTAATGCGATAACAAAGTCCGAATGGGTAAAGTGGTAAGGAAATTTCTACCTTAAAATATTCGCTTCACTTTGGGGAGGATAAAATGGCAAAGGGAAAGGGAGAAAATATAGAGAAAACAAAGGAGAAGCTTTTGGAGGCGACGATAAACGAGATAACGAAAGCATACGGTCCTGGAGCCATAATGACTTTAGATGATTCATCAAAGACGCAAATTGAGGTTATACCATCTGGTTCTCTAAGCCTTGATATTGCGCTTGGTGTCGGTGGTTATCCAAGGGGAAGGATAATCGAGATTTATGGGGCAGAATCTTCGGGTAAGACCACTCTGGCACTTTTGGCTATAGCGGAGGCGCAAAAACTCGGGGGATCTGCCCTTTTCGTAGATGCTGAACACGCATTCAGCGAAAGTTATGCCAGATCTTTGGGGATAGACACGAGGAAGAACTTTATAATAAGCCAACCGGATTATGGAGAGCAGGCACTTGATATAGTGGCGAGGTTCATAAGATCAGGTGCCATAGATATAGCGGTTGTTGATTCCGTAGCAGCTTGGGGATCCTCTAGAGTCGACCTGCAGGCATGCAAGCT
>LBFQ01000026.1:0-2202 GCA_000980735.1 Candidatus Caldipriscus sp. T1.2
TCGACTCTAGAGGATCCCCGATAAGTGGGGAAAAATTATGAAGGAAACGCCACTTCTTGAGCAGTATAAGAGGATAAAAAGCCAATATCCTGAGGAGATAGTCCTATTTCACCTTGGGGATTTTTACGAGACCTTCTTTGAGGATGCTGAGATAGTTTCAAAGGTCTTGGGAATAGTTTTGACGAGTAGGCCCATGGGTAAAAATATAAGGGTTCCTATGGCGGGTATACCCGTAAGATCCGCGGAGATATACATCAACAAGCTCCTTGAGGCGGGTTATAAAGTTGCGATTTGCGATCAGACGGAGGAGAAGGAAGGGAAAACCCTTTTGAAGAGGGTAATAACGGACGTTATAACTCCAGGTACGATAATATCCGAGGGGCTTTTGTCGGAGGATACAAACAATTACCTTTCCGCGTACAACGAAGCTATGGGGGAATCCGCCTGCGCCCTCGTTGATGTATCAACGGGGGATGTATATTACATTTACGGAAAGAAGGAAGATGTAATGGAGGAAATGGGGAGGTTGAACATAAAAGAGATCATACTTCCCGAAAAGATGGACCTAAACATAAACGCCCATAAAACTTATAGGAGCATAGAGGTTTTCTCTTCAAGGCACGGTTATAAGGTTTTAAAGGAGATTTACGGTATTGAGAGGGAATATCCGCCTATGGTTCTTGGGGTTCTGGGGGCGGTTTTATCATACCTTAGGGAAAAGAAGGGGGAAAATATAGGGCACTTGCAAATACCCGTTGAATATCAAATAAACGAATACATACCCCTTGATAAAAGGACGATTGAAACCTTGGGGCTTTTGGGTGAAAGGTCTTTATACTCCCTCCTAAATTCCTGTAAGACCCCCATGGGTAAAAGGTTATTGAAATTCACGGTATTGCATCCTTACGCAAAACTTGAGCCTATACATTCAAGGTTGAGGAGGGTTGAGTTCTTTATAAACAATCAAAAAATATCCGAGGAAGTTGAGAGGAAGTTGAGGGAAGTTTATGATTTTGAGAGGGACCTCTCAAGGATCGCAACAAGAAAAATAGTCCCAAAGAACCTCCTTAGGTTCTCAAGATCCCTGAAAAATTCCCTTGATGTATTAAAGATGCTTAAAGTTCAGTACAAACCGAGCTTGGAAGAGATCGTAAAGAGAATAGAGGAAACCTTGGTTGATGACCCACCCGCAACCCTATCGGAGGGGGGATATATAAGGGATGGTGTGAATGAGCTTCTTGACGAGCTTAGGGGGATTCAAAGGAACGCGGAAAGGATGCTGAAGGAGATTGAGGAAAGGGAAAGGAAAAGAACTGGTATAAGCAATTTAAAGATCGGATACAATTCCGTATTTGGATATTACATTGAGATATCAAAGGCTCAGGCGAAAAGAGTCCCTGAGTACTACCATAGGAAACAGACATTAACCAACGCTGAAAGATTTACAACGGATGAGCTTCAAGCTTTGGAGGATAAAATTCTGGCATCAAAAGATAGGGCGATCAGGCTTGAAAGGGAAATTTATCAAAACTTACTTTCGGAGATCTTGAAGTTTTCAAAGGATATAAAGTTTGTATCTTCAAAGATAGCGGAGGTGGATCTTTGCTTGGCATTTGCAAACTCGGCGAAAAAGTTCAGGTACGTGAAACCGGAGGTTTATAAGGGTTATACTTTGGAGATAAAGAACGGTAGGCACCCGTTGGTTGAAGGATTTATGGATACACCATTTATTCCTAACAATACCTACCTTGACGAGAGGAAGTTTTTCACCCTGATAACCGGACCGAATATGGGGGGTAAATCCACCTATCTAAGACAGGTGGGATTAATATGCTTGATGGCGCATATGGGTTGCTATGTACCCGCGGATTACGCAAAAATTCCCTTGCTTGATAGGATCTTTACTAGGATAGGGGCTTCGGATGACCTTACAAAGGGTATATCCACCTTTATGGCTGAAATGCAAGAGGTTTCAAACATTCTAAGGAACGCAACGAAAAATAGCCTGATATTATTGGATGAGATAGGGAGGGGAACATCAACTCACGATGGTTTGGCAATAGCGTGGGCGGTTTCGGAGTATATCCTAAACAACATAAAAGCAAAAACCCTTTTCGCAACGCATTATATAGAACTTTCAAAGCTCGCCTCAAGCCACGAGAATGCCTTTAATCTTACGGTTAAGGTTGAGGAATCGGAAAG
>LBFQ01000026.1:2222-3717 GCA_000980735.1 Candidatus Caldipriscus sp. T1.2
GAATTGCAAGAAAAATTTGAAAGGGAATTTTTGATAAAATCCTCTTCGGATGGTGGGGATATATTGGAATATTTGAAAAACCTAAACGTAGATGCCCTCTCTCCTAAGGATGCGCTATTTATGATATACGAGCTTAAGAGGATGATGGGGAGATGAAGCAAAGTTACATTACCAAGTTTATCACCAACTTTCCAAATTTAAACAGGCAAGAACTCCACTTTTTTAGTTTGCTTACCTTTTCCACATCCTCCTTCTTTACCACAACATCGCAACCCCTGGCGGATATTGCCTCAATAACCATAGAACCCTCAGGGGGAGCTTGAAACCTTACCCTTTGTGTTCCCGTTTTCGTCCACTATTCTTGGATACACGCACGCCTTAATACCTTCTGGGGTCTTTATTATTACCTCTTTCACCTCCGCCTTCTCTCCACCTTCACTTTCCTTTGTGTTCGTAGGTATGGCTTTAACAAGGTTTTCCAACTTCATCTCAACCCAAACCTCAACCCTACCATCATCGTAGTATTTGGGCTTTCCTATTATTCTCGCATTTTTAACTATACCCTGAACCCTTTGAACGACTATATCGCTTGAGACTATATAGTCCTCAACCGCAGCCCTTTCCACAAGGAGCTTGGCTTTCCCTTTGGGTTTTTCCGGATTAACAAATTCGTCCAGTCTATCTCACCCTTTTCGTACTCTTCTTTTATCGCGCTATCCAACTTAATAGGCTGAAATCAAAAAACATCCAAACTTTTATTTTTATTTGTTGATTTGAGAATTTTTTTACAAGGGGATGGAAGGCGCTCTTGCATGCGTCCCTCAGGGATTCCTCTTTTGTTTCCGCGCTTGAATGTACCCTCCGCAACCTAACGCTTACCTTTGAAAAGTATTTCAACTTCCTCAACAAAGGCAATGAGATAGGCACCTACGAGTTTCCCTACCTAATACGATCTTCCAATTCTCCTATTCGTCATAATGGTCATTACGGTGTCAAGGAGGCACACCCAACCAAAAATAAAAACAAATCTTCCCTCCTTAAAATATAACCTTATTTATGCTTTTGGTTTTTGTTTTATCTTCCGACACGAGTATTAAGGAAGTTATGGTTGAGGGGGTTTCATCAATTATTCCTAACAATACCTACCTTGACGAGAGGAAGTTTTTCGCCCTGATAACCGGACCGAATATGGGGGGTAAATCCACCTATCTAAGACAGGTGGGATTAATATGCTTGATGGCGCATATGGGTTGCTATGTACCCGCGGATTACGCAAAAATTCCCTTGCTTGATAGGGTTAAGGTTTTGAATCTTAACACTATCGTCTCTTCGCAAGAGGCAAATTCCGCTGGGAGGAAAATTTCCGTTCAGTCACCTATAGGTAAAAGTTTGATTGGCAGGATGGTTGGCGAGATAGTTGAGGTGAAAGTCCCGGCTGGAGTTGTAGAGTATAAGATACTTGAAATAAGGAGGTGAATTATTATGAAACTTGGTG
>LBFQ01000026.1:3737-4831 GCA_000980735.1 Candidatus Caldipriscus sp. T1.2
AAAAAGTTCAGTCAACACAGAAAATGGTTTAAAAATTTCAAGATAAAGTTTGAAAAAAGTTGCAGAATATGATACTGCGATATATGAGAACAGGTTCGTTATGGGAGGGGCGGTGGAATTCCTTTTTGTTGCGCTTGTCAGGGCTCTTGGATTTAACGTCGGGCATATAGGAACATCAGAAAAGAGGGGTGATTTTGAAGTTGAGGGCTTAAAATTTTCACTTAAGACAAACTTTACATGCAAAGGGGAAATCAGATTGATAAATAAACTCGGTCGATATGTTAATGTTACCTGGGATGAGGCAACTATTTTTATTATCTCGGGTCTCGGTATAATATATGCCGATCCAGATTTGCTAACAACTAGGATTCTTGATAAAGGTGATGCTCTTGTGGTAAGTGTGGAAAATTTGAAAAGATTTATTGAAAAACAGGATGGCTTTTGAATAAAAGTCCAAATCCCTTATAAGCTAAATGCGGTTATTTCATATCATATTGCAAGTTTTGATATTGCGATTGCTATTTTGGAGGAAACCAAAAGTAAAATCTTGATAAAGTTTCTATCAAAAAAATAATTTGCGTTGTTCCATTTTGCGGTTGCATTTTTAATTTCTCAACAAATTCTCCTTTTTCAAATACCAAAAGTGGATATAATTTTCATCAATGGGAAAATTTGGACGGTTGATAAGACGAAACCGATAGCTGTTGGTACGAACGCAGAAGTTAAAAAATACGCTGATAATTTAAAAGGTCGTCTTATGTTGCCTGGTTTCATTGATGGCCACACACATTTTGTAAGCGGTGGATTTCAATTCCTGATGAATTTGCCAAAAGAATAAAGGAATACGCCGAGAAAAACCCCGGGCGCTGGATTACAGGTGGCGACTGGGATCATGAACTTTGGGGAGGGGAACTCCCGAGAAAAGAGTGGATTGATTGATTTATGGACATATGGGGCTTGCCGATATAACACGAGAAACTCCAAATCCACCCGGAGGTTTGATCGTGAGAGATGAAACCAGTGAACTAAGCGTGATTCTAAAATATGAAGTACTGTCAATGTTTTATAAAGACGCTCACCTTTGAAAAGTATTT
>LBFQ01000027.1:0-5549 GCA_000980735.1 Candidatus Caldipriscus sp. T1.2
CGATACCACCCAACCCGCAACCACAACCCTTTTTCCAACCAAAGATGAATCTATCTCACCGCAAGTGTGGGTTCTATGCATAAGGGGGAATTGTATGGAAGAACTCACATAGTCTTTTGGTCGCCTAAAATTACCCTTAACCAACATTCTCTTGACTCTTCAACAAAAACCCTAAGCGCCTCCCTCCTAAGATTCTCCCCCAAATTTAAAACCTTCTCCCTTGAGGACAACAGATTTCTTAACCTTTCAATCAAAACCTTTATGTCCCCACAGAAGACGTTGTAAGCTATCCCTTCTACCCTTACGTTCAGGGATAAAACGGGTGTCCCACAGAGCATTGCCTCCAAAATTACATTTGGGATCCCTTCCGATTCCGAATTTGATGTATTCACCAAAACCCAAGAACTTGATATTAACTTTAAGGTTTCTTTTCTGGGGAGCTTCCCAAAAAATTTCAAGTTTCCGGGCCTGTCCCTTATAAGTTCCTCATTGCCGTATCCCACCATAAGGAATTCGCATTCGGGAAATTCTTTGGCAAGATCAATAAAAATCTTTGGGTTTTTGTTTTCGTCCAATCTACCCACCCATATTACCGTGGGTTTTTCAAATTTTTCAAACTTTTTCGGAATTTCCTGTAAGTTTTTGCACATCCTAATTTCCTTCCACCAAAACCTTTCCTCCGCCTTTCCCCTCTGCTCCTCATTTTGGGCTACCACGAGATCCGCACCTTCAAGGGAGATGTTTATTAGAAGATCCAACAAAAATCCAAAAATTGCCCGAATTTTCCCTTTTCTTGATAAAAACCTCGCGTACTTCAAGAAATCAATGCCCTCCTGCGCATTTGAGCTCCAGATGAAAGTTGATGAAAGGAGAACCTTTGATAGGAAACCCACAACCGTTAAGGCACTCCTTCCCCTCTGAAATACTAAAGTTGGCTCAAGCTCCAAAACCCTTTTAAGGAATATTGGAATCTTTAGGATCTCATAGCGTGGGTTTCTCAAATAATGGACGAAAAGCTCACCCTCCTTTATTACTTTCCCCACCTTGTTTTGATCGTTGGTTGAAACCAAAAGGTGAGATTCTCTGTATTCGGAGAGGAGTTTGGCAATTTGATAAACCTGAAGGTGGGAACCCGTTATAAAGGCGCTTTCGTCGTTAGGATGGAAATCCGATAAAAATACCAACCTATCCA
The DNA here is from genome assembly GCA_000980735.1 of Candidatus Caldipriscus sp. T1.2. GTDB lineage: Bacteria > Hydrothermota > Hydrothermia > LBFQ01 > LBFQ01 > Caldipriscus. The sequence goes on from LBFQ01000027.1 coordinate 1,193, forward strand.
ATTTCTTCCTTTACCCTCCTTAACTTTCCCAAGGGGTCGTAGCTTTCCGTTATCTCCCTTCCCAAAACCAGCACATCATCTTTATCCAACCATCTCTTTACTTCAAATATATCCGTCGCAAATATGTGGTCATCTTTACTCCTCTCAATTCTAACACCGGGAATTACCAATTTCAAGCTCTTAAAGTTTTTCCTTACGAACCTTGCAAATTTTCCGGGAGCAACCAAGCCCCATGCACCAGCCTCGGATGAGATCCTTGCTATGTTTGAAATTAAACCCTTTACCCCCCTCTTGAAAACCCCAAGCGCCCAATCCTCGCTTATGCTAGTCATAAGGCTAACTACCGCTATCTTTATGTCCTCCCTCTTCTTAACCGCCCATTTAACCATCTCGTACCCACCTATCCCATGAACCGTCAAGATCTCAACCTTGGGGATCTCCTCAAGGGATAAGGATACAACCGATGGTATATCGTTGAGCTTTAAGTCAAGGAAGACCTTTATGCCGTCCCGTATAAGGGCGGATACCTCCTCCTTCCCCTTTCCCAAATACAAGGGTAATCCCACCTTGAAGAGCTCAACTTCCCCCCTTAAAAGGTTTATGGTTTTCCTTGCTTCATCCCAACTTTTAGTGTTAAGGGCTATGCATATACGGGTCATATTCGTATATCCTAACGGAGAAATCCCCAAACTGAGATAAGTTTTCCAAAAAATTCTCCCCAAAAACCTTTATTTCCCCTTTTATTTTCGCCACTATCCCCAAAAAGACCCCCTTGTATCCGAACGCGGGGATAAAAACACCTCCCTTCGTGTAAAATATACCAAGCCAAATGTTTATCTCTTTCTTTGAGATCCTCCTTATCTCCTCAACACCCTCTTTCCCCACCTTCTCGTAAGGTTTTACGAAAAACGGTAAATTCACGGAAAGTGCAACTACTGGATCTACGGGTACCATCTTCGCTTCACTTTCAGGGAAGTCCTTAATATCAATTTCCCTCACATCCCCTTCATAAGAGAACGCCAAAACCAATTTCCCCAAAATTACCGAAATTGCATAATTTTCCACCTGAAGGAAGAAAGTGGAAGGGGGTAGGGAGGATTTTATTTTTCTGACGCCTTCGGGATCCACGGTTTTTGGAATTCCAACTGGCATCCTAAGGAGTACCTCAATTTCCTCCCTTGATGGTACCCTCCTTCCCAAGCCCTCCAATTTCTTTAGATCCCTAAAGACTATCTTCCTTATAAGTTCCTCGTTCGGGATGAAAACTTTGGCGGGCGTATCCGAGAATTCGTACTTTCTCACAATACTTTTAGGCCAATCAAATATCCTTTCCAAATTTTCAACGGAGGAGCCCCAAGTGCTCTCCAAACCCACAACATCCCCATCCTTCAAATAGACAATTACCACCCCATAACCTTTATCGGGAGGGGGTATAAAGTGCAACTTGGCGGTCTCCCTCTTTTTTAATGCTAAGTATAAAATAACCGAGGGATTCACACCGAATATTATAAAACCGACCTTTTCCTTAAAAAGTAAGCCAGGAGGTTAAAGAAGAGGGTCATTAAAAAGAGCATAAAACCCACCGCAAATATGGTGCTAAATTCCAAAGTTCCATGTGGCACATCCCCGAGGCTAACCTGAACAATATAGGCGGTCATAGTCTCTATGGGTTCCAAAGGGTTCAAGGTTAGGTTGGGCTTTTGTCCAGCCGCTATTGCGACTATCATGGTCTCACCTAAAGCCCTTGATATTCCCAAAATAAAGGAGGAGGCTATGCCCGAAAAGGCGGTGGGAATCACCACATTAAATATAGTTTGGAACTTTGATGCCCCAAGGGCGTAAGATGCCTCCCTCAAGGTGTTGGGAACCGCCCTCATAGCGTCATCGGAAAGGGAGGATATTATCGGTATTATCATAATACCCATCACGATTCCTGCGGAAAGGGCGTTAAAACCCGAAAGGTTCGGTATAAAGGTTTTTAGGAAAGGGGTTACGGTCAAAAGGGCGAAATACCCATACACAACCGTTGGAACACCCGCCAGGATCTCCACAAGGGGTTTTAGGATCCTTCGCGTTTTTTCCCTTGAATATTCGCTCAGATATATCGCTATAAAGAGTCCAAATGGTATTGAAATGGACATTGCTATGAGGGATGTTAAGAAGGTTCCCGCAACAAGGGGCCAAATTCCAAAACGCTTTTCGTAAAACAGGGGTGTCCATTGGGTATCAAGGAGGAAATCCTTAAGGGGAACCTTAAGGAAAAACTGGAAAGATTCGTAAAGAAGTATGGCTACTATTCCCAACGTCGTAAGAATCGTTATGCTTGATATTCCCAAGAGAAGAAGTTCAACCAACTTATCAAACCACTTTGCCCGCATTGGCAATTCTAACACCGTTATAATACCCCCATGCAAATATTTGATCCTCACATACACTTTCAATCCGCTTCTTTATATGACCTTGAGCTTATGTCCCTTTCGGGAGTTAAGTTTATAGTGGGTTTTTCGCAACCTGCTTACAGATTCTTCCACCCGGAGACCTATTTGGATCATTACGAGAGGCTTTTAAGGTTTGAAAAAGCTAGGGCGGAGAGCGTGGGAATAAAAACATATTTGGCTATGGGAATATCCCCAAAGGCAAAGATGAGGGATCCCCTAATAATTCTGGAAAGCCTTGAAAATTACCTAAAGCTTGACGTTGTGGTAGCCATAGGGGAATGTGGAATAGAAGATATATACGATGTTGTGAGCTTGAAACCCTAAAGGTTATGTTTGAGTTTGGGAGGAGATATAAAAAACCTGTTTTTGTTGATTTGCCCGAAGAGGGAAAAAGAAATGCGATAAAAAAGGTTTTAAAGTTGGCCGAGGAGGCGGATATTCCGGCGAATTTGGTGGTTTTAAACGGGATTGATGTTTGGACAGCCTTGGACTTTCAAGATTTACCCGTATGGTTTTGCTTTAATTTACACCCAAATCCCCCAAAAAACCTTACGGAAAACGTACTAAAGGGAGATTTACCCCTTGACAGGATCCTCATATCCTCAAACTTCGACCCGTACGCGAAGGACCCCCTCCTCCTTCCAAAGGCGGTTTTGGATCTGAAACTTTTGGGGTACGAAGATATAATCTTGGAGAAGGTTTTTTACGAAAACCCAAAGAGGTTGTTTGGATTGTCCTAAGCGTCCATAAAATACCCAGATGGAGAGGATAGATGAAATTTTAGAGTTTCTTGAAAATAGCGATATTGAGGTTATTACGTTGGTTTTTACGGATATTTTGGGGAGGTTGAAGGGTTTTAATTTAAGCTTGGGGGAGGTGGAGAGGGCATTCAGGGAGGGTATAGTCTTTGATGGTTCTTCCGTTGAGGGGTTTGTGAGGATAGAGGAATCCGACCTAATAGCAAAGCCGGATCCGGAAGGGATATTCATAGCCCCAAGGGAAATAAGCGGGTTCAAAACCGCATATATAGTTTGCGATATCTTAAAACCCAACGGAGAACCTTTTGAGAGGGACCCGAGGAGGGTTTTGAAGGAAAAGTTAAAATCCCTGAAGGAAAATGGATATAACTACTATATAGGTGCGGAGCTTGAGTACTTCTATTTTGGCTCGGATAAAAGCCCCGAGCTTTTGGATCATGGCGGATATTTTGACGTACTCCCCAGCTACAAACCCACCATCGCCAGGGAGGAAACCGTAAAGGTTTTGAAGGAGATGGGAATAGAGGTGGAAGCATCCCACCACGAAGTTGCATATAGCCAGCACGAGATAGACTTCAGATATTCCGATGCCCTTAGGATGGCGGATGTTTTACAAATTTCAAAGATGATAGTAAAAGAAATAGGAAGGAAACACGGACTCTATGCATCCTTCATGCCAAAGCCCATATTCGGAATAAACGGTAGCGGATTACACTTACATATGTCCCTTTGGAAGGATGGGCAGAACACATTTTATGACGAGAAGGACAGCTACCAGCTTTCGGAAACCGCTAGAAAGTTTTTGGGAGGGATATTAAGGTACATAAAGAATATTACTTTAGTTTTAAACCAATGGGTGAATTCTTACAAGCGTTTGGTTGTTGGGTATGAGGCTCCCGTTTATATATCCTGGGGTAGGGCGAACAGGTCCGCCTTGGTGAGGGTACCCGCCTTCAAAAAACCCTCTTCCGCAAGGATAGAGCTTAGGTCCCCCGATCCCGCAACCAACCCATATCTTGCTTTCGCATCTATTTTGCATGTAGGACTAAAAGGTATAGAGGAGGGAATAGAACCACCCGAACCCGTGGAGATGGATATATATCATATGGACGAAGAGACTAGGAAAAAATTAAGGATAGACTCCCTGCCATCATCATTAAA
>LBFQ01000027.1:5569-8277 GCA_000980735.1 Candidatus Caldipriscus sp. T1.2
GGACTAAAATTATCCAAGATATAACCTTGGCGGGTTTGAAGAAATGAAGTACTGACAAGATCCCGACAATTATAGCAAGGGAAAAGGGTATAAGCGCTAAACTTTCGTGGGTTTCCAAAGCCTCGTGGGATATTCCGCTTATTTTTTTAATTATTTCTTCGGAATTGTGCCCGCTGAAGTAAGCCACCGCGGTTAGGATGGTGGAAAGGATGAGGATGAACAGGGAAAAATTCCTTATATCCCTATCATCTTTCCTTAAACCGTAAAAGAGGAAAACCGCCCCAAACAGAAAGCCAAAAATGGGAAAATGGTTCGTTATTAAGTGTATAAAAACCGGGTTGAACATGGGGGTTATTATAAAGTGGGTGCAGATTGGGAAATCTCAACCATAACCTTTAAGGTTTCGGGTTTCCTTGCGATTTCAAACCCCTCCGCTATATTATTCAGTTTTACCCTATGCGTTATAAACCTTGAGGGCAACACCCTGTTTATTATGCTTAGGGAGATCCTCATATCATCCGGACCGGCGGAATAGGATGGTATCAACGTTATCTCCCTGAAGTATATATCGTTTATGTCAAGCTCGATTGGGCTATTGGGGGGTAAGGGCGCGAAAAGTACCACCCTACCCCCGTTCCTTACATACCTGAGGGCGGAAATTATCGCATCCTTGTTTCCCGGTGCAACTATAACCACGTCAAACCTATCATCCTTTATATCCTCATAGCTTCCCACATTCTCAAAAAACTTCTTCGCAAAATTTATCCTTTCTTGCAAAACATCAACTCCAAAGACTTCAGCGCCGAAAATCTTCGCCACTTCAAGGTTTAGCAAACCCATAAAACCCAAGCCTATGCCTAGGACCCTTTCCCCCACCCTTATATTCGCCCTTCTAACCGCCTTTACGGACGTAGCCAAAGGTTCCACCAAAGCCGCATCATCGTCGGATATTTCCTCCGGAACTTTAAGAACATCCACCCTATGTATCTCCTCCGGTACCAAAACGAATTCCGAAAATCCCCCAGGGAATATCTTACTTTTTCTCCAAGTCTCGCAATGAACGTAATCCCCTTTTATGCAATAACCGCATACCATGCAAGGCGCATGGTGATGCACCACAACCCTCTCCCCGACCTTGAAATTCTTAACATTTTCTCCCACCTCATATACCACCCCTACGATCTCGTGTCCCGGGGTATATGGAGCCTTTAAATCAACGTACCAATCCATCAACTCACCCGTACATATACCGCATTTTAAAACCCTTACCAAAATATCATTTTCTCCGATTTTTGGGATCTCCTCTTCCACCAACTGAATGTCGCTGTGTGAGTATAAAACCGCCCTCATCATTTATGCGAAAATTCTACGGAAGTTAAACCTGCCTTATAATACCCATTATGCAAGTTTCAAAGGACAAGGTTGTGACTTTCCATTATGTGATAAAGGATAAGGAGACGGGAGAGGTGATAGAGGACAGCAAGGAGCACGGGGAACCCGCAAAGGTGCTATTCGGTAGAAACCTTCTACTAGAGGGTTTGGAGAAAGGTATGATGGGTATGGAGGAGGGGGAAAGGAGGACGATAGAGGTTAAGCCCGAAGAAGGTTACGGTGATGTGGATCCCGATCTCATCCAGAAAGTCCCGAGGGAATATTTCGGGGATATAAAACTTGAGAGGGGTATGACCCTGAGGGCGCAAACCCCCGATGGACAGATAATAGATCTAAGAGTGGTGGATTTTGACGACCAAAACGTTATAGTAGATCTTAACCATCCCCTTGCGGGGAAAACTCTAATATTTGAGGTTGAGGTAATTAAGGTTAGGGATGCGACTCCAGACGAATTAGAGCATGGGCACGCGCATTAGCCCTTAACCACTATAACGGGTTTGTTTCTACTTACGATCCTTGATATTCCCACCCCCTGCACTATCCTAACCACCGCCTCCGCATCTTTGTAAGCTTCAGGGATCTCCTCAAGGATCGTTCCCTTACTACTTGCCCTTAACTTTATACCTTTTTGGGATAGTTTATTTACGACCTCGGAGACGGAAAACATCTTTTTTGCCTTGTTCCTTGAAAGGACCCTACCCGCACCATGGCAGGTTGAACCGAAGCTCTTTTCTATTGAGCCTTCCGCACCAACGAGAACAAAGGAATACCTACCCATATCCCCAGGGATTATCACGGGTTGCCCCACATTCCTATAAACCTCCGGTATCTCGGGTCTGCCCGCTGGAAAGGCCCTCGTTGCCCCCTTCCTATGAACCAAAACCTCAACCTCTTCACCGTCTATATTATACTTTTCAAACTTTGCTATGTTATGCGCTACGTCGTAAAGAATATACATTCCAATCTCGTCCGCACTTTTCTTTAGAATTTCCTCAAATGCCCTCCTTACGTTGTGGGTTATCATTTGCCTGTTTGCAAAGGCGAAGTTTGCGGCGCATGCCATGGCTTTCAAATAGTTGCTACCTTCCCTGCTTGTAATGGGGGCACAGGCAAGTTGCTTATCCGGAACCCTTATTTTATACTTCCTTTCCATCACGTCAAGCATAACGTCTATGTAATCGTCCGCTATCTGGTGCCCAAACCCCCTACTCCCGCAGTGTATCATTATCACCACCTGGCCCTTAAATAACCCGAATTCCTTTGCTATCTTGTCGTTATAAATTTTATCAATTACCTGAACCTCCAAAAAATGGTTT
>LBFQ01000027.1:8297-15175 GCA_000980735.1 Candidatus Caldipriscus sp. T1.2
CTTGCATGCCTGCAGGTCGACTCTAGAGGATCCCCCTTATAGTCATCCTCAAATCCATACCCGAGCTCAATGGCGTACCTTGCCCCCTCGTGGGAGATCCTCTCAAGGTTTTTGTCGGAAGCCTTGAAAAATCCACCAACCCCAACCCCCGAAGGTACGTATTCATAAAGCTTGTCCGCAAGTTTTTCCAATGTTTTTTCATCAAGCTGGGATATGTGTAAGTTCGTCTTTACGAGCCTAACCCCGCAGTTTATATCAAAACCTATACCTCCGGGTGAAACTATGCCATCCTCAACCCTGAAAGCAGCAACGCCCCCAACGGGAAAACCATAGCCCCAATGTATATCCGGCATACCCAGGGAAAATTTCACTATTCCGGGTAATGTGGCTACGTTTGCCACTTGCTCCAAGGCCTCATCCTCGGGCATTATGCTCTCATCCGTAAATATTAATCCCGGGACCCTCATCCCCTCTTTATAATTCTGAGGTAGAAGGTAAGTGTAATTGTCGATCCTTTTAAGATGCTTCCTGGCGGACATACGAATAATTGTAAGGGTGTAATATTCTGACTTTTTTGGTCAAATTTCAGCCTTAGAATACCCGATATGGCAACCCTTGAGATAAAGAATTTGGCCGTATCCATAGATGGGAATAGAATACTTAAGGGCGTAAACCTCACCGTAGGGGAGGGGGAAATCCACGCGATAATGGGTCCAAACGGCTCAGGCAAGAGCACCTTAGCGCTCGTCATTATGGGGCACACCGCTTACACGGTGGAGGAGGGGGATATAATATTTGAGGAGGAGAGCATTTTACCCTTAAAGGCGGATGAGAGGGCGAGGAAGGGTATATTTTTGGCTTTCCAGCATCCCTTTGAAATAGATGGGGTAAAGGTTTCGCAGATGCTCTGGAAGGCGGTGCAGGAGAGGGGTTGGAAGGTTTCTCCCATGGAATTCAGGAAGTTCCTAAAGGAAAACTACGGAAGGTTGAAGATGGAGGAATTCATAGACAGGTACCTAAACGTGGGGTTTTCTGGGGGAGAAAAGAAGAGGTCGGAGGTTGCCCAACTCTTGACGTTAAAGCCCAAGCTTGCCATTTTGGACGAGATAGATTCGGGTTTGGATATAGACGCGGTTAAGCTTGTGGGTGAGGAGCTTACGAGGGCTAAGAAGGAAAATCCCCAATTATCCCTGCTTATTATAACCCACTATCAAAGGATCCTAAACTTCATAAAGCCCGATTTCGTGCACGTTATGGTGGATGGAAGGATCGTTAAGAGCGGGGGTTTGAGCTCTCGCTTGAGCTTGAGGAGAAGGGTTATGAAAGCCTATTAAAGGAGGTGGAAGCATGAAGGAGTACGAGCTTGAGTTTGATTATTCAAAGTATGCTTTTAGGGACGAAATAGAGTACAAGTACATCGGAAAACCGGGTTTGTCAAGGGAACTGATAGAGGAGATCTCCCATATAAAGGGTGAGCCCGACTGGATGAGGGAGATAAGGCTAAAGGCTTACGAACACTTTATAAGAAGGCCCATGCCAACCTGGGGTCCGGACCTCTCGGAGGTGGAGGAGATGTTTGATAAAATCGTTTATTATGCTTCTCCTACGGATCCGGGAAGAAAGGCAAAGAGCTGGGATGAGGTTCCGGAGGCTATAAAGAGGACATTTGAGAGGTTGGGAATTCCCGAAGCGGAAAGGAAGTATTTAGCGGGTATCACCGCACAATACGACTCGGAGGTTGTTTATCATAAAATAAGGGAGGATCTGGCAAGGAAGGGTGTTATATTTACGGATATGGACACCGCGATAAGGGAGTACCCGGATCTCGTTAGGGAATATTTTGGGACGGTTGTTCCCTATTCTGATAACAAATTTGCGGCTTTGAACACCGCGGTTTGGTCCGGGGGTTCCTTCGTTTATGTACCCAAAGGGGTTGAGGTGGATATACCTTTGCAAACCTACTTCCGCATAAACCTTGAGAATTTCGGGCAGTTTGAGAGGACGTTGATAATAGCGGAGGAGGGTTCAAAGGTGCATTACATTGAGGGATGTACCGCTCCGATATATTCAACCGGATCCTTACATTCCGCTGTGGTTGAGATAATTGCCAAACCCGGGGCGCACGTGAGATATACGACGATACAAAACTGGGCAAAGCACATATACAACCTCGTTACGAAGAGGGCGATAGCTTACAGGGATGCGTTCGTTGAGTGGGTTAACGGTGAGCTCGGAAGTAAGGTCACCATGAAGTACCCCGGTGTGATACTCAAGGAACCCGGGGCGAGGACGGATATATTGACGGTCTCTTATGCGGGTAAGGGGCAAATACAAGACAGCGGTGCCAAGGCTATACACCTTGCACCTTACACAACATCAACAATAACCTCAAAATCCGTATCAAAGGACGGGGGAAGGACGAGCTATAGGGGAATATTGAAAGTGGTAAAGGGGGCGAAGGGGGTAAAGTCAAACGTCCGCTGTGATGCCCTTCTTCTTGATCCCATCTCAAGATCCGATACTTATCCTTACATAGAAATAGAGGAGAGCGATGTGCATATAGGGCATGAGGCGACGGTGGGAAGGGTAGGGGAAGATCAGATATTTTACCTTATGAGCAGGGGTTTAACGGAGGCGGAGGCTTATTCCCTAATAATTTTGGGGTTCATAGAACCCTTCACAAAGACGTTACCTATGGAGTATGCGGTTGAGCTTAACAGGCTGATAGAGCTTGAAATGGAGGGAAGCGTAGGGTAAACGGGCTTAGAATTCCCAATATGTCTAAAATTTATTACGACGTTAAGCTTACGCCCGAGGAGGAGAAATTTATAAGGGCACAGTTAGAAAGGGCGCTTCTCCTTACCACCTTGGAAAAGGCTTTGGCTTGGGCGGTAAATTGGAGTAGGAGCAAATCTATATGGCCCGCGACTTTCGGTTTGGCATGCTGTGCCATAGAGATGATGGCCGCAAACATGCCCAGGTACGATATGGCGAGGTTTGGGTATGAGGTATTTAGGGCTTCCCCTAGGCAGGCGGACCTTATGATAGTTGCTGGGACGGTTACTGTTAAAATGGCTCCCGTCTTAAGGCAGATATACGACCAAATGGCGGAACCAAAATGGGTGATATCTATGGGTACATGCGCAAACAGCGGGGGGAAGTACCACAACTACGCGGTTTTGCAGGGGGTAGATCAGATAGTTCCCGTATCGGTTTATGTTCCCGGTTGCCCACCGAGGCCCGAAAGTTTAATTTACGGTATCCTAATGCTTGCAAGGAAAGTTCAAAGGGAAACTGGAAAGATACTCCTCTAATGGAAATTTCTAGGGAAGCTTTTCTTCCTACCGTTTATGGGGATTTCAGGATAAGGGTGTTTAAGGATGGGGATGGGGAGCACGTGGCGATAATTAAAGAGCCCTTGAATGAACCCGTACTCTTGAGGATCCATTCGGAGTGTTTTACGGGGGATGTATTGGGTTCCCTAAGGTGCGATTGTGGGTATCAGCTTGAGATTGCCCTTGAGAGAATATCACAAGAAGGTGGAGTATTGATATATTTGAGGCAGGAAGGTAGAGGGATAGGGTTGTTTAATAAGATAAATGCCTACTCATTGCAGGACGAGGGTTTTGATACCGTCCAGGCGAACCATCAACTTGGTTTCGAGGCGGATGTTAGGAGGTACGAAATCGCGGGGAAAATCCTAAAATTTTTGGGAATAAAAAGGGTTAGGCTTATGACGAACAACCCAAAAAAGATCGCGGATCTTGGGGAATTCGGTATAGAGGTGGTGGAGAGGGTGGCCCTTGAGGTTGAACCAAACCCCCATAACATAAATTACTTGAGGACAAAAAAGTTAAAGCTCGGGCACCTTCTAACAAAAGTATAATGTTGGGCTTTTTACCGATCTACACATTGCACATACCAGACACCCTTGAAATTTCCTCCCTATGGTTTGAAGGGGGGGTTGTGTACTGGGGAAGCTTGGATGGCTCCGTCTTTGCGAACCTTCATCAGGTTTTAAGAACGGAAGAGCCCATAACTTCGATATGTAAGAGAGGTGGGAAGATCTATGCGGGGGGGATATTCAAGATTTACGAGGCGAACGGGGGAAATTTCCATACCTTTAGGATACCACATCCAATAAAGAACATTTCCTGCTCAAGGGGGGGCGTGTTTATATTAACGTCGGAGAATATTCTCCTTTCAAGGGATGGGGAGGCACCGAGGGTGATAACGAAAGGGGTTTTCTCCGACATATTCGCCTTTAGGGATACCCTCTACATCCTTGAGGATAACTTGTTAAAGCGGTTTTATAACGGCAAATCCGAAATTGTACTGAACTTTGAAAGGGAATTCTTGAGGATATGGAAGGTGGGGCAAATATACCTACTCTTGGATAAGGAGAACACCCTATGGGCTTACTTTGGGGGGAGGATGGGTAGGGTATTGAAAGTGGATAACCTATCTGTTAAGGGGGATACGGTGGTAATCTACAGAAACGAGGATTTCGGGAAATATATTTACGTCCTTAGGGCATTGAGGTGTGGAAAAATTTAAGAAGTTTTTCATATCATCAAAGCCAGGGATAGCAATATTCGTGGGGATAACCGCCCTAGCATCCGCATACTTGGGAAGCTCGGATCCAAAAAGGGATATACTTAAGATCATATTTGTTGGTTTGGGGGTGGTTCTTTCTGCCGGGGGCTCCGCCATAATAAACAACGTTTTGGATAGGGAGTTAGACAAACTTATGACGAGAACATCAAAAAGGCCCACCGCAACGGAGGAAATTTCACCAAATGAAGGTATAGCGGTAGCGGTGTTTTTAATAATTTTGGGTCTCACCTTGGTATTTTCATTTGGTGGGGTTGTTCCCTTCCTTTTAAACTTTCTGGCGGTTATCCTATACGACCTTTTATATACGCTTATCCTAAAAAGGAAAAGTCCGTTTGGGGTAATACTGGGTGGATTACCGGGCTCTTTACCCACCTTGATAGGTTATTACTCCACCGCGGGAAGGTTCGATGTTCTACCCTTAATACTCTCCTACTTTATGTTTTTTTGGCAACCACCACATTTTTGGGCATTGGCAATAAAATACAAGGAGGATTACGCTAAGGCAAATCTCCCAGTTTTGCCCTTAATTTATGGTGAAAAATTCACGAAAGTGCAATCAATAATACATTCCGTTTTGCTTTTGCCGGCGGTTCTGATTCCAGTATTTTTTGGGTTCGTAAAACCCATTTTTCTACTTTTAACCTTACCGCTTCTTTTGGGATTTATTGGCTTAAATTTTCTATCCCTCTACTTTCAAATAGACCTGAAAAAACTCTTCGCATTTTCAAATCTGCTCTTGATCTCCTATTTTCTTGCCTTCGTTTTATCAAAACAAGGTTAAAATATCCGCTTTATGGTTAGAGTGGGAATAATAAAGGAAAGAAGGGAAAACGAAAGGAGGGTTTCCCTTGTGCCCGCGGATATAAAAAAGCTCGTAAGTAAAGGTATTGAGGTTTTGGTGGAGAGGGGAAGCGGTGAAGGGGCATATTTCTTGGATGGGGAGTACGAGGAGGCGGGGGCGAGGGTATTGAATGATGCAAAGGAAGTACTATCAAACGTTGATATCCTAATAAAGGTTCAACCTCCAAGCCTTGAAGAGGCGAAAGCCCTAAAGGAGGGGGCAATATACATAGGTTTCACGAGGTATTGGGAAAATCCAGAATATTTGAATGTGTTTTCCGAAAGGGGTATAACCGCCTTTGCCCTTGAGAAGATCCCGAGGACAACTAAGGCACAATTTGTGGATGTCCTATCCTCTCAGGCTACAATAGCGGGTTATAAGGCGGTTATATTGGCTGCGGATCTTTCCCCCCACCTCTTCCCTATGCTAACCACTGCGGCGGGAACATTAAAACCCGCGAAGGTTTTGGTAATTGGGGTTGGGGTGGCTGGTTTGCAAGCTTTGGCAACCGCTAAGAGGCTTGGAGCCCTAACCTTCGCTTACGACATAAGGCCCGCGGCAAAACATGATGCACAGAGCGTGGGAGCGAAGTTCCTTGAGTCGCCGGTTTGGGCGGAGGGTGTGGGGGGTTATGCGAGGGAGCTAACGGAGGAAGAAAGGAGAATACAGCACGAGTTCCTGGCAAAACATATTGGAAACTCCGATGTGGTAATAACTACCGCCCAGGTTCCCGGTAAGAGGGCACCTTTGATAATCACAAAGGATATGGTGGAGAAGATGAAACCGGGTTCGGTTATAGTTGATATAGCGGCGGATAATGGTGGGAACTGCGAGCTTACGAAACCCGGAGAGGTTGTAGAATATAACGGTGTAAAGATAGCGGGTCCTTTAAACGTCCCCTCAAGCGTTCCAAGACCCGCAAGCGAAATGTTTTCAAAGAATATGGCGAACTTCCTTGAACTTATCATAAAGGATGGTCAAATAAAATTGGATTTTGGGGAAGAGATCCTTGAAAAGAGCCTTTTAATAAAACCGGGGGTGAAAAATGAATGAGGTTTGGATTGCGCTTTACATCTTTATGCTTTCAGCATTTACGGGTTTTGAGGTGATCTCAAGGGTCCCCGTGATTCTCCACACACCCCTTATGTCCGGCACCAACTTCATACACGGCATAGTTTTGGTAGGTTCTATGATCGTTATGATGAATGCCCAGACACCCTTTGAGATGGTGGTCGGAGCTTTTGGCGTCTTTCTCGGAGCCTTAAACGTCGTGGGTGGCTTTGCGGTTACGGATAGGATGCTGGAGATGTTTAAAGGAGGGAAAAAATGAATCATATTATTACGGGAACTTACTTTTTGGCGGTTCTCTTATTTATTTTCGGCTTAAAACTCCTATCTTCCCCAACTAACGCAAGAAAGG
>LBFQ01000027.1:15195-18859 GCA_000980735.1 Candidatus Caldipriscus sp. T1.2
GTCCCCCTAACGGATATGCCCCAGATGGTCGCCCTTTTCAACGGCATGGGTGGAGGAGCGGCTGGGGTGATAGGTTACTTGGAAATCTTGAGGGGGCATGGAGAGTTTTCCCTTAAAGTCCTCGCAGCTTTGGCCCTTATAATCGGTACCATATCCTTCAGCGGTAGCATAGGGGCATTTTTGAAGCTTCAGGGTTGGATAGGAGACAGGCCCATAACATTCCCCGGTCAGCAGATTCTCAATGCCATCCTCCTTTTAGCAACATTAATCTTGGCTTTCCTAACCCTTAGGGATATATCCTATCTGAACCTTTTCACGATTTTACCCTTGATCTTGGGTTTCCTGATAACCCTACCAATAGGTGGGGCGGATATGCCCGTGGTAATATCCCTCTTCAACGCCATGACAGGCTTGGCTGTGGCTTTTGACGGCTTTGCTATACAGAACTATACCCTAATTGTAAGTGGTACGATAGTTGGTGCCTCGGGTACCTTACTCACCTTCCTTATGGCTAAGGCGATGAACAGGTCAATAACCAACATCCTATTCGGAGCGGTGGGGAAGATAGTGGGGGGTGAGGCAAAGGATAGGGTGATGAAGGAGATAAGCGTGGAGGATGCGGCTGCAACCTTGGCGTATGCCAATAAGGTTATAATAGTTCCGGGTTTTGGACTTGCGGCGGCACAAGCCCAGCATAAAATAAAGGAGCTTATGGACGAGCTTGAAAGTAGGGGGGTTGAGGTTAAGTTCGCCATACATCCTGTTGCGGGTAGGATGCCCGGACATATGAACGTGCTTTTAGCGGAGGCGGATATACCCTACGAGAAACTCTATGACCTTGAGGAAATAAACGAGGAGTTTTCAACCGCGGACGTTGCCCTGATAGTGGGAGCTAACGATGTTGTAAATCCCGCGGCGGAAAACGACCCAAATAGCCCGATATACGGAATGCCAATACTCAAGGCTTACAATGCTAAAAACGTTTTCGTGATAAAGAGGGGTAGAGGTAGGGGTTTTGCGGGTATAGATAACGAGCTATTCTATTTGGATAAAACATTTATGCTATTTGGGGATGCAAGGGATGTTCTCTCAAAGTTGGTGCAAGCAATAAAAAGGTTTTAACGGCTTTAAAATATCTTCTTCGCCACCCTAGCTCAACTGGCAGAGCGGCTGATTTGTAATCAGCAGGTTGGGGGTTCGAGTCCCCCGGGTGGCTTTTTGAACGTTCCCCCTCTAGACCTTGTAAAGCAAAATTTGCAGTTTGAAGAAGAATTCTTGAAAGCATTCTCAGAGATAATAAGAAGCGGGCAGTTCGTTTTGGGGGAAAATTTACGAAAATTTGAAGAGGAGAGCGCCAAGTACATAGGGGTAAAATATTCCTTAGGTGTGAATAGCGGGACGGATGCATTAGTTATATCCCTTAGGGCTTTGGGAATTGGGAAGGGGGATAAGGTGGTGGTTCCAGCCTTTTCCTTCTTTGCTACGGTTGAAGCGGTGTTTTTGGTGGGGGCGGAACCCATAATTGTGGATATAAGGGAGGATACCTTCAACATAGATCCCGAAGCGGTAAGAGCTTTAGATGGAAAATTTAGGTGTATTATACCCGTTCATCTCTTCGGTCAGATGGCGGAAGTTGAAAAATTAAAATTTGAAGGTGTATTTATCCTTGAGGATTCCGCGCAGGCTTTTGGGGCGAGTAGGTTTGGAAGAAAAGCGGGAAGCTGGGGGGATATATCCGCCTTCAGCTTTTATCCTACCAAGAATTTGTCTGCCTTGGGGGATGGGGGTCTTATAACAACCGACAATGAAAGGTTTTATGAGATAGCAAAGGCTTTAAGGATACACGGTTCTTTCGGGGATAGGTACTCAAACGAAATGGTGGGTTATAACAGTAGGTTAGACGAGATCCAGGCGTCCTTTTTGCTAATAAAACTCAAAAAGATAGAAGATTGGAATAAAAGGAGAAACGAGATAGCAAAAATTTATGATGAGGCTTTGAAGGACTTGGTAATCGTACCGAAGGTCATTGAGGGAAATTATCATATATACCACCAATACACAATAAGGACGGAAAGGAGGGATGAGCTCTTTGAGTTTTTAAGGAAAAACGGGATATACGCATCAATATACTATCCCAAGCCTTTACACTTGCAAAAACCCCTTCTTGATCTCGGATACAAGGTTGGACAATTCCCGGTTTCGGAAAAAATATCAAGGGAAGTTTTAAGCCTCCCAATATTTCCCGAGATGGAGGATTGGCAGATAAATTATGTAATTGAGAAAGTTAGAGAATTCTTCAAGGGATGATTCTTGTGGATGCGATCCTTGCAGATGAAAAACCCACCGGTATAGGGGTTTATACTTTCAACCTCGTAAAAAACCTAATAAAATACCTTGATTTTGAAGTTTTAACGCATAATCCCGATCTATTTCCCGGCTTAAGAACCGTAAAGGCTCCAAGTTTTGTTTCCCCTTCTAGGGGGAAAAATGGAGCTATCCTTAGAACTTTTTACCTTCAAACCCTTACAGGTAAGGGAATACTATACCGCCCATACCACCACATATCCCTATTTTGGAGGGGAAAACAGATTATAACCGTTCATGACCTATTGCCTATTCTCTTCCCCGAAAGGTATAGAGAGCAGTATTACTTTTTCAAGTACTTCCTAAAAAGGTTCATAAATTTTGTGGATTTCGTAATAACCGTTTCACATAGATCAAAGGAAGATATTGTCGAATTTTTCAAAATAGAAGAGGGTAGAGTAAGGGTTTTTTATCAAGGCTATAACGAGGAGGTCTTCAAACCCGTTGAGGATAAGGATAGGATTCTGAAGATTAAGGGTAGGTTTGGGCTATTTGATTATATCTTAGTGGTGGGCGCCCAGTATTCCCATAAAAACGTTGAGGTTGTAATGAAGGCTATTAAATACCTTGAACCATTACAGTTGGTTATAACGGGAACAAGAGAACCCTATGAAAGCTCACTTTTAAAAACCGCAAAAGAATTAGGTTTGTCGGACAGGGTAAAAATTTTAAAGTATGTTCCGCAGGAGGATCTGGTGTATCTTTATGCGGGTGCCATCGCCCTAGCTTTTCCTTCAAGGTACGAGGGTTTTGGGATACCTGTCTTGGAGGCAATGGCGGTGGGAACACCCGTAATAGGTACTTATTCTGTGAAGGAGGCGGGGGGAGATGCTATAATCTATGCTGATCCTGACGATTTTGAGAGTTGGGTCTCCGCGATAAATAAAGTTTTAAAGAACAGGGAAGATCTTGTAAGGAAGGGCTTTGAAAGGGTAAAAAATTTCTCTTGGGATAAAACCGCAAGGGAAATTTCTTCCTTCCTTTCTTCCCTACTTTAAAATTCCGCGTTATGTTTATAATTTTTACCCTTCAGCTTCAAGATAGCGCTTGGGAAAACTATGCGGATAGGATAGCGAAGATGATCCTGAGGGAAGGTGGAAAGGATGCCATTTATGATATTAGGTTTTTGGAAGATTCAACTGGTAAATACCTCTTTTATTACAGACGCTTTATATACACCACGCCTTCGGGATATAAGATATTTTACAAAACGCCTGTTCTAATAAAGCTTCCCGAAGACAGCCCAAAAGATATGGACAAAATGATAATCTCAAGGATAGAAAGGGAAAGACTTACAAGG
>LBFQ01000027.1:18879-22452 GCA_000980735.1 Candidatus Caldipriscus sp. T1.2
CAAGGTGAGAGTTCAATTTTATAATTTTGAGGATCCGGAATGGGTGGTTTTGAGGGGGATATTGGAGAGGAAAATTGGAGATCTTGAGATAGTATTTATAAGGGTAGGTGTTGAATTTTTGAAGGATTTAAGTACCTTAAAAAGGTTGAAGGGTAAGAAGAGGGTTGTAATTCTGGAGAGCGCATACGAGAGGTTTCCCCTGAGAAAGGTGGGATTATGGGGGAGGTTAAGGTATATCGTTCTCGATCTGATATTTAAAGAAAAGGCGGATCTTTATTTTTTAGGGAGCGATGGTTCAGGTGGTGATGTTTTGGCTGAAAAATTTAAGGTGAATTACTCTATTTTACCTCCATCAAGGTTTATACTTTCAAGGGAGAACAAGGTTTTTGCGAGGGAAAAATTAAATGTCCCTTTAAACGGAATTTATGTGGGCTATGCGGGTTATCCCACCGAGGAATTTGGGTTTGATCTCTTGGGAAAAATATACCTTCTTTCGGGAAAGACCTTCAAGCTCCTTCTGTACCCTTTTGGGGGTAGGGATAAGTTTATAAATTTTGTAAAGAATTTTAAAGAGGGGGTTTTTATGGTGGATTCATTTGAGGATTTCTTAAGCGCCATAGATATAGCCATGCTCCCTTACAGATTTGGGGGGAATTCAAGCCTAACTATAACTCTACTTTCCCTCGGGATCCCCATCGTTAGCTTCGTAGGGCATTCAGCGGATATGGTAATAAAAAACGCTTGGAACGGTTTTTTGGTTGATAACTTTGATGTTAAAACTTTTGCGGAGAAGCTTAGGGTCCTATCAACGAATCCTATCTTGATGGATAACCTAGCTCAAAACTGTAGAGGCTTTTCTGGAGGTTTTATAACGGTTGAGGAGAAAGCGAATTTTATAATTCAGGAGGTGAGTCAGTTATAGAATTCTTGATATGATGCTCTATTTAATATCAATTCCCGCTTTTGCGCGAATGTACAATGTTTCGTGCAATCTGTGCCACATCGCGTACCCCAAGCTCAACCGATTTGGCAATCAATTCGCAGAAAACGGTTATTACTTCCAGGGGAAACAGGAGGAGGTAAATATCGAGGTTCCTGACGAGAATTTAAAGCTTTTCAAACAACCTCCCCTTGCGTTTAGGTTGGTTCAAAACCTTGTCGCCCAATACAGCAAGGATGATAAAAAAGTTTTCTCCGATCTCCAAAGTCCCTTCTTTGCAAAGCTCTTTTTCGGGGGAGCACTTGGGAAAAATCTAAGCTTCTATTCCTACATAATATTTGAAAAGGGTGAGGCACCTTTCTTTGAAGACGCGTGGGTGGATCTCCATAACATTTTTGACTTACCCATTTCCATTACCATAGGGCAATTTCAGATAGCGGACCTGATGTTTTTGAGGGAGACAAGGCTAACGGATGCGGACTTTTATATCTTCAAACTAAATCCCTATCCTCTAACCTACCATAGGGGTATGATTTTAGGTACTCCATTCTTTGACCTGGGTATTGTAAATGGAAACGGTATAGGACCCGCGGAAGGGGGCTTCTTTGATAATAACACCCAAAAGTGGTATTTTGGTAGGGTACCCTTACCCTTTGAAAGTGGGATTTTCTTCCTATGGGGGGAAGATGCTGAGCCATATACGCAGATTTACAGGTTTGGGTTTGATTGGAGGGGTGAGTTCGGCTCCTTCTATCCATTCGCCCAACTTATGACCGGATGGGATGGTAAAGACATTAAGGACAGGAAGAATATCTTTTATGGCGGATTTTTGGGGATAGATAACCCAATAAGTGAAAAGGTCGTTTTATCAATCCTTTTCAACTATGTGGATTCGCCGAAGGATTCTTACTATTATTCTCAAAGGATGCTAAGACCCGCTGGAAGGATCTCCTATTACATCCTCAGGAACGCGAAAACCTTCTTTGAAGTTAATGGTGATGCGTTTAACGGATGGGCGAAAATTATCTTGGGTGTTGATTACTCATTTTAAGGGTTTCGTAGTTTAATATCGCGAACCTGTCAATAAACTTAGTTTTTGGTGGGAATTTAGAGAAATGTTGGGGATCCGTTTCCAAAATAAGATAACCACCATCCCCCAAAACCTTAATCACATTCTCAATTATCCTTTGCGTTATCTCAAACCCCGTATCTCCCCCAACCAAAGCATCCTTAGCCTCAAAAATGACCTTCTTGTCATATTTCCCCACATCCTTAACTGGGATATAGGGTGGGTTTGATACCACAATATCAAACTTCCCTTTAAAACAGTCCAAAAGGTCACATCCAACTATAAAAACATCCGCCCCTAACCTTTCGGAGTTTAATTTCGCCACTTTCAAAGCCTTCTTATCTTTATCGCTCAGAAAAACTTTAAGATCTGGCCTCAAGAGTTTTAATGTTATACCTATAACACCGCTACCCGTACATAGATCAAGTACCTTTCCATTTCCCGGAGCCAATTTTAATACTATATCAACTATCTTTTCCGTATCGGATCTTGGGATAAATACACCTTCCTCCACATAAAATTCAAAACCGTAAAAAACCGCTTTCCTCAATATATACTGCACAGGGTACCCCCTAGGGTATTTCAAAACCTCCTCAAAAACCTTCCAAAGCTCCTTTACCTTAACATCCCCAACCAACACCCTTGCCTTTGATATTCCCAAAATCCCCGAAACCAGCTCCGCCCACTCCCAAACATCGTACCCTAAACACCTCATTTATGTAAAATGTACCATAGGATACCGAGCGCCCCGCCAAATATCAGGATTCCCAAAACCACCAAAATTATAAAGAGCCTCCAAGGAAAACCCTTATCCTCTATCTCAAACTCCTCCTCTTCGGGAAGAGGGACAAATTGTGTTATTTTCCTCATCCCAGACTCCTTCTCCTCCACCTTACCTTCCGTATTTTCAACGGGTATGGATGTTTCGGTCTTTACCCTCAAATTGTACTCTATACCTTTAGCTTCTTCCAAAGACAAAAGGGCATCGGCGAATTCTTTGGCACTTTGAAATCTTTGGGAAGGGAGTTTGGAAAGGGCCTTTTCAAGAATGGCATCTATTTCTGGATCTATTCCGGTGGGGGGTATGGGATCGCGTAAGATCCTGTGTTGTAATTCGTATATATCCTTCGCGTCTTGAAAGGGTGTTTCCCCCGTCAACATCTCGTAAAGCATAACCCCCACGGAGTAAAGGTCAGACCTCCTGTCCACCCTTCCCCTAAACTGCTCGGGTGCCATATATTCAGGCGTTCCCGCTGCGGTTTTTTCCCCACCACCCATCCCACCCAAAACTGCTATACCGAAATCCAAAAGGTATGCCCTCCTCTCTTTGTTGATCATTACGTTTCCAGGTTTTATATCCCTGTGCACTAAACCCTTATCATGGGCGTACTGAAGGGCGGAGAGAACTTGAAGGGTTATATTTATGGCTTCCCGTAAGGAAAGCTTACCCCTATATCTTAAGATCCTCTCAAGGGTATCACCATCAATAAACTGCATAACAAGGTAAAGCAAACCATCCTCATCCCCAAAGTCAAAGATCTTAACTAGGGGATCCTCTAGAGTC
>LBFQ01000027.1:22472-28167 GCA_000980735.1 Candidatus Caldipriscus sp. T1.2
GGTTTTTTAAGGTAGATGTGTTCCCCCCTATAAACTACCGCCATACCGCCGGAGCCTATCTGTTCCAGAACTTTATATTTCCCCCCTATGGTTTTCCCTAAAAGGTTCATATTAACCTCCTGAAGGTAAAGGACTGAAAGTGCGCCAAAAGGGTAGAATATAATGGTGCATCTGTTATTTCGACCGCTACCGCTGTGAGGTTGTCCTCCCCTCCCCTCTCGTTGGCAATATCCCTAAGCTTCTCAAGGAGGGGTTTTGGTTCATATTTTCTTATGTAATCAAATAACTCGCGGAAGGAAAAGTAAGAGTAAAGTCCGTCGGATGCTAATAGGAACTTATCCCCCTTTGATATGTACCCTTCGTACATATGAGGCTTTACTAAGGGTTTTGAGCCCAAAGCCCTAACCAAAATGTTCCTTGCCGGGTGATTTAATGCCTCATGGGGTTTTATAAGTTTTTGTTTAACCATAAGTTGGGCCTTTGTGTCATCTTCGGTTAATAGATAAAGGTGTTTCCCCCTCAAAAGGTAAGCCCTCGTATCTCCAACGTGGGCTATATACCACTTTGATCCTGCAAGAAGCAGAGCGGTTAATGTGGTCATAGCCCCTTTCAGTTCTAAGGAAGAGGTTGTTTTTTGGAAAACCGCGGAAGAAGTGTTTAAAAAAGCTTTTAAAAGGGCTATCTTGGGATTCCTTTCGGTTTTTAGGGTTTTCTGAAGCTCCAAATCCAAAATTTCCAGCGCGTAATTTGAGGCAAAATCCCCCGCCTTTCTACCCCCAAGCCCGTCCGCTATGGCAAATAACCCCGTAAATGGATTTATTACGTAGGCGTCTTCGTTTTTGTTCCTTACCCTTCCTATATCCGTTATCCCGTAAAACTTTCCGCGCACGTCTTATAAGGATTGCCACTCCTTTATAGCCTTATCCAAAAGGTTTTCGTATTTCTTTATGTACGCAAAAACCAATCCCAAAATCACCTTCTCCCTCTTGAGGACTATGTGCATATAGAAGGGCGTGTTGTTTATGATCTTTGATATAAAGATGTATTTTGGGGTGAAGGAGAAGATCTCAACCTTATCCTCGGATTCTCCCATGGCCTCCATTGCCCTCCTTTGAGCCCTTAAGAGCTCAACGCTGTAAGCCGCGGTTATCGCAACCTCAAAGTTCGGATCCGATTTATACTCCGCTATCGTCAGCCCCTCCTCCTTATCCACCACCGCGCCTGCGACGAAACCCTGTACCTCCGAAGACATAGACGCCAAAATATTTACAAGCTTTTCCATCTCATACCTCCTTTTTTTCCATCTTTATCAAAACCCCATCCTCAAGCCTATAAACGGATGTAAAGAACTCCAAAAGCCTCTCATCATGCGTTGCTATTACAAACGTCTTCCCTATCACCCTAAGATTGTTCATTATATGCATCAAATTCATAGCATTTTTTCTATCCAGCTCGGATGTGGGTTCATCGCAAACGAATATATCCACATCCATAGCTAAGGCCCTTGCGACCGCTACCCTCTGCCTCTCCCCTCCCGAAAGGAGCTGGATATTCTTGAACATCTTATCTTTACCTATTTCCACCGCCTCTAAGACATCCTCCGCCCTTTTTTTCGCCCTTTTCGGTGAGTACCCCTTCAATAGCAGGGGGAAATATACGTTTTCAAAGGCATTCATCTCGGGCATAAGGTTATGGGACTGGAAGATTATAGCTATATGTTTTCTGCGAAATTCCGCAAGCTTATCGTAAGTGAATTTTTCGGGTGATATTTCGTTCTCCATAACCTCAACAAAACCCCTGTCCGCAAAATCTAAAGTTGAAATTATGTTCAAAAGGGTAGTTTTCCCCGAGCCTGAGGGTCCAAAAATCCCCACCATCTCCCCCGGCACAACCCTCAAATTCACCCCCTTAAGAACATCAATTTTTGTTTCCCCAACTTTATAAGATTTCCAAACATCACTTAGCTTTATTACGGGCAGGTACAAGCATAGAATTATAACATTGAAAATCATTCCAAACGCTCACCCTCTCCCCTAACGGGGGATTTGAACTTTATGTAAGATATTTCCTCATCCGTTTCAAGCCCCCTTCCATAAAGTACCCTATCCCTCTGCCTTATCTTCACGGGATCGTCCGTCCATATAACCTTCCTCTTTTTATCCCAATGTAAAGACCCCGTCCACAGCTCCGTACTGTCGGAGGATATAACATACACCTCTCCGTATGCGCTCACGTTGCCAGAAACCTGATCGTACTTTCCGCTGTCCGCCCATAGCTGGGAAGATGGTTTATCACCCGAAAAGAACGTTATGCTAACGCCAAAACCCACCAACGTATCCCCCTTTTCCACCACCTTTTTCGCCTTCATTATCCACATCTTCCTACCATTATCCGTTGATACAACCTCAACGCTATCCGCCCCAGGCTTCACCTTCTCCCTAATTTCCCCCTTTTCACCGCAGGATAAAAATAAAAGAAGAAACACCAAAACCTTCCACATTTTCGGAAATTTTAAGGCTGATGTTTCACAGGTTTCTCAAAGGCTTTATGACTTTTGACCCATTTAGAATACTCACCTATGAAAAGGTACGTTTATATCGGCGCCCTCGCTACTCTCCCAGGGCTCCTCTTAGGGGGAGGGGTAAAGGTGGAAGGGTTAATGTTTGGGGATTACTACCACTTCACCTCCGCGCAGGATACCGCGAACGTCCAATACCAAAGCGGTTTCTGGATCAGGCGAATATTCCTAACCTTCAAGGTGGACATAGCGGATAACTTCTCGAGTGTAATAAACTTTGAGATGAACTCGCCCTACGGTTTTGATCAGAGTAAATCCGCCACTTTGGTACCTTTCGTAAAGGACGCGTATCTGAAATATAAGTTTTACGATCAGGCGCTCCTTATGGGAATAATTCCCGCTCCTACGTATTCGGTGGTTGAGAAGGTTTGGGGAAAGAGGTACCTTGAGAAGACACCTGAGGACCTTTACAGGCTCGCACCAACGAGGGAGATAGGGGTAGGATTGGAAGGGAGGTTCGGGATCTTGAAGTACTACCTATCCTTTGGGAACGGCGAAGGAGAAAGGTCGGAGTACAACAGGAATAAGAAGGGTATGGCGAGCCTCTCGGTAAAACCCTACAGCGATTTTGTGATTGAACTTTATGGAGATTGGTGGGATAGGGACAGCTCGAAAGACAAGATTCTGGGGCATATATTCCTTGGGTACGACGGCAAGGATTTGGGTTTCGGTGTCCTATATGCCCAACAGCGCATACAAGGTGGATTGAGAGATCCCAATAGGTGGGATAATATAAGGGTTGCGGGCGTTTTCCTCAGATCGAAGTTTATGGATAATTTTGGGCTCGTTCTTAGGTACGACAGGAGCCTTGACAAAAATAGGGATGTTTTAAGGCAGAGTTATGTATATTTTCCTTCCGATACATCCTTCCACTTCGGGCTCGTTGCCCTTGAGTATTACCCAGCAAAAAACATAATAGTTTCCCCGAACGTAGAGGTAATAAAATCTGACCAGCCGAACGTGAAACCCACGGTAATCTCAAGGCTTACTTTATTTTATAGGTTTTAAGGAGGTGGGAATATGAAAAGGGGAATTTTTGCGCTCCTTGTTTTAATGGTATCTTGCGCCCCCAAGAAGGAAGGGGGGACGGTGATCGTGGATGGATCATCAACGGTATATCCCATAACGGAAGCGGTCGCGGACAAATTCCAAAAGGAAAACCCGAACATAAAGGTAACCGTGGGAATATCCGGAACGGGTGGAGGTTTCAAGAAGTTTTGCAGGGGTGAAACGGACATAAACAACGCCTCAAGGCCCATAAAGGATAAAGAGATAGAAGTTTGCAAGGAAAACGGTATAGAGTTCATAGAGCTTCCCATAGCTTACGATGCTTTGACGGTGGTGGTTAATCCCCAGAATAACTGGGTGGATCATTTAACCGTACAGGAGCTAAAGAAGATATGGGAGCCGGAAGCTCAGGGTAAGATAACAAAGTGGAACCAGATAAGGCCTAACTGGCCCGACGCCCCCTTAAACCTCTACGGCGCGGGTGTGGATTCCGGAACCTTTGATTACTTCACAGAAGCGATAGTGGGAAAGGAAAAGGCAAGCAGGGGTGATTACGTCTCTTCCGAGGATGATAACGTCCTGGTTCAGGGGGTGGCGAACGACAAGTACGCGTTGGGTTATTTCGGTTTCGCGTATTACGAGGCAAACAAGGATAAGCTCAAGGCGGTTCCCATAGATAACGGAAACGGACCCGTTGCACCCTCATACGAAAACGTCATAAACGGAACATATCAACCCCTCTCGAGGCCCCTTTTCATATATGTAAACAAGGAGTCCTACGAAAAGAAGCCCTATGTTAAGAAGTTCGTAGATTATTACCTCAAGGTAGCTAAGGAGAGCGTAAAAGAGGTGGGTTATGTGCCTTTGCCCGATGAGGCTTATGATCTCGTGAAAAAGAGACTTGAAAAGAAAATAACGGGTTCCGCCTTCAAGGATGCAAAACCTGGCTTAAAAATCCAAGACATAATAAAGCTGGAGAAATAAAAAATAGGGGGGCCTCAAGGCCCCCCTTCTTTTATATTCCCATTTCCTCGCGCTGTTTCCTCATCATCTCAAACTGTTTCTCCATTTGTTCCATAAGGGCGGTGAGTTGTTTACCGGATGTATCTATACTTCTTCCCAAAGCTTTTAACATAAGGAAAATGAAGCCGAGCGCCCTTTGAACGTCGGGATCCCCAAGTTCCTTTATTATACCCGAGATCCCAACCTTTGGAGGGTTTTTGAAGGTTTCTGGTGTCATAATTTCTCCCGTAGCCTTTATGAAGTTGTTCCCCATAACGGAAATTATTGTGGGATCCATAAGCTCAAGGAAATGTAAAAAGTAAGCGATGTTTGCCCAGATTCTAAGGACCTTTGGGTCGGTTAAATAGGATAGAGCCTCTGAGGAAACTTCGCTTAGATTCTCAAGGAGATCCAACGTTCCATTCTCGTGAAGCTTAACCGCAACATCCAACAGCCTTTCTAAGGCTTCCGCCCTTTTTGCCTCCATCATTTTCCACCTCCTTTATTTTGTCAAATAACTTCCAAACCACATGGCCTCGAAGGCCATCTTTAACAACCTAACACCCTTTCCGCGTCCCATTATTCCACAACTTGGGGGACCAGAAAGATCCACATAAAACTTTGAGAATTCACACATTGGAAGGACCGCATCATCCCCGAAGTCCATAATACACATAGCTACTGGAGAGAAACTCTCACCCACGTAAGCCCCCTTTATCTCCGACGCTATCTCGCTGGATACGAACTCCGCCTGAAAGTGCGCAACAACACCCGCGGGAGGAAGGTTTATGGCTGGGTTTACGACATCCCCTATTATGAATACGTTGTCGAACTTCTTTGAGCGGAAAGTAAGGGGATCGACGGGAGGGAAGCCCTTCGGACCCGTAAGCTCACTTTTTGCAACCACCGTGCTTGGTTTGTGGGGAGGAGTCATTATCAACAGGTCGTATTCCAGCTCCCTTCCGTCCTTGGAAACTACCTTCTTGGCATCCTTGTCTATTTTAACAGGTTCAAAGTTCCCAACGAATTTTACCACTTTGTTCGTGAGGATCTCGGAGATTATTGAGCTTATAGCAGGTCCCATATTTGATAGGGGACCGGGCGTTA
>LBFQ01000028.1:0-4562 GCA_000980735.1 Candidatus Caldipriscus sp. T1.2
AATGGTGTATTAAATTCTCCTTTGCTATTGAAACGTATTATACCATTGAAACAAGACCTATTAAGAAAAAGAAAATCCAATGGGTCTTGGTACTTATTAAATCTATCTCTGACTTCATAATAATACTCTTCTCCTTTTTTGAGTAATTTTTCCCCCTCAATCTTTAAAAACATTTCTACTTTTTTGGAAGTAATTTCTTTCCTTTTAATAGCATTGTAAAAATTAATTATATGTGGGTTTTTGTCTGCAAAAACTGCTCGTTTAGGTCGGATATTAAATCCAACCACTCCTGATCCCATAAATGGTTCTATCCATTTTCCTTTAATTTCAAAGTTTATTTGATCTATAATCCACTCTACCAACTTTGTTTTTATCCCTTGAATTTTTATAGGTGGAACAAATATCGTTCTTTTCGTCATACCTTCCTCCTTCTCATTTTATTGACATCTACACCTTTAAATCTCAAAAATTCCTCTAAAGAAGTTATTGTCTTCACTTTACCTTTATTATCTTTTAGTTTGATTCTTCCATAATTCATCCAATACTCATCAAACCATTTTTCACCATTTTCTCCAAAATATTGCCAAAATATACCTTTACCTTCTAATAATTCTTTAATTCTTTTTACACTGCCGATATTTGCAGTGTTCCCACTTCCGCTTTTATCGCTGGCAATTCTCCATTTTTCCTGAGCAAAAACTATAAGATTCTTAATTACCGATGATATGTTTTCTAATTCTTCAATTTTATACTTTGTTTTTTTATAAGTTTTTATTTTATCGTTCCTTTCGTATAAAATCCCCACCACATAATGTCCAAGATACTCCCTATAAGGAAACTGTATATTCTTTTTACTTTGTCTATCGACGAAATATGTCCCATGAGAACCAAGAGTAAAACCATTACATTCATAAGGTTTTCCATTTTTGTATTTTGTGATGTAAGTTGTTTTCAAATCTACGGCAAATTTTATTGTCTCACTTTTCTTAGAGATAAATGTTATATCAGGATACCAATTTTGCTTATCTGCAAAAATTATTTTATATCCATATTTATCAGCAAATTCCAAAAATTTAGGTAATAGGTGAATTTCAATAACTTTGGAAATAAGCTTCGTATCGTCGGTAAGAGTGTAAATATTTTTGAAAATATCAATAAAACCCTTTATTACCCATTGGGAATCTCGTGTAGAAACATAGTTATTCAACTCCTTAGTAAACAACTGGAGTTGTTCTAAAAATTCCTTTTTCTTATTAATTTTCTCATTAATATTCATCTTAGAACCTCCTTTTCTTTATTTCTTCCTCAATCAAAGCATAAAGTTTAAAGAGATTTTGAGAAAATGAAGTTAAATTATTTTTATTTCCTTCAAGTTTCACATTTTCATTTATAAATTCGTTTTCATTTTTGCCCCATTCATTGTTTGGTTTTAAAGCAATTCTAAAAACTCTTTCTGAAAACTTCAAAATCTCATTAAACTTCCCATCTAAAATCATATTTAAAAGGTGTCGATGAGTATTATAAGGGGGAAAGTTGTTCCAATCCCTTATAGGAACGTAATAAACCCTGCCCTTGTCCTTCTTTAATTGACATTATAAACCCATCTATCGCCGGTTAGGGGTAAAACCCTGGGGGATCGACGAACGCTCATTAATATTGAATTTTTTGAATCCTACCCTTTCAACCCCTCCCTTTCCCACCTCATCACCCCCCACATCGACGAACGAAGGTAGAACAATGGGAAGGAAAGTTTTAGTTGAGAAGTTTGTCGGTGTTAAAATTTTCGCTATGTGGGTGCCGAGCGATGAATGGATAGAAAACTCAAACGTATATAAGCATATGAGGAAGCACGGAATAGGGGATTATGGGGAATTTCTCCAAAGGTCATTTTACGACTATGAGTGGTTTTGGTCTTCCTTCTTTGATGAAGTGAATTTCGTTTGGTTTGAGAAGTATCATAGGGTTTTGGATACGTCGGAAGGGA
Organism: Candidatus Caldipriscus sp. T1.2; assembly: GCA_000980735.1. GTDB lineage: Bacteria > Hydrothermota > Hydrothermia > LBFQ01 > LBFQ01 > Caldipriscus. Next base: position 1,985 of record LBFQ01000028.1, read on the forward strand.
AACCTTGGCCGGAGTGGTTTGTGGGTGGTAAGCTTAACTGGACATATAACGCCCTTGATAGGAACCCTGCGGATAAGTTGGCTCTAATATGGGAAGGTGAGGACGGTGAGGTGAGGAAATACACTTATGGCGATCTTTTGAGGGAAGTTAATAGGATATCCAATGTATTGAGGGATATTGGGATAAAGGAGGGGGATGCGGTGGGAATCTTCCTACCCTTCATACCCGAAACTGCCATATCCCTACTTGCCATCTCAAGGATAGGGGCGATAGCTGTACCCCTATTTTCCGGCTTTGGTCCAAATCCGATAATTACGAGGTTGAGGGATGCGGAGGCTAAGGCGGTGATAACGGTGGATTTCTCAAGGAGGAAGGGGGAAAAGGTGAATATGCTGGGGGTTTTAAGGGAGACTTACGCGGAGATCCCGACATTAAAGAAGGTTATAGTTCTTAGGAGGGATAAGACTGAACTTGTGGGTATTGAGGAGGACTATCAAAAGTTAACAGAAAGGGCAAGCGATGAATTTAAGGCTCCACCCTTTGATCCAGAGCATCCTTTTATGATCATTTATACCTCTGGAACGACGGGGAGGCCAAAGGGGGCTTTACATACCCACGCTGGATTTATGATAAAGGCCGCCCAGGATATGTTTCACCTTTTTGACATAAAGGAGAACGACGTAATAACCTGGATGACGGATATAGGTTGGATGATGGGACCTTGGCTCATAGGAGGTTCCTTAATAAACTCCTCAACGATGTTTATGTTTGAGGGAATACCGACTTATCCGAAACCCTCAAGGCTTTGGGGGATGGTGGAAAGGCACGGTATAACCATACTCGGGATAACCCCAACACTAATAAGGTCTATTATGTCCGACGAAAGCGTTAAGAATTATGGGATGGAAAACTTGAGGATGGTGGGTTCAACCGGGGAACCTTGGGATCCGAAATCCTGGCATTGGACGTTTGAAAACGTCCTGAAGGGTAAAAAACCCATAATAAATTATTCTGGCGGTACGGAGATCTCGGGTGGGATCCTGGGTTGCGTGGTTATAAAGCCCATAAAACCCACCTCCTTCAATACCCCAGTTCCCGGAGTTCATGCGGTCGCGTTAAACGATGAAGGGAAAGAGGTAATTGGGGAGGTTGCCCTTCTGGGAGTGAAGAATTTAAATCCGGGAATGACGAGGGGTTTCTGGAAGGACAGGGAGAGATACTTGGAGACTTACTGGAGCAAGTGGGAGGGTATTTGGTATCATGGGGATCTGGTTTTGGTGGATGAGGATGGGTTCTGGTATATCCTTGGTAGGGCGGATGATACGATAAAGGTGGCGGGAAAGAGAATAGGACCCACTGAGATAGAGGCTATAGCGAACAGGCATCCTGAGGTTTTGGAAAGTGCGGCTATTGGAATACCAGATGAGGTTAAGGGTCAAAGCATAGTAGTTTTTGCGGTTTTGAAGGAAGAAGTTGAGGATAAGGAGAAAGTTAAGAGGGAGATAGAGGAGCTTTTTGTTAAGGAGATGGGAAAGGCTTTTGTCCCGAAGGAGATAATATTCGTAAGATCCCTACCAAAAACGAGGAACGCGAAGATTATGAGGAGGTTGATAAGGAACGCTTATTTGGGTGAGCCCTTGGGGGATACATCCTCCCTTTTAAATCCCGAAGCCCTTGAGGAGATAAAATGGTATTCGCAAAGGCGTTAATCGGAAGAAAAATTCTGAAAAACGTTAGGGTGGAGATAGAGGGGGGTTATATAAGGAAGGTGGAGGTTACGAACGAAAGGGTGCAGATCCCGGGGATCCTCATCCCATCCTTTGTGGATACCCATGCCCATTACCTTCCCTACTCCCTCAGCCTCACGAGGCCCAGGCTTGACGGTATAGGGGACCTAAAATCCGCCTTAGATTTCATAGCGGAAAACGTTAAAAAAGTCCCACATAATGTGATAATAATGGAAGGTTTTGACGATTCAAAGTGGGAAAGGAGCTTGACGAGGGAGGATCTGGACCGGATCACGGAAAGGCCACTCGTTGTAAGGAGGGTTTGCGGGCACAAGGCGGTTTTAAACACGAGCGCAATAAAAATTCTCAAGGAAAGGTTCGGGGAGATCCCAAACCTAAACGAGGAAACTGGTTTAGCGGTTGAGGATCTACCCTTATCCCTATCAAAGTACTTTCCACCGGGTGAGGAGGAGATAGAGGATGCGATAATGAGGGCGGAGGAGCTACTTATATCTATGGGTATATGGGTGGTTGGGGAAAATGCATCAATAAGATACCTCAGGAAGCTCGTTGAGATGGATAGGGCGGGGATGTTGAAAATTAGGTGGAGGGTGGCGGTTTATTTCAATCAAATTGATGAGGCAAAGGAAATTATAAAGTACGAGAGTGAGAATTTCAGGGTTGTTGGAATAAAGGATTTTTTGGATGGATCCGTTGGGGCAAGGACCGCTGCCTTCTCAAGGGGATATACGGATGGGGGAAACGGAAAACTATTAAAATCCGACGAGGAGCTGGAAAAAATAATGAAAACTGCGGAGAGTTTGAATTTGGGGGTATGGTGGCACGCCATA
>LBFQ01000028.1:4637-30482 GCA_000980735.1 Candidatus Caldipriscus sp. T1.2
GAAAGAAGGCGCTTATAACCGTTATAACCGAAGATTTTAACCCCTGATGTTGAGGAATTTCCTGATTGCAAAGCTTCTTTTAATCTCCCTTCCCCTCATAGCCCTATCTTATCACTTCTACTTTATCCTATCAAAACCCGAACCTTACAGGACCTTATCGGAGAAACAGCATGTTTTAACGGTTAAGGTGCCAGGGAAGAGGGGGACGATATACGATAGGTTCGGAAGGCCCTTGGCTTTCACCGGCGAGGGGTTAACCTTACAGGTTATAGATACGTTGAGTTTTAAGGATTCCGTTCTTCTCTCAAGGTTCGGGATAAACATAAACAGGTTTAAGGTGGGGGAGAGGATAACGGGGCTTTCACCCTTCCTCTGGGATAAAATAAAAGTGAATGGGGTTTTTAAATCTTTACAGTTTAATAAGAGGTACCTACCCTGCGGGGAGCCATGCGCGAGGTTAATAGGGAAAACCGACGGAATATACGGATTTTCTGGGGTTGAGTATGCTTTTGACAGCATCCTAGCGCCAAAAACCACGGAAATTAAATTTCTAAGATATGCGGATGGTAGGGTATTTCTCGCACCGAGAAGCATATTTAACCTTAGGGAGGAAAGGGCGGATGGGAAGGATATAGTACTTTCAATTGATGGGGTCCTTCAGAGGAGGGTTTATGGGATATTGAAGAATTGGGTTTCAAGTTTAAACGCAAAGGGAGCTTTGGCGATTGTGGGGAAAGTGAATACGGGAGAGATCCTCGCCATGACCTCATTGGGTTCAATGTACTCCGACAGGATCCTCCTTTACGAACCGGGTTCAACCTTCAAAATAGTGGTATATACCGAGGCTTTGGAAAGGGGTTTAAACCTTGATGAAAGGTGCGGGGAAAACAAGGGATACATCATCATAGATGGAATAACAATAAAGGATGTGATCCCACTTGGGGATAAGGATAGCTGGTTTTGGGCGGTGGTTAAGTCTTCAAACGCATGCGCGTCAAAACTTGCCTTAATGATGGACAGTATTTCAAAGAATGGGCTTTACAGAAGGGCTTTACTTTACGGCTTTGGGGAGGGGGCGGATATAGGGCTATATGAGGATATACCTAAGCTTGAAAAACCCTCAAAGTGGAGGAGGATAAAACTGGCAAACGTCGCAATAGGTCAAGGTATCTTAGTAAATCCCATACAGGTCCTCAGGGCTTATATCGCCATAGCGAACGATGGGAAATACGTATATCCCACGCTCTTAAGGAGTGATACTCCAAGAACAAACCCATCAAGGGTGATAGCAAGGAAGGAGACTTTTAAGGTTTTAAAGGATCTTTTGACTGCCGTTGTAGATAGCGGTACGGGTAGGATGGCAAAGATAGAGGGTATAAAGGTGGCTGGGAAAACGGGAACCGCCCAAAAGATAGATCCAAAAACCAGAAGATACAGCGAGGATAAAACCTTGGCATCATTCATAGGGTTTTTTCCTGTGGAAAATCCGAAGTATATAATTTACGTCCTCGTGGATGAGCCGGAGAATTTTAGAACTGGGGGTTTGGCAGCGGCACCGATTTTCAGGGAAATAGCCCTTGAGGTTTTAAATCTTTACGAATGGGATTCTTCTTCTACAAAACCCTAAAGGCCCTTTTCTTTCCCCCCGGAATATTCGTATTGATCCTTATTTTTTTGGCTTTCCTTTCAAGGAAGAAATCGGGTTTTATTCTGGGAATAGCCTCAGCCATCTTCCTATTTATCCTATCAAGCGAAGTGGGTACGATAATATTAAAACCCGCAGTTTTTGAAAGGGGAGACGAGGTAAGGGGGTGTTCTTATGTTGTGGTATTTGGAGCGGGGGTATCGGATGAGGGTATTAGGAGGGTTATGGAGGGTTGCAGGATCTCAAGGGATCTCGGGTGCCCTCTCGTGGTTTCAGGATACAAAAGGGAGGCGAAATTTATGGGGGAAGTCGCAAAAATCTTGGGGTGCCAAGTCTCAATTTACGATTCCCTAAGTAGGAACACTTACGAAAACGTGAAGTTTTTAAGGGGTTTAAAGGGAAAGCTCGTGATTGTTAGCTCCGATTATCACATAAGGAGGATAAAGAAAATATTAAGGAGGGAGGGGATAAGGGCTGATGTCCTTGGGATTTCCCTGCCTGAGGGGGACGAAAACTTCCTAAAATGGCTACCATCTTACGGGAAATTTTACGAAAATTTGAAGCTCCTTAACGAGATCTTCGGAATGCTGTTTCTACCTTAAAATTGAAGGATGTGGAGGTTAGCTGTTTTAGGATCTTTTACCCTTTTTATCGTAATTCAATCTTGCACAAAACCCCTTCCCCCCCTTGATAGCAATCCCCCCCAATGCGACACCTGTTCAACGCCAATTACAGAATATTGTCCGGACAACGGTAGGTCCGGATATTTCCCTAACACGCCAGGCTCCTGGTGGGCTTACGAGGTGATAAAAGGCTCATCTTTAAACGGCGATACCACGGGAGTTAGGGACACGATAACCACATGGGCGGAGACAACAAGGGTTGTAAATGACAGCACGTGGATAAATAGGTATTACGGGGGACCTTACAACGGCTACGAGGATACCTTTTTTGTATTCATCAGGGGTGATTCCGTAATATTGAACATCAAATACAACTTTAAGCCCCCGACGGATACCACCGTAATACCCATAGACCTCAAGGCTCCCTTTGGCATATATCCGCTAATATACCCGTTGAGGTGGGATACACCTTGGGATACCCTTCCTCCAGCAAACTATATTGGGGGTTCCCAAGCAGACACGATAGCTTACAAACTTCACGCTGAGGTTTTAAACGATACGATCGCAATAATGGGTATGTGCGCCCAGAGGGTAAAGTACGAGTTAAATGTAAAGGTGGTTTATGCGGACGGGCTAGGAAGCGGAGCCACTTTAAAGCTCCCATCATATTTCTTCTGGATCCCGTATAAAGGGATAGGGAGGAGGTTGGAGATAGATTTAAGGGATACGACGGGGGGTTTTCCCACAAAGTGGCTACAAAAGGAGCTTAAAGGATACTTTATACAACCGTAGAATTTTGAAACTGTGAAGGTGGGATACGTTGCGGTAATAGGTAGGCCAAACGTTGGAAAATCTACTTTGGTGAATACCCTTTTGAAGTTCAAGCTCGCGGCCGTAAGTCCAAAACCCCAAACCACAAGGTACAAGATCCTTGGGATAATAAACGAGGAGGATGCACAAATTCTCCTCCTTGATACCCCAGGGATCTTCAAGAAGAGCATGTATGCCCTGCATAATTATATGATAAAGGAAGCGGTGGAGTCAATAAGAGATGCGGATGTAGTGGTTTGGGTGGTTGAACCCGTTATGCCAACGGAATTGGAGGAGGATATAGCGGAAAAGATCAAGGAAACAACAAAAGAAAAGAAAACTCCAGTAATTTTGGCAATTAACAAGATAGATACCGTTCATAAAAACGCCCTACTTCCGATAATGGATGCGTACTCAAAACTCTACGATTTCTCCGCATACGTTCCTATAAGCGCCCTAAAGAATGACGGGCTTGACATACTACTTGAAGAGATAAAGAAGCACCTACCCGAAGGGGAACCCTTTTACCCTACGGATCAGCTTACGGACAAACCCTTACGTTTTATAGTTGCGGAGATAATCAGGGAAAAGATCTTCCTGCATTATAGGCAGGAGATACCTTACTCCATCGCGGTGAAGGTTGAGGAGTTTAGGGAGGGGGATCCGATTTACATTAGGGCGGTGATATTCGTAGAGAGGGAGTCCCAGAAGGGGATACTGATAGGTAAGGGGGGGCAAGCCCTTAAAAGGGTGGGTACGGAGGCGAGGAAGGAAATAGAAGCAATATTGGGGAAGAAGGTATATTTGGAGCTTTGGGTGAAGGTTAAGAAGGATTGGAGGGAAAACCTAGCCTTCATTAGGGAGCTTGAGCTGGGATTTTAAAACTTCAAACCCACATTCAAAGAATCCAAAGAACCCTTATTTTCCCCCCTACCAACACCAATGGATAATTTTATCATTTTACCATAATTTAGGGCTCTTCCAATTCCCAAATCCGCAAACTTAATAAAACCCCTATTCTCCAGTTCCCCCATCCCCAATTCAAGGCTATCAATTTGCCCGAAGTTTTTAAACTTTCCCGTTCCCACCTCTGCACTCCTTATTTCCCCCCTATTTTCAACCTCACCAACACCTAAAACCATCTCACCGACCTTTCCATAATTTATTATCTTCCCAATGTCAACCTCCAGATCCTTTATATTCGCCCCCTTATCTATTTCAACGAAGAAACACCTATCTTTCAACCTGATTATATCCCCCTCAAGAACCCTAAGCGTATCAACCTCCCTACACCTTACGCTCATAACAAAGTCGGAGCAAGAAAGGAAGATCAAGAAAAATAAACTACCTAACTTCTTCCAATATGCCATCCTTCAGGCGATAGATCCTTGATACTTTCATCGCGTTCTGGGGAACCCTGTTTGCCCCCCAAATTACCGTAGTACCCATCTCGTTTAGGGATAATATCAGTTGCTCAATCTCGTAAGAGGATCTGTCGTCAAGGCCTAAGGTTGGGTCGTCGGCGATAAGCAAAACTGGGTCCTTCGCTATCGCCCTTGCTATTGATACTTTCTGCCTTTGACCCGCGGAGAGTTCGTAAGGGAACTTCTTTGCATAACTTAACATACCAACCCTATCAAGTGCCTCTATGGCCCTATTTTCAGCTATCTTTCTGTTGAAACCCAAAGCTTCCAAAACGAGAATTATATTTTCAAGACAGTTCATCTCGTTGATGAAAATGGGCTCCTGCGTGATAATACCGATCCTTTTCCTAACCTCTTGGACCTTACCCTTCCTCTTCCTCGCCAAATCCGAGCTAAGGGATAGAACCTCAACGGAACCTTTGTCCGGGAAATCCTGGAAATAAACGAGTTTAAGTAATGTACTTTTTCCCGCCCCAACCTCGCCGTATATCACCACAAAATCCCCCTTATTGACGGTGAGGGAAACATCCCTCAAAATTTCGTAATCTCCGTAAAACTTTGAAACCCCTTTGATATCAACCACCTTCAAGGCTTGGGGATTTTAAAGTTGAACAGGTTTATAATATTCGTAATGCGTAAGATTTTGTTTATTACGCTTGGGTTATATTTCGGATGCGCACCGCAGGCTCCCACGGACTTTATGAACATACCGGAACCCTCGGAGTATATGAGGGGCTTTTTCCCCCTGAAGGTGGTTTTTGACGAGAAAAAACCCAACGAGATGGTGGTTTTGATGGCGGGAGGGGGAAACGTAGGTGAATTTAGGCTCCTTGCAATAAGTATGCCTGTAGGTCAAAAGGTTTGGGAGTACAGTATAACGGGCAGGCAGGTCAGGGATATAGCACCGGATCCTGAGGGTGGAATATGGGTTTTCGTTGAGGAGCAGAAAACAACGAGGAGGGGACCTGCCAGGGATTTTAAGATCTTAAAGGTTGTAAATGGGGAGAACGTAACTTCCGTTGATATTCCGGATACGGTTTATACGGATTGGTACACCTTTGTTGCCCTTAATGATGCCTTTGTTGGAAAGCCTGTATCTCCCCATCTTTACTTTGGAGTTTGCTCAAAAACGGGGGAGCTTATAAATTCCGCCCCAAAGTTCAAGAACCTAAAAGAATATTACGAGGAATTTAAAAAATATTCGGGGAGATATAACTTCAAGAAGTTCGTAGCGGTGATAAAGGATAAGGTTTACTCCCTCTCCGAAGCATTGGATACATTGGAGATATACGACCTGAATACTGGGAACCTTGTAAGGAAGGTGGGTTTTGGGGAACCACAGATGATCCCCACAGGTCCAGGAAAGGCGGTGATAAACAACAGGGTGGTTTCCGTGGGGACAAAGGGAGATACGATGTGGGTTTTGACGCTGAAGGACATAAGGTACCTTTACGATGGGAATTTGGTTTATTCGGTTGATTTTGGAGACAAAAGGTTTTTGACGGGGACGGTTAAAAAAGATACATTCTATTGGATCACGTACGATAAGGCGGTGAGGCTTTCAAGCATTTACAGGTACAGGATAGTTAAGGCGGAAAATACGGGTGGATGAGTTTTGGATGGGTTTGGCAATATGCGAAGCGGAGAGGGCGTTTAGGAAGGGAGAGGTTCCCGTTGGGGCTGTCCTCGTCAAAGGAGATAGGTTAATATCAAAGGCTCACAATTTAACATCAAAGAACCCCCTTTTTCACGCGGAAATTTTAGCAATTCTAAAGGCGGATCCGGAGGATGTAAGGGATTCCACCCTATATGTTACCCTTGAACCGTGCGTTATGTGTAGTGGTGCTATAGTTTTGGCGAGGATAAGGGAAATAGTGTTTTCTGTACCTAACGAAAAGTTCGGCGGTACGTACTCTTTATATCAGATACCCCTTGACCTTAGGTTGAACCATAGGGTGATTGTAAGGAAGGGACCCTTCGGAGATAAGGTGGAAAAACTCTTAAGAGAATTTTTTGAGGGGAAAAGAAACTAAAACCTCAGCTTTGAAATAAGCTTTAATGGGGGAAACTTTAGACCCGTCCTCCAAAGCTCCTTCAAAAATTCCCCACTTTGCCCGTTAAAGTACCAATCATCCCCGAACTCGTGCTTCAAGTATTCTCTAAGGTTTTCCTCCGCTTCCCAAGCTTGCGAATAATCCACGCTATAAAAACCAAAATCCAAATCCCAAAAGTAGTTGTATGGTGGATGGAAGACACCCGTGGCGGAAGTTAAAATCTCTGAGTAAAGATTTGGACCGATATCCTCCCAGTTATCGCCCGAAAAGAGCTTTGTCTCGTATATTACCTTGGCAGCGTATCTCCTCCTGAGATAAAGGTAAGCAAACCTCCTGTACCTCAAAAATTCCCCATTCTTTCCGAAAAACTCCCTAACCCACCCCTCCGAATCCGCTATATATTGGAAATTAAAGGCAAAAATTTCGGATGTTCCACTCCTTCCCATTAACCTGTAAACCGCGGGAAGATCCTTTGCGGTATTTGAGAAGTGTAAGGCATGCCCCATCTCGTGGAAAAGTACGGATATGTCGCTAAAGGAACCGGAAGGTTTGACAACTACAACGACCTCATCCGGTACCCTTATGGGGGCGCAAAACGCCCTTGGGGATTTCTTTGGCCTGAATTCGTGGTCTATATGTAGGTTTTTGAGTTCGTCAAGGTTTAAGCCCATAAAATTTAAAGTTTTCTTTAATATTCCAAGGGGATCATCCACCCTAAAATCCGAGAACTTAACGCCGGACATCAAGAACGGGATATCAAAGTTCTCAACCTCCCCCAACCTTAGTCCCAAATATCCCTCAAAGATTTCCCCCGCAAGATCCCTATATTCCTCTTCCGTCCTTTTCAAGAACTCCTCCATCCTCCTTGAGTACCCCACCACATCCTCCATTAATGATGCGGACCAATATGAAAGCAAGTTAGGATATCCGAACTCCTTCCTCGCTATATTAAGGGCTTCCCTCGCTATTTTCAGTTTATGTTGCGTAAGCTCCTCAATTATAGGTTTTGCTTTCTCACTCAAATTTCTCCTTTTTTCCCTATTTTCCTCCCTTTCCAGTATGTTGTTTATCATCCGGAAGGGGATCCCGTCTATTTCCCTTGAAAGTTCAACCTTCTGCATCTCGGTGTATAGGCTAGCCAATCTCCCGGAGATATAACCTTCAAGGAGGGTGAAGATTATTCTGTCGTAAGCCTCAAAGTCCTCCGAAGGCGCATCCTCCGGAAGTTGGTTCTTTTCCTTTATCACATCCCCTATAGTTTTCAAGTCAAATAAGTATGCGTACTTGGAGAATATCTTTTCGTACTCAGGCTCTTCTTTCAAGCCCGCGCCGATCAGGTAGCCTTCCCTTACAATCTCTTCCCTGAAACTTTCGTAATCTTTTAGGATCTTTTCCAGCAAAACGCCCCCACCGGGATTTGAACCCGGGTTTCGTGGCTGAGAACCACGCGTCCTGGACCTGGCTAGACGATGGGGGCAAGAAGCGAGTATTATAAGGGTGAAGATTTAAATTTCCCCTTTAGAATGGATGCTTATGAGAATAGAAGACATAAACAAAACCGCTTGGGAAATTTATAAGAGCTTGCCCCTTCCCGAAAGCAAATACACATCCTTAAAGTGGTGGAATGAGGAAGAATATTTAACGGATGGGGACATTGAGGTTATAGTTGAGGGGGCGGATAAGGTTAAGGTGGATTTTGTAAAGGAGGGGGAAATAGGGGGGCTTATTCCCATAAATTCCCATAAGTTCGTAGCCTTGCATTATGCAAAGCTTGATAGGATCCTTACGGTGGATCTTCCGGAAGGTGTAAAGGCGGAAGAACCCGTTTATATAAAGGCAAACATTAAAGGTAGGGGACACTTGCATATTATCCTTAGAGCGAGGAGGGAGAGCAAGGGGGAGGTGGTGATCTCGGTTGAGGGGAATGGACTTTATACGGAAGTTGTGGAGGCATTCGTTGATGAGGGGGCGGATGTAAAAATAGGTGCCTTGGATAACCTTGATTACGGTTCGGTGGTATTTTCCCAAAGGGCGGTCAAAGCTTTAAGGTACAGTAAATCCCAACTTGTGGGGGCATGGTTCGGTGGGAAGTTCGTTATGTCTAAGCATCTGATAAAACCCTTGGGGGAAGAGGCGCAAATAGAGGATGTCCAGGTTATTTTGGGGCATAGGGAACAGCATTTTGATATTTCAACCCACCTTGACTTTTCCGCACCTTACACCAAAGGGGAATCAAGCATAAGGGCGGTTTTGAAGGATTATTCAAGGGCGGTTATGTACGGTTTGATAGATATTGAGAGGGAAGCCCAATTTGCGGATGCCTATCTTTCGGAACATGCCATGCTCTTAAATCCGGGTGCGAGGGCGGATTCAATACCGGGATTGGAGATAATGGCGAACCAGGTTAGGGCCACGCATGGTGCAACGGTGGGGCCGATAGATCCGGAAAAATTATTCTACTTAATGAGCAGGGGATTGGACGAGATCTCAGCAACCAAGCTCATAGTTATAGGCTTCTTTGAACCTGCAACCTCTAGGATAGGAATAGAGGAGGTTAGGGAAGCTATATACAAAAACGTGGAAGAGGTTTTGGGAGAAGGGCAACCGGTTTAAAATACGCGTTATGGCGCACGCGTACACGCCCGGTTTAAAGGTATCCGAGAAGGCGGTTATAAGGAAGGAGAGGAAACTTCCCCTATGGGGGGACGTTTTGGTAAATAAGGGCGATAGGGTGAAGGCGGAAGATGTGGTTGCAAGGGCCTTGCTTCCGGGACCCGTGCATCCCAAGAACTTAGCGGGGGAGCTTGGGATCTCCCCTTCCGAGTTAAAAAATGCCCTAATTGTAAAGAAAGGGGAAAGCATAAAGAAGGGTCAGGTTATAGCTAGGGCAAGGGTTTTCTTTGGTTTGTTCAAAGTGGAGGCTACCTCTCCAATAGACGGATATTTGGAGGACTATTCGGAAATAACGGGTCAGGTGATCTTAAGGGAAAACCCTATACCTGTTGAGGTTTTGGCTTATTTGGACGGTGTGGTGGAGGAGGTAATACCGAGGGAGGGGGTGATAATTAGGACGGTGGCAGCGCTCGTTCAGGGTATATTCGGGGTGGGAGGAGAGAAGATAGGAACGCTTAAAGTGGCTGTGGATTCACCTTATGATATCCTCAAATCGGATAGGATAAACGAAAACCTTAAGGGGGCAATTGTTGTGGGGGGAAGGAGTGCGGACATAGATGCGATAAATAAGGCGGCGGAGGTGGGTATAAAAGCCTTGGTTTTAGGTTCAATAGATGATGGGGTTTTAAGGGAGTTTGTGGGTTACGATATAGGGGTCGCCATAACGGGAAACGAAAACGTACCATTTACCCTGATAATAACGGAGGGCTTTGGGGATCTGCCTATGGCGGAGAGAACATTCAACCTTTTCAAGAATGGGATCCTCTAGAGTCCGACCTGCAGGCATCCCAAGTTAGGGCCGGGGTTCAAAGGCGTGAGGTAATAATATTCCGAAAGGATGTGGATCCCTTAGAGGAGGTTGAGGACAAACTCGAAAGCGGACACCTTGACATAGGAACAACGGTTAGGATCATCAGGGATCCCTACTTCGGGGAGATAGGAACGGTAATAGATCTTCCCAACGAACCTATAGTAATAGAGACGGAGTCAAAGGTTAGGGTGTTAAAGGTTAGGTTAATGGATGGGCGAGAGGTGGTAATACCTAGGGCTAACGTAGAGCTTATAGAAACTTAGATGGAAATTTTGCTTTCCTTACACAATATTTTGCTTTCCTTACACAACCTTTTTAGGTGGGTGGTTTTAGCGCTTGGTTTCTTTGCGGTTTTAGGAGCCCTTAAGAACAACGCAAAGCCCTTGAGAATTTACGCGATTTTTATAACCTTACAGTTTTTGTTGGGTTTGGCACTATGGCTGAACTTCCTTTATTTGTATGGTTTCAAAACCAAAGAGTTTCTCGTAAGGTTTTTCGTTTTGGAGCACCCCTTCCTCATGACTTTATCCGTGATATTTTCACACATAGCCCTTGCAAGGTCAAAGAAGGGCGGAAATTTGTGGAAGATCCTGACCGTAATTTCTATGATCTTGCTAATAGTCGGAATACCCTGGTGGAGGCCCCTAATAAGGCTATAACAGGCTCTCTATTTTAGGGAATTTCTCCTTTATCTTCTTTATTGCTGAATTTTTAAGCTGGCGGATATATTCCCTGCTGTATCCCATCTCCCTACCTATCTCGGCTAAGTCCTTACCCTCAAATATATGCTCCCAAATCACCCGCTTTTCCTTATCGGAAAGGAAGTCGGATTCAAATATAGCATTTACAATTTCCTCCATCTTTAGCTCCCTATACTCCTCTTCCACCAAATCCGAGGGCGTTTTTGCTAGGTTGGAATATGTGTCGAAAATTTCATGATCCTCGTCTATTTCCCTATCAAGGCTCTCTATTTTTAACATCTTCCAGTCTATGGCTTCTTTCATCCTCTTTGCCCTTCTCTTCCCTATTTTCAAACGTTGGGAGATCTCTTCAATGCTCGGCTCCCTCCCGAGTTCCTGATATAGCTTTATTATCTCCCCAAGTTCCTTATGCGTTAGCTTTGGCATATTGGAGAGTACCTTGTTGTGGAACTTCACGAAGTTATACATAGCCTTATATAGGTATGGTTCCGCGAAGATCACGAACCTAACTCCCCTGTTTGGGTCAAACTTCTTAAACACATCATAAAGGGTTATAAGGCCCTCGCTTATTAGGTCTTCAAAAGGTGCCCCAGTCTCCAAATGGATCCTCCTTGCCAAAGCAACCACAAACCTTACGTTTGATTTTATTATCCTATCGAGGGCATCCTTATCCCCGTTTTTTGCTCTTATGGCCAGTTCCCTCTCCTCCTCCGGGCTAAGGGGTTTAAATTCTGGGGAACTTAAACTTTTATAGTCCCAAACCCCTTCCATACAACACTTCCGCCTTTCCCGACACTACCAGCTTTACAATCTGATAACATTTTTCAAATATTTCCGGCAGTTTTTCTTTTTCCTCCTCCGAAAACTCTGAGAGCACCCAATCAGCAAGATCCACACCTTGCGGCCTTGATATACCTACCCTCAGACGCATAATGTCCCTCCTCCCCAGTTTTTCGTATATATCCCTCAATCCCTTATGACCTGGAACGGAATTTATACCAATTTTGAATTTTATTTTGCCAAAGGTTATATCCGCATCGTCGTATATAACCAATATGGGAAGTTTATTTACGGGTATCGGGGCGCTTAAAAGCGCCTTTCCCGAATTGTTCATATAGAGCTTCGGCTTTATCAAATAAAAGCTCTTACTTTCCGCAAGAAAAACCGTGGGATAGTCCTCAAATTTTAAGTTTTCCTTTCCCGCTATGTAATCAACCACCATAAACCCCACATTGTGCCTTGTAAAAGCGTATTCAAACCCCACATTTCCAAGCCCTACAACCGCGGTTTTCATCCGACCAAATCTTACTGAGCTGTTTCGCCCGTTTCTTGAGATTCCCCTTTACTTCCTACAACAACAACCACGACGGTTTCTGGGTCATCCAAGATCTTGAAATCCTTAGTTTGTATGTCCTTGACGTGTATCGCTTGCCCAACTTTCAAGTTAGAAATATCTATCTCTATATGCGGGGGAATATTGACGGGTAAAGTCTTAACCGTTAAAGTTTTCGTCAAAACCTCCAATACCCCTCCTGCCTTTACGCCCGGAGCCTCGCCCACTATTACGACGGGAACCTCAATTTCTATTTCTTCACCCGCGTGTATCATCTGGAAATCCAGGTGCAAGATCTCCTCAGTTATGGGATGGGTCTGGATATCCTTTATTATTATCGGAAGGGGTTTCCCATTTATTTTTCCGTTGATCACCAAACTTTCGCCGTGTGTTTTATGTAGGATTTTCAAAAGGTCGGATTTCCTAACCAAACCGTGTATGTTTTCCTCACCCCTCCCATAAATTTCAACTGGGACAAAACCCTCCTTCCTGTACCTTTTTGACGCCTTTGTTCCAGTTTTTTCCCTGGGTAATATCTCAATCTCAAACATAGGTAGGTATTATAAAGCGGAAAATTTTTACAGCTTTAGAATTTACGAAGATATGAAGAAGGTTTTCGGGATTTTGGGGATAGGGCTTGTTGGTGTGCTTGTGGGACTTCTGATAAGCGCAAAGACAAACGTAACGGAAAACCTTAGGGCTCAGGAGAAAGGGAAAGCAGTTCAGGAAAAACAAATACCAACGGTCTCAATACCATCCTTTGCGGACATAGCGGAGGCGGTTTTACCTTCGGTGGTGAACATAGAGGGTAAGGGGAAGGTAAATATCCGCATTGATCCATTCTTTGAGTTTTTCTTCGGTCCTCATCCGAGGAGTTTTGAGAGGAGTAGCTTAGGTTCGGGTTTTATTTTTATGAAAAAGGGAAACACATATTTCGTTATGACTAACAACCACGTTATAAAAGGTATGGATAAGATAAGGATAACCCTTTACGATGGGACGGTGATAGAGGACGTAAAGGTGGTCGGTGGAGATTCCTCGTCGGACATAGCGGTTTTAAAGTTTGAAAGTAAGGATGATCTACCTGTTGCCAAGCTCGGGAATTCGGATGAGCTGAGGGTTGGGGATTGGGTAATAGCAATAGGTAGCCCTTTTGGGTTCTCCTCAACGGTTACGGTGGGGGTAATAAGCGCAAAGCACAGGTCAATAGGGGCGATACCCGAGGCGCCGAGCATACAAGATTTCCTTCAGACCGACGCAGCGATAAACCCGGGAAACTCCGGTGGTCCTTTGGTGAACGTTAGGGGTGAGGTGGTGGGGGTTAATACCGCAATAGTTAGCAGGACGGGTCAGTACGCGGGGATAGGCTTCGCGGTTCCGATAAACATAGCAAAGAACGTTGCGGAGCAGTTGATAGAGAAGGGGAAGGTTGAGAGGGGATATCTTGGGATCTTTATGCAGGATGTAGATCAAAACATAGCCAAACACTTTAAACTCAAGAAACCCCAAGGGGTAATTGTGACGGAGGTTGTGAAGGGTTCTCCCGCGGAGAAAGCTGGTATAAAGTCCGGGGATCTCATACTTGAAATTGATGGAAGGGAGGTTAAGAACTCCATACAGCTTAGGGCGTATGTTCAAAGTAAAAAGCCGGGAGATAAGGTTAAGTTAAAGGTTTTGAGGGATGGGAAGGAGATGGAGATCAACGTAAATCTCGGTTCCGCGGACAAATTCGCTTCCGCCCAACCGAGTAAGGAAAGCTCCCAAAATACGAAGGATATAGGAATATCCGTGAGGGAGGAAGGGGGAAAGGTTATAGTGCAGAGTGTTGATCCAAACAGTCCAGCGGCGAGCGTAGGGATAGAGCCTGGGGATGTAATACTGAAGATCAACGATAAGGATATAAAGAGCCTTGAGGATTACAGGAGGGCGATAGAGGAAGCTAAGGCTAAGGGTTCCGTCCTTATGCTCCTTCAAAGCGGTGAAATAAAGAAATGGGTGGCTTTCACGATATAAGCGATTTTTTGGGAAAGAGAATAGTGATCCTTGCGGGAGGGGAATCTTCGGAGAGGGAAATAAGCTTTAAGTCCGCAGAGAACGTACAGAGGGCACTTAGGAATCTGGGTATAGAGGCGGAGATCTTGGATTTTATCGGGGAGAACATTAAAAAGCTCTCCCAAGATCCCCCTGACCTTGCCTTCATAATGATGCATGGGAAACCTGGGGAGGATGGGACGGTTCAGGGATTTTTGGAGACCCTCAAGGTGCCATATACGGGTTCGGGGGTTTTGGCAAGTGCGGTGGGAATGGACAAGTATATCTTCAAGCTCGTTTGCAGGGGTTTGGGGATAAGGGTTCCCGAGTTCATACTAATAAGGAAAAACGGAGATATAAAGGAAGCTTTAAATTTTGCCACGAGGGTAGGATATCCGGTGATAATAAAGCCGAGGTCGGAGGGTTCCTCCGTTGGGACAAAGATATGCAAAAACCCGGAAGAGCTTGAAGAAGCGTTAAGGGAGAATTTAGAAAAGTTTGGAGACACCTTAGTTGAAAAATACATAAAGGGTAAGGAGATAACGGTGGGGATTTTGGGAACCGGGGAGAAAGCCTTTGCTCTACCAATTTTAGAGCTTAGGGTGAAAAATAGGGAGTTTTATGACTTTGTGGCAAAATACACTAAGGGGGAGACGGAATTTGTAATACCCGCCGAGATCCCCGAAGAACTTTACAAAAAGGCTCAGGATATAGCCCTTAGGTTGCACAGGGAACTGGATTGTAAGGGTTTTTCAAGGGTGGATTTTATAGCTTCCGATGACATATATACACTTGAGATAAACACGATACCCGGTATGACCGAGCTTTCCGATCTCCCAGCAGAGGCAAGGCATATGGGATTATCATACGAGGATGTGGTGTATTTCGTATTAAAATCCGCATACGAGTGATGTTTGCCCTTGAATTTGTAAATTTTGTTTATGATGTGAGGGAGTTTTCATCAAAGACAGGGGTATTCTATAATACGCCATTTGGAATAAGAAAGAACAACGGTTTTCTTTTTGGACTTTCAAGCGGTATAGTTCCCGGAGATTTTTACGGGGGAGGGATATTTTCTTTTAGGGGGGTGAGCTTGGAGGCGGTCGCGTACAGATCCGGGGAGGTTTTACTTACCACCGATCAACCGGAGGTTATAGGGAGGGCGAATTTCCTTTCGGGTAAATTATCCCTACGTATGGTATGGGAGAGGGGGAATTTCGCTTACGGGTTTAAAACCAATTTCTTTTACGCAAAGTTTTTGAATTTTTGGGGAAGCGGAGGGGGAATTGATGCTTTTGTGGGATATTTTGGGGAGGTTCTGGGGTATTTCGGGATAAAAAACATTTTCACATCGCCGGTAATATGGAACACTGGAAGGAAGGAATTTGCGTTTCCGGAGGTGGATTTTAGGTTAGGAAAGGATCTTGGAATACCTTCCATATATTTTGGTTTCAAATACTCGCCTGACGGTAGAAAATTTATCTTTAAGAGGGACCTTTTCCTTTCTTCCTCCCTTGATTTTGGTTCTCTTTCCCTTTTCGGAGGTTATGTTGAGGGTTTCCCAAGGTTGGGGCTTGAGCTCAAGAGGGGAAATTACGGGTTTTTGGTGGGTTCCTCCTATCATACAGATTTGGGGTTTTCGTTTAGGGGAGGGTTTTACCTTGAACTTAGATGAGATTTTGCAAGAGGCGATAAAGAACCTTGAAAATTCTTACGCTCCTTATTCAAAATTTAGGGTTTCCGCGTGCGCTATTATGGAAAACGAAAAGGGGGAAATTGGGAAATTCTTTGGTGTAAATATTGAGAACTCTTCCTATGGACTAACGGTTTGCGCGGAGAGGGTTGCCATTTTCAAAGGTGTCTCGGAGGGTTATAGAAAACTTTTAAGGGTCGTTTTGATAGCATCGAAGGATGGGGAGCTTGTTGAGGTTTATCCATGCGGGGCTTGTAGGCAGGTGATGTGGGAGTTTGGGGAAGAGGGGGTGGAGATATACAATGGATTTAAAAAAATTAAGCTCGGGGAGCTGTTTCCGAGGGGGTTTAGGATAAGTTTTAAGGTACACGGCGTATAAGGGGGGCATTACATGACCTCACGGGATCTATGGGTGATGAGCTCTCGTACGCACAAGCCAAAATATCCGACATAAGTTCGGCGTTGCCTCACACTCGGATTATCCCTATTATTACAGCTATTGCGGATATTATACCATCCTAGTTGCGGAAGGTTATAAGGTGAGGTTTAGGAAATAAACCCTTCCGGGTTGGGGGATGGTCCTTGGGGATGTGGGCTCTATATAAACTTCGTTGAGGAGGTTGTTTATCCCAAACGAGAGAGTTAAAAATCTCCAGGAAGTTGATATGGAAAGATTTATTACTTGGAAACCTGCGGAATTCCACCTGTAGTATGGGGAAAACTTGAAGGAGAATAGGGAAAATTCTGCGGAAACGAAAGCCTCGGGCTTTGGTACGTTAGGGATCGGGACGTTGAGCCTCGGGTAATAAGCCCCAAATTTCAGGATGTTCCTTCCGAAGATAACGTTAGATTCAAACTCAACGCCCGATATATCCGCATAGTTTTTATTCTCCCACCTGAAAGTATCCGCTATTATCTGCTTTGGGTATATATAGTTGAAGACCCGGTTGTAGTATGGGTTTATAGATAGGATGATATTTTTTAGGTTTGCGGATAGGGAAATTTGGAGCTCGTAGGATTCCTCGGGTTTTAGGTTGGGATTTCCTATGTCGTACCTTCCGAGGGCGTGATGATAACCCGTGAAGAATTTCTCGTATAAATCCGGGATCCTGTAGGACTTTGATAGTGATATTGAAGTCTTAAAGTTTTCAAAATGGTAATCCCCAACAAGCAAAAATCCGTAGAGGAAGGGATGATCTCCAAACTGAAGGTTTATCCCACCCGTAAGGTGTAGATCTTCCCTCTCCAATATGGAATACCTTAAGGATGTGAAGAGATATTTGAGGATATCCCCCGTGTGGAACTTACCGTACCAAGCCCTTGAGTATATCCCGAAACGGTTTATATCCCTTGAAAGGACCAACTGAAAGCTTTCCTCCTTAAGGATGGTTCTTTCTTCGTGCAAAAGTCTATGTTCGTGCGCAAGTTCCCTTTGGTCGCTAAGCTGATAGGAAAAGCCAAAGGGTTCAAACTTTAAGAACGTGATAAGGAAGAGGTTTTGGGATTGGGCATCCTCAAGGGGAATTCCGTACCATTGAAACTTGGAAAATGCTCCCACTTGGAAATTCCCATAAAAGAGCTTTAATTTACCGAAAAGGGCGGTATCCCAGGAGTTCTCAACGTAATTCCCGAAACCCTTAAATCCCCCCAAGATGTCAAAACCAAAATCCCCTCCCTTTGAAAGGTTAAGATCCGTGTATAAACCCAAATTGCCAATGTTTAGGTTAAACTTAGGCTTAAAACCACCATAAGGTCTTTCACCTTCAATTATTACCGCACCACCCATAGAGTTCCCACCGAAAATACCGCTTGATGAACCCTTGATTATCCCAACGTTCTCGTTGGTAGGAAGCACACCCATAGGGTGATCCTCCGATCCGGACTGATCCGAGATTAGGAAGCCTTCAAAGAAAACCTCGTACCTCTTCCTGTCAAACCCCCTTATGTTGAGCTTGGAAAGGGCGGATGTTCCGTAAGCTGAAACCCCAACCTCCTCTATCCTGTAAGGTTGATAAAAGTTTCCCTTTTCCGAAGATACCGCCTTAACCTTAACTTCCACAGGATGAAGCTGTATTGGAGAGGACCTTAAAACCACTTCTCCCTTGAAAGGTCCCCTGTAGGGTAAATACCCGATCCTGCTTACGTACAGGCTATCTCCCCCTTTAACCTCCACGCAACCGTCCCCACCCGTTAAACCCCAATCAATATTCGTCTTTACATAAGCGCCGTATATGGGGTTTCCCCCCTCATCCTTAACGCAAACCTTAATTTGCCCCGTTAAAGCTATCAAAAGCATCTTCCACCTCCTTTTTTAAAGCCAAAAACCTAAAGGGTTAAAGGGTTGGGAATTTAAGAAATCAATGGGGGAGCCCTCGTTAAGGGATTAACTGGAATTTCAAACTCACAAAAATGGAAAATTTTTAAATTTCTTTCTTCCCTTGAAAGATCTTGTGATTTATCCAAAATAACCTCGGGGATCTCCGTAGGTGCTTGAGGGTTCAGGGATAAGATGTATGCGGGGCAGTTTTGCGATTCAAATACCCCCGTATGATTATGAAAGTTTGAGAGGAATAGGTTCCCCAGAAATACCCCAAGCGTTATTAAAAGTCTGATCACCTTAGTCGTGTATTATACGCTGGTAGAATTACCCGATGTTCCCATTTATCCCGGATACCCTTGAGGTTGAAAGTTTCCAAAGCTTCACATATCAAGCTATAAACATAAACGCCTGTTACAGGTACGAGCTTGAGGCTTTACCCTTCCTTACCCCGGATCAGATAGACCTGATCCTTTCAAGGAGACCCTACAAAGACTGGGAGGATATGCTCAGAAAGACTAGGATAAAGGAGCATGAAGTTGAATACTTGAAAAACTTTGTGTATTTTGGAGGGGAGAGGTATTACAAGATTTTTTTGAGGGTAGGATCTTCGGGCGCAAGGTTCTCTTCTTCGGGTAAATACGAGGATTTGTCTTATAACCTTTATTGGGGGAAGGAGCCCTCATTTTTCTTCTTAAAGGATGGGTTCTTTAGGTTGTTCTTTGGGAATTCAAAGGTTTTTTCACCTTTGGGATTTGCTGGATATGGGGGATATTATTCAAACAGAGGGGGTTTGGGTTTCGTATATAACTCCGAGCCATCCTTGGGTTTTGGATTGGGAAAGCTCCTTCTAAAGTTTTCGGAAAACGGGCTTATAGGGGGTTATTTGGGTGATGGGGGAGGGGTTTTAATAACCCGTTCGGAGGTCCTTGGTGCGGTATCCTATATAAACTATGGTCCTTTTTCCCTTGAGGGTGCCCTTTCAAAGGGCGCTTTCGGTTTTGGCGTCAAGGGGTACGCAAAGGAGGGGGGATTCTTTATTAAAATATTCAGGGGAAGTCCCTTTTGGAAGGAGGGGAGTCAAAGGGAGGGTTTTTCCCTATGGTATAGATGGAGTTTAGCGGATTTTAAAATCGGCTTTAGGATCTCTTCGGAAAACAGGAGGTTTTATTTGAATTTCGTTAAAGATAAGGGTTCCCTGAGGGTTGAGTACTTTCAGGTTCCAAGAATGAGCATAAATTATGGGGGACTTTCCGCTGGGATATGTAAAGGGTGTGCCTTTGTGGGGTTAAAGTATCGGATGTTTTGGGTAAGGTTATACTCTTTTACGGAAAGCGGTTTAAAGTTTTACGAGGACGCCTATTCCTCAAGGGTATTCACCTCAAAAGTGGGGTATAGATTTTCTTCGGGTTTTAGGTATAAAAACTTTGGGGCATATATATCCAAAGATGGTAGTGGTGTGAGGTGGGAAAGTTGGTTTTTTACGACCTTGCGATGACGGAAAGGAGATAATTTCTTGTATATGGTTCAACGTCAAAGAAGAAGGCTTTTTTGGGCCTTAAATTGTATTTTTTCAGAAACCTAGCTATCTTTTCTGCCAAACTGCCGAACACTATTACCTCCTCAAAATTACCCGCAAAATCCAAAGGAAACTTTGATTTTAAACCATCAAGGTTTATAACTATAGTTTTGTGATCGTAAGGATGGTTTGATAGGTATATCTTGGGGCTGATCGCTTCTATATTGATTGGGGGAGAAATATATGGTTTTGTTCTCATCTATCTCCCTAACATTCAGGGCGTGCTCGTCCACATAAGTCAGAACAGATTCAAGGGGAAAGGTTATACCCGTTCCCACCGCCAAAACCTCCCTATAACCCGAGAAAACATCCCAAATTTCGGGGATTATATGTAAATTATCCGAATAATAGCCGAAGGGTGAAACCCTGAAAGATTTTCCCCCTACCCTGACTCCCAAAAACATCTCACCCCTTCCCCCGAGTAACCTACCTTCCTTCAAGAACCACCAAACCCCAACAAAATTCCTATTTTCGTCAAGGATCTCAAAGGTAAATTCCTTTAGGAATAGCTCTTTCTTTAGATTTACGGATAATACAAGTAAATCCCCATCGGTTAAAACCGTCAAACTCTCAAGCTTCCCTATACCCTCCACGGGATCCCATGTGGATATTTGTGTGGATCCAAATTTATCCGCAAGAAATTGTAAGTTTTCGTTTATTTTCGGATTTAATATTGGGCATAAATCTATCCAAAAAACGGAATCCTTTGATTGGGTATATCCAAGGAGAAACCTTCCCGTTCCTAACCTCTTCGCCCTTAAATTTACCCTAAACTTATAAAATTTATCCTTTGGAGAAGGAACAACCTTGGGATCTATATCAAGGAATTTTCTAACAAGGTTTGCCTTTACCCTTACGCTTTCCTCATACCTAAGGTCCTGATAAAGACAAACGGGGCAGTTTTTGAAGTACCTACAGAAGGGAACTCCCACCTATCTCCTTGGACCGAAAAGAGCCTTTATTTTACCCCAGGATTGTTCGTCAAGGGAAGAGGGAAGCTCGTTTTTCCTTCCCGGAGTTGGTACGAGGAATATCCTGAAACCTCCGCTACCATCCGGATATCTACCCACGCTACCCGAACTCGGAAGGGAGATCCAAGAGTATGAGTCTAAGGTTATGGAGCCGTTCTTTAAGGAGACGCTATCCGAATTCATACTTAAACCTATGTGAAAAACCTTATATTCCCCAGAATTTATCACACCAGACAAAGGCAAAACCCTATTTTTTGTCACCAAAAAATAACCATTCAAATTTTCGGGAGAATTCCCGTTATTAAAAATCTCAACCCAACCCGAATCCTGCCCTACGCTCCCCACCTCATTTATTACTAAGGATAACAAAAGGAGCATTACACGGATATTATAAGGGGGACAAATTTGGAAATGTTCATTCCTTAAAATAACGGGACATGGAAAATGTGAAAGTTGATATCTTTTTTGTGAAAACGGATAGTATAACAAATTTGTACGCTTATAAGGTAGAGCTAACCACTATTAGTGAAGAAAAGAAAGGGGAGGAAATGAATAAAATCTTAAACGCTCTACCGTACTATTTAAGAAGACGGGGTGGGCACTGGGCAAGGGATGGAAATTTTATAATCTCGGATGTTGAGATGGATGATGAGGAGATTAAAAATATACTTCGAGAGCTAAGAGAAAATGAAAAGTTTCGATTTTTAAAGGGGATAGAAAGGGTTCAAGATTGGAAACCAGAAGCAAGTTCTTACGCAGTTTTTGTGGCTAGGGGGTTAAGCGAGGATGAGGAAGTGGAGAAAGAAATTAAACGAGGTTTGAAAAAAGTCGGAAAATCTTACGAAAACAGAAAGGGAAAGATTGAAGTAAGGCGGAACTGCAAGATTATAGCTCTGGTCATAGTTGGAAAGCCAGCCATAGGGATATTAATAGATTCGGAGATAGTTTCGGGGATCACACTAAAGGATTTCTTAAGGGAGAATGGGATAAGTGTTGAAGATTTCATTAACAAAGAACCTTATAAAGAATGGAAGGTGAAGGATAAAGAAACTAACCTTGTAGGAAGGGTAATCAGTGTAATTGGAACTATGAAGGAAAAGAGGGATGAACTTGTGAAGAAAGCCACAATACCAGGCAGGAAGGAAAGGTACGAACGAATCCCTGATGATGAGGAGGTGGTAGTTGTAGAAACGGAAGATAAAAAACGGTACAATTACCCCATTTCCGAGCTTTTGATCTCTATTAACTCCGGGAATATAAAGTATTTTGTTGATGAGAAAACCAAGAATAACATCTTTAAGGATCTGAAAATAGAACCCAAGGAAAGGATGGAAATGGTTGACGCGGTAGTACAACCCTTAAAGAATAGGGGATGGATAGAGGGAGAAAGGATAAGTGATAAAGAGTATCCGCATATTTTTGTAAAGCCAGAGCCTAAGAAAAGGTATTTTCCTCCAGTCCTTATTGGTGGTGGTAAAATTGTGGAGAGGAAGGGTGACATATATAGACAAATACTCCATAATGGGATATACCAGATGTTTAATAAGAATCTAAAGATAGCATTTTCGGTATTTGGCGAAACAAAAGGTTATGATGATTTGAACAAGTTTATTGAAACGTTGAAAAAGGATATTAAAAATCTAGGCTTCGAGTTGGATTGTGTGTATGAGAATTTTCAAAAGCCAGAAGATATAAAGGAAGAAATAGAAAAGATAAAGGAAACTGGAGCGGATATACTGGTGGCTTTTATAGAAGATGATGAGTATGAGCTTGATGACAATTCTGAGTCTGATATTTACAACGAAATAAAGAGGTATTCATTACAGGATCAAATTCTCCAAACTCAGGTTATAACTTTTAAAACTTTGAGAGAAAGAGGGCAATACATATTAGGCAACGTGGTTTTGGGTATTCTGGCTAAAACTGGGAACAAAACTTTTATATTTGCGGAGCCTATTCTCGGTATTGATGCCATTGTTGGGTTTGATGTAACAAGAAGAAAGAAGAAAAAAGGTCAAGGGACGATCAACTACGCTGCGGGGGTTAGGATATACCAGTCAAATGGGGAACTTTTAAAATATAAACTGACTACTTCTCAGCTCGAAGGTGAAACTATACCAGGCAATATCCTTGACAACCTTTTAAGAGATATAAAAGGTCAAAAGGTGGTGATTCATAGGGATGGTAGATTTCCCCAAGATGAGATAAAGGTACTTAAAGAGATGGGGGAAAAGCTCAAGACAAAATTCTATCTTGTTGAGGTTATAAAGTCTGGGGCACCGAGGATATACGCTGAGAAAAAAGGAACATGGGTAAAGATAAACGAAAATGAGGCTTACCTTTTAACTACGAGTAGAACTCAGGGAACTCCCGTACCTATAGTCGTAAGATTACCAGAAATTTACGAAGATTTTAGCATTGAAGACGCGGTTATCTCTATCACATCTATGACCCTATTACACTGGGGTTCCATAAAACCCCCGAGGCTTCCCGTCACCACCCATTATGCGGACAAGATAGGGCAATTCCTTTTAGAGGATATAATAAGCGATTTGGAAGGAAATATACCCTTTTGGCTATGAATCCAACGGAGATCCTTCTAAGCTTCGCATTACAGTACGTTGGTATTCCTTATAAGTATGGGGGTTCGGATACTACGGGGATGGACTGTACCGGTTTTGTTGGGCAGGTTTTTAGAAAGTTCAACGTCGAAACTCCGAGGAGGGCTAGGGATTTTGTAAGCTTTGGGCAACCAGTACCGATTGAAGAAATAAGACCAGGGGACATCTTGCTCTTTAAGTTCAAGCATAAGTTTGTGGATCACGTTGGAATATATTTGGGAGACGGAATGGTTATACATTCGGCTTCAAAGAGGGGGGTGGTTGTTGATAGCCTGAAATATATAAAGAAAAATCTCGTTGGGGCAAGGAGGGTTTATTTTAGGATACCTACCTTGGGATTTGATGTCCCAAACCTAATCTAACACCTTTATAATACCCACCTTGGGGACGTAGTTCAGCCTGGTTAGAACGCCGGCCTGTCACGCCGGAGGTCGCGGGTTCAAATCCCGTCGTCCCCGCTTGCCCTTAAAGGATCTGAGGGTGGGGGTTGTGGGGGTGGGGTATTTAGGTTCCATACACGTCTCAAAGTTAAAAAACTTCCAAGAAGTAAAGGAAATCATCGTTTGGGATATAAACCCAGAAAGGATGGAAGAAGCAAGGGAAAAATACGGTGCGATTCCAGCCTCTTCCCTTGATGAGGTAGTTGAGAAGTCTGATGCGGTAATTTGCGCCTCACCCACCACCACCCATTACGAGGTCGTAAAGTTCTGCATAGAGAGGGAGAAACCGGTTTTCGTTGAGAAGCCCTTAACAGACGATATAAAAAAGGCCGAGGAAATCGTGAGAATGTCAAAAGAAAAAGGGGTGAAAGTTCAGGTTGGGCATATCGAGAGGTTTAACCCGGCTTTTTTATCCGCAAAATCTCTAATATCCGAAAAACCTTATTTTATCGAGAGCGTAAGGATGAGTATGTACAATCCGAGGGGAACGGATGTGGATGTGATCCTTGACCTTATGATCCACGACATAGATTTAACCCTCAATTTGATAAAAGAGATGCCTGAGAACATAAGCGCCATAGGAGTGCCGGTCCTTACGGATGAGATAGATATAGCGAACGTAAGATTGGAGTTCCCATCGGGGGCTTTGGCAAATTTAACCGCAAGCAGGATATCCCTTGAAAAGATGAGGAAATTTAGGGTTTTCACGAAGGAAAACTATCTATCAATAGATCTACTACACAGGAAGGTTGAGATGGTGAAGAGGGTGGATGGGGAGATTTTACCGTATTTTCCTCCAGTTGACGGTTCTTTGGATGCCTTGAGTTTGGAGATAAGATCCTTCTTGGATGCGGTGATATACGATAAACCCGTTGAGGTCCCAGTTGAGGAAGGCTATAGGAATATGCTAGTGGCGAATATGATAAGGAAAGGGATAGAGGAGAGACTAAAGAGGATATTGGGATGAGATTATCTGATTTGGGGAGGATAGTTAAGGGTTGCACCTTTGGGAAGGATGTTGAGTTTTTTGGTATAAGTACGGATAGTAGGGAGATAAAGGAGGGGGAACTTTTTGTGGCTATAAGGGGGGAAAGATTTGATGGGCCCGATTTTGCATATTCCGCTTTGGAGAAAGGGGCGGTTGCGGTTTTGGGTGAGAGGAAATTTAATTCAAGTTGCGTCGTGGTTGAGGATACGATTTCCGCCCTTCTTAGGTGGGCATATCATAAGAGGAAAGAATTTTCGGGGGAAGTGGTTGGGGTTTTAGGTGCTGCGGGGAAAACAACAACAAAAAGTATGCTCGCATGGGTTTTTGGGAAATTTTACAAAATAGCATATTCACCCAAGAGTTTTAACAACTTTATTGGACTTTCCACGACAATAATAAAGACGGAGGGGTATGAGGATTTCTGGATTTTAGAGATAGGGGCTAATAAGATCGGGGAGATTAGAAAGTTGGCAAAAATTTCTATGCCAAACCATTTAATATACACCCGTTTGGGACCGGAACACCTTGAGGGATTCGGAAGTACTAAAAACGCGGTTATTGAAGAATACTCCGCAATACCCTTTTCCGATGGGTTGGTTTTGATAAACTCGGAATCCCCCTTTTTCCCGGATGGAAAGTTTTACACTTACGGTTTCTCGGATGCGGATTTTTTGGGGAGGAATTTGAGGATCTCGGAGGATGGGGTGAGGTTTGAATTTGAGGGGGTGGAGTTTTTCGTACCATATCCGCATCTTGGGTTTGCGGAGAACGCTTTGGCGGTCGTGGTTTTTTCAAAGCTCATGGGATTGCCTTTAAATGAGGTTTCGGAGATATTGAAGGATTACAGGGGTGAGAGGATGAGGATGGAGAGGCTCAGATGCGGAAAACTTTATGTTATAAGCGATGTATATAATTCAAACCCTATATCCGTTGATGCCCTTTTAAAGTCCGTGCATAAGGTTTATTATGGAAAGAAAATAGTTTTTGTTTTTGGGGATATGCTTGAACTTGGAGATGAGGCGGAGTTTTGGCATAGGTGGGTGGGGAAGAAAATGTGCCTTTACGGTATATCGGCGGTGGTAGGTTTTGGTGAGTTATCAAGGTTTGTACTGGAGGAGGCGAAAGGGTGCG
>LBFQ01000029.1:0-4839 GCA_000980735.1 Candidatus Caldipriscus sp. T1.2
TTCCTAAGGTGATGCCGGAAATATCGGGGGAAGTTGCGGATTTACTTTCCTGGGCGGATGAATTCAGGAAAATCGGGGTTAGGGCTAATGCGGATACACCGAAGGATGCGGAAATTGCCAGAAAATTCGGAGCGGAAGGGATAGGGCTCGCAAGGACGGAGCACATGTTCTTCGGCGAGGATAGGATATGGGATTTCAGAACCATGATCTTGTTTGCGGAGGAAAAGGGAGAAATTTACGAGAGGGCAAAAGAGAGGATAAAATCTTACCAAAGGGAGGATTTCAAGGGGATCCTTTCCGCTATGGATGGACTACCTGTAATAATAAGGCTATTGGATCCACCCTTGCACGAGTTCCTACCCAAGGATGAAAACCAAGTAGAGGAGATGGCAAGGAGGTTAAATGTATCCGCTGAAAAGATTAGGTCACTCGTTGAAAATACGAAGGAGCAAAACCCAATGCTCGGGCATAGGGGAGTAAGGTTAGCGATAACCTTCCCGGACATTTATATTCTGCAAACCGAAGCTATAGCGGAGGCATATTTGGATCTTAAGAACAGGGGGATGAACCCAAAACCCAAGATCATGCTACCCATAGTTGCCTTTGAAACGGAGATGAGCCATATGAGGGATATAATAGAGAACACCCTTGATAGGTACGGACTTAAGGGAATGATAGAAGTGGGGACCATGATAGAGCTCCCGAGGGCGGCGCTAATGGCGGATAGGATCGCACAGTTTGCGGACTTCTTTTCATACGGGACAAACGACCTCACCCAAACTACATTGGGGTTTTCCAGGGACGATGTGGGGAAGTTCCTCCACGTATATTTGGAGAAAAAGCTATTAAAGGATGACCCATTCCAAACGGTGGATGATAGCGTTGTAAAGCTTGTGGAATGGGGCACAAAATTGGGTAAAAAGGTTAAGGCAAACTTGGAGGTGGGAGTATGCGGTGAGCATGGGGGAGATCCAGCAAGTATTTATAAGTTTTATTCTACGGGCGTTGATTACGTTAGCGCGTCACCCTATAGGGTACCCGTTGCGAGGTTAGCCGCGGCGCAAGCGAGCCTTAAGGAGAGTAGGGGGGAGATCTTCAGGGACGTCTAAAACCTAAACCTTAGGTTAACACCCACACCAAACTTCGTTTCTCCATTCTCCTCCACCCTTTCTCCATATATTGATACGTTGTCTTTTAGAAAGTACTGCGTTCTTATGCTGTTATACTCGGATTGCCCTATTCTATTGGAGAAATAGCGAACGTATATGTTCCTACCAAGGTACGTTCCAAAGACCATTTGGGAAACATCGCCCGTGTTCTTTACGTTCAACTCCTGTATCCTTAAGCTTCTCCTTAGACCTGTTCCTATTAAAGCGCTTACCAGTCCCGCCTGACCTCCCAATAGCAATGACAGTATCTCCGATGTTCCCATATACGGTTGGCTCCAGAATTCCACCTTCGGATTAAACAGGCTACCGCTAATATTCACAAAAACCTTAATGCTATCGAACCCATGTAAGGTATCCGACCTGAAAATTGTTGATGAGGAGCTTAAATTTAAATTTCCATCTACCCCATAAAGCTCTATTCTACCACTTTCAATGTTGAACACTTTATCAAGAACAAAAACGTTTCCCCTACGGATCTCTAAATAACCGTAATTTATTGCTGAGGTTGGGGAAAGCTTTTGTAGGGTTATATCCGCCGACATTTCCGCATCAAGCTCCAGCACCGCTCCCGTGAAAAACTGCGAATATATTGGGGAATTCACAAAGAGCCTCCTCGGGGCGTAAAAGCGTATATCGTATAAAATAATTGGTTTTTGATCCGAAGGGGAGGGCGGAGAGGCAAAGTAGGATAGGGGTTTTGAGAAGTAAAGTTCGTGCGAGAATATATCCCCCTTTACGGTAATCACATTAAAGATATTTCCGCTTATTTCTATGTTCCCACTTAACCTTGCGGAAATATCGGGATCAAGGTTTAAATAAACCTCCCTGAGTAAGATACTAAGAGAATCAATATCACCATTGGTCTTGATCTTGCCAGAGATATCTATATAACCCCCACCTATCTTTAAAACATCGTTTATCACCATCCTTTCCCCGTCAAACAGCAACGTAATCCTAGGGTTGTATATTTCGTTTCCGTTGATCTCCACCTTCCTAGCGTACCAAAAGATGCTACCTAGAATATTGGGCTTTTCCACCTTACCGGATAGCCAAAGCTCAATATCCGCCCTACTGGAGTCTGGTGCAAGGAAAAATAAGAGCTCATCAGTGTTCCAACCCTTGGCAGTTATATGTCCGTAAATTATTGAATTTTCGAAGAAAAACTTAAAAACCTCAACGTTTAATGGTGTATTTTTTGACCATATCCTTGAATTTTCAAGGGTTATCCTGTCCTTAGTTATTTCAAAGTTGAAATCCGAAGAATCAAAATGGTACTGTAGGTACATAAGGGATTGAGTTTTAAATTTTCCGTAAATATTTGGATCCGACAAGCTTCCCCCAATATTTACTACAAGATCCACCGTATCCAAGTACAGATCCCCATTCGGGTTTATGTAAGGCAAGAGTTTTATTATTGACAAATTTCTACCAATGAATCTCCCATAAAGGGAATCCGTTTTTCTGTTTATAAAGGCTTCACCTTCAATAGAACCCCCCCAAATTTTGTTTTGGGGGATGGATACACCCATTCTCAGGGAGTCAAGGAAAAACCTTAAATTGAGTAATCTGACGGAAAGGTCGTTAAAGCGGTAATTTAGGGTATCAAAAGTAAGATCAATTGAGCTGGTATCAGGAATGTTTCCCCTTATCTTCGCATAAGCCCTTCCGAACTTTATGCTCTCAAAGTACAAGTTTGACAAAACCTTACCACCTTCAAAGGAAAGATTCCCCATAAGGGAAAATGTGTCGGGATGGGTAGTTCTTAGGAATACCTTACCCGCGAGATAGGTATTGGTTAAAGTCGGATTATAAATGTTAGACTTTAAGTATAGGTTTTCCGCTTCAATCTCGTCTATTCTAAACGTATCAAACACCACGTACCATGCTTTCCCCTTAGTAAGCTTCAGATTTACTTCCTCACCTTCTTTTATAACCTCACCTTTCCCCTCAAAAGTAAATACCCTTATGTTTTGGAACTTTACTAGTTTCGTGGGTTTTGATAGGGAAAATCTCGCATAAAAATCCTCCTTTGATATGTTATACCATCCATCTATGCTCATAAAATTGTTGTAAACCCTGTAAGAATAAACCTTGAAATCGGAACTTTTTACATCAAAATCAAAGTTCTCCAAAACAATATCGGGCTCTTGATTGAGAAATTTTGAAATGTAGCCGAAAACCCTTATACCCTCTTTGACCTCAAAGTTTGCCCTACCCGTAAGTTCAACGTTGGGAATAGGGGATACATCAAAAAACTTCGCGGAACCTAAAACGTTCTGCAAACTATCAACAAAAACGGAGACTTCAAAATCACCACCAAACATCTTACCCACTGCATTTACGAATATTTCGGGATATCCTTGTAGATCTAAAGTTCCGGAAGTGTTTTTTGAGAAGGTTTCAGAATACCAAAGGGAATCCGCCCTAAACTCTATTTTACCCAATTTTTCGGTAAAAAACCCACTTTAAACCCAAACCCTTTGCCCCCATACCCCCCATATCTCCCCTTGAAACATTGATAAAAAGTGTAAGTGGATCGGAAGGCGTGGGTATCTTTATGGAAAGATCCTTAAGCTTTAAATTGAAAGTATCTACGTTCCCACTCAAATTCAGGAAGAAAAGCCTTAATGTATCAAAGTCAAAATCTAGATTTCCTATAGCCTCACCTATAAATACTTCGGGTGGAACATCTATGGAATTTAGGTTGATCCCCTTCAGATTTATGCGCTTTCCACCCATAGAGAAGGAAAATGTCGTTTTATAAACCCATATATCCGAACCCTCCTCAGTTTTGATATTTAGATCTTCAACCAAAACCTTTCTTATCGAAAATTTCGGAAGGTTGTGCTTTTCCCTTTCACCCCCCTTTTCGCTTTCAAAATCCTCCGTAAATCTCTTCAAGTCAAAATAAACGTGGTAAAATTCAACTTTCTCAATTTCACCGTTTAGTATAAGCCTATCTAAAAAAAAGCTCAAGCGAATTTCATCAATTTTAAGCCCTCTGCCTAACTCAAAGTTTTTGATATAAATTAAGCCTGGGGAAATATATTCAACTTCCCCCTTAACTGGAACATTAAGAAGAACCGAGATAATGAGCCTTAAAACGGATACCCAATTTAAAACAACCCATAAGACTATAGAGAATAATACGAAGGAAAAAATTATCTTTAAAGGCCAATTACCTTTTATGCCTTGTATCTTCTATAACACTTTGTGCAAACCCTAGCGACCCTTACCGAGGAGCCTATCCTGACCTTTGCCTTATGCAAATTCGGATAAAATTTCCTCTTAGTGCGCTTATTTGAGTGGCTTACATGATAACCCGTCATCACACCTTTACCGCATATCTCACAAACTCTCGCCATAAAGAGCGGGCGACGGGACTCGAACCCGCAACCCCCAGCTTGGAAGGCTGGTGCTCTACCTTTGAGCTACGCCCGCGTAGGTGTATATTATAAAGTGGATGAAACTAGGTTCTGAAATAGGCTCTCAAAGAAATCCTTCCCGGAATATATGAGGGCGGGTTTTCCATGCGTAATTTCTATCTCCTCACCGTTTTCCAATTTCTTTATCGCCCTTCCGTCGGCGGAAAGTAGGGGCTTACTTTCCCTATAAAAAACCTTTAATTTTATCTTCTCGTTTGCGGATACGACGATGGGGCGAAGGGTTA
>LBFQ01000029.1:4987-6482 GCA_000980735.1 Candidatus Caldipriscus sp. T1.2
TTTATGGTAATATCGTTAAGCGCCAAGATATCCCAAACCTTCAACCTTATCCTGCTCTCGGGTTTTATGTCACCAACCTTGACTTTTAATAGGGTTTCCCCCATCTCCTCCAACTTGAATGTTGCCAGAAAACCTATCCTTCCCCCCTTAAAACCTATAACGGGCCTTTCCCCAGCTATGTGGCATGCCCAAAGGAAGGTCCCATCCCCACCTATGGCAACAAAAAGATCCGCATCTGTTTTCGTCTCTTTGCCATAATAAACTACATCCACCACCTTGAATACCTTTCTTACCTCTTCAACATAACCTTTTAAATTTTCATCTTTCAGAACAACAACCACCTTATCCATTTTTTTGCATCTCCTATTTTAAACGGTTTTCCATGTCCGGGATAAACCCAAAAATCCTCTGGAAATTCCAATATCCTTCTGATACTTTCCTTTAGCAAACTTTCATCCCCTCCCGGTATATCCGTCCTTCCCACCCCCCCACCTTCAAAAATGAGATCCCCCACTATAACAAATTTTTCCCCTACGATCCCCACGCTCCCAGGCGAATGTCCCGGTATCTCAATTATCCTTAGGGTTTTACCCCCAATAACAAACTCGTCCCCCTCCCTTAATTCCCCCTCAATTCTCGGAATGTAATCCAGATGTATTCCAAACTTTTCAAATATCCAGGAGGGATCATCAACCAAAAACCTGTCCTTTGGGTTCATGTAGGTGGGACAATTAAACTCCCTTTTATATTCCTCAAGATAAATGTAATGGTCAAAGTGCCCATGCGTAATGAGAATTGCCGTTATTTCAAGGTTCCTTGCATATTCTTTTACGTGAGAGATGGGATTTCCTGGATCCACTATTATACCCTCCCCATCATAAAAGATCAAATACGTATTTGAAAAACCAGAAAACAGTTTGATTTCCATTAGAGTTTCGCAAGGGGATGGGATGCGAGATAAACTTCGTATATCCTGCCAAGACTCACCTTTAGATACCTTTCGGTTGTGGTTATTGAGGAATGTCCCAAGAGTTCCTGAAGAGTCCTTATATCGCACCCCCCAAGTAACATATGCGTTGCAAAGGTATGCCTCAAAACGTGGGGATGCACCTTATATTCAAGTCCCACCTTTTTCGCATAACCTTTAATTATCTTCCATCCCCCTATCCTGCTCATCCTCTCTCCCTTATAGTTCGGGAAGAGATAAGGCTTTCCTTTTGATAGGTTGGGATGAACCTCTTCAAGGTATTCCTTTAATAGATTTTTTACCCTGGTATAGAAAGGTACGATCCTTTCCTTGTTTCCCTTCCCAACAACCCTTACAAAGTTGTTCTCCAAGGATATGTCCAAGACCCTTAAATTTAATGCTTCAGAGATCCTCAATCCCGTAGCGTACATAAACTCAAGGAAAACCCTATCCCTAAACGTTATTTCCTCTTTAACCTCAACCGCATTTAAGAGCCTTTGAATCTCCTCGTAAGATAAGGACTTTGGC
>LBFQ01000029.1:7048-8293 GCA_000980735.1 Candidatus Caldipriscus sp. T1.2
TCCCCTTGTGGGTTCAAGTGTGACGCTTTACGGGAAGGTTACGGGTGTATTCCCCGGAACTTAGGGGTTTCTTTATACAGGATGGAATGTGCGCCTGGTGTGGTATATTCGTGTATGCGGGTTCCTCAATGCCTTCACTTAACCTTTGGGATAGCGTTATGGTTTCTGGAATTGTTCAGGAATATCAAAACGCTACTGAGATCGCCGCATCTTCCATAACCGTTTTGGGATCGGGAAGCCCAATAAACCCTCTGATAATAACGGTTTCAGACATAGCGGAGAGCCTTGAGGGTGTATTGGTTAAGTTTGAAGGTAAGGTTTCCGATCACTGGATGAATAGGTACGGGGATTTCAAATTAAAGGGCAACGGCGGAAATGTAAGGGTGATGAACTTCCCTAGGTACAGATATTTAGCCTTTTTGGGTGATAGCTTAGGGATCACGGGTATAGTCCATCAGGATAACATAGGGTATAAAGTTGCACCGAGGGGGGATATCGATATTCATCCCATAAGGCTTGTAAAATATACCGCTTACTTTAATAGGGCTACGGATACTACGGTTGCGAGGTTCGTAAAGAATCCGGGGAACGATACCCTCAGATTTGTCGTCGCAAATTTAATAGGAAAGGCGAGGTATAACATCGATGTTGCGGTTTATAATCTTTCTTCGCAGATAATAGTGGATTCTTTAAGATCCGCAAAAAATAGGGGTTTGAGGGTAAGGTTTATATACGAATCAAGCAACTACAACACTTACGTTCAACAGCTTGAAATGTCAGGAATACCCACTCATACCGACACCCCAAGGGTGGATGGTGGTTTGATGCATTTGAAGGTGGTGGCGATAGACAACAGGGATGCGGATACAACGAACGATATATTACTCTTGGGTTCATACAACTTTACCACATTTGCGGATTCCTTGCAAGTAAATAGTCTGGTTGCTATAAGATCCCATAGGGTTGCTGGGGAATTTTTGAAGGAGTTTAACGAGATGTGGGGAAGCAATACGGATGTACCCAACCCTTCAAACGCGAAATTTGGGACACAAAAAACCCAAAACACCATAAACTTTATTCCCGAGGATTCATTAAGTATATGGTTTTTGCCGGCGGATACGGGTTTGGGAGCCTTTAAGGCATGGATAAGGGGTACAGGCACCCAAATTCACTTCGGGATAAACATATTCACACATGACACTATATTAAACGCATTTAGGGATGTGCATTTTTCCGGGAAACTCT
>LBFQ01000030.1:0-1117 GCA_000980735.1 Candidatus Caldipriscus sp. T1.2
ATGCTCGGTTAGGTGCCTTATCCGTTGGGTAAGTAAGGCTATTTGAACCGCGGTTGAACCCGTATCCCTTTCGTGCATCATAAATTTTTTCGCCACTTGTGCCTTTTCCTCCCTAAACATAAAGCGTGTATTATATAGGAGAAACTTTCAACTTTAAAATATCCACGATGGCAGGCCACAGCAAATGGGCTCAGATAAAGCACAAAAAAGCAAAGGTTGATGCAAGAAAAAGCAAAATTTTTAATAAGCTTATCAGGGAGATACAGGTGGCGGCGAGGCTCGGGGGAGGAAATCCCGATCTGAATCCCAGGCTAAGGCTTGCCATAGAAAAGGCAAAGGAAGCAAATATGCCATGGGAGAACATAGAGAGGGCTATAAAGAGGGGAATCGGAGAGATTGAGGGAATACAATACGAGGAGGTTATTTACGAGGGTTACGGTCCGGGCGGGGTAGCCTTTATGGTTAAAGCTTTAACAGATAGCAGAAATAGAACTACTGGGGAAATTAGACATATATTCTCAAAGTTCGGGGGGAATTTGGCTGGACCGGGAAGCGTAGCCTGGCAATTCGTTGAAAAGGGGGTAATTTACGTTGACTCAAGCGTTCCGGAGGATGTTATAATTGAAGTTGCCCTTGAAGGTGGTGCGGAGGATGTAAAATTAGAAGGGGATTCTTGGGTAGTATATACTTCTTCTGAGAACTTCTCAAAGGTAAAGGGGGCAATATCCTCAAGGGGCCTTCCCATAGTTATGGATCACATAACCATGATCCCCCAGAATACGGTTAGGGTTGAGGGTAAGGTTGCGGAAAGTGTTTTAAAACTATATCAAGCCCTTGAGGATCACGACGATGTACAACAGGTATATGCGAACTTTGATATCCCGGAGGAGATCCTTGAGAAGATGGAGGTAGAATGAGGGTTTTGGGTTTGGATCCTTCCCTTAGGGCGACGGGTTGGATAGTGATAGAAACCGAAGATTTAAGGGCTTTGGGATGGGGGGTTATAAGGACAAAGGGGGATCTGAAAGAAAGCCTTAGAAAGATAAGGGATGAGGTTGTAAAGATCGTTAAGGATCTTTCCCCGGAATTTGCGGTTATGGAATCCGTAATATACCAC
>LBFQ01000030.1:1440-3373 GCA_000980735.1 Candidatus Caldipriscus sp. T1.2
ATTGGGACAACAAGGTACGGCATGGCGAGCAAGGAACAGGTCTCTAGGGTCCTAAGGAGCATATTCTCCCTACCTGAGGTTGAAGATCACGTAACCGACGCTTTGGCAGCAGCCTATTACCTCGTAAAATGATAGCGGGTTTAAGGGGAAGGGTGTTTAAGGTCGGTGAGGATTTTGTCCTTTTGGAAACGCCGGGAGGGGCAATTTACAAGGTTAAGGTGCCAAATTTTTTACTTTCAAAGATCTCAAAAGATGAAGAGATCCTACTTTATACTTACACTTATTTTTCCCAAAACGGGTTTGAATTGTACGGTTTTGAAAGGGAAGAAGAACTGAAGGTTTTTGAGGCTTTGCTTGAAATTCCGGGGATAGGTCCATCTATGGCTTTAAGGGTACTTTCCGATCTTTCAATATCCGAACTTGCTTCGGCGGTTAAAACGGGAAACGTAAATATACTTAAAAAAGTTAAGGGCCTTGGAACTAAGAAGGCTGAGATGATAATATTTGCACTAAAGGATAGCGTGTTTGAAATTGGAGTTTCGGATGAAGAAAATCAAGCGATTTCCGAGGCCTTACAGGCTTTAGTTTCCCTTGGTTTGGATTATCCCAAGGCGAGGAAATTGGTGAATATGGCATTGAGGGAAGGGGCAAAAACAACTCAAGAGATTGTGATGTTTTCTTTGAAAAATAAGGATAATATTGAGGGTGGTTCTACTTTATAATATTCTACTTTGGTGGCGTAGCCAAGCGGTCCAAGGCGGCGGTTTGCAAAACCGCTATTCCGGGGTTCAAATCCCCGCGCCACCTCTTGCTAAAATTCACCATAAAAACCGAATATGCCCTAAAATCTTTAATACACATAGCCCTATCTGATGAACCCGTGAGCTCAAAGCAAATATACGAGAAGGAAGGGATCCCGATTGCGTTTTTGGAGCAGATCTTGGTAAGGTTAAGGAGGAAGGGTTTAATTAAAAGCGTTAGGGGTAAGAAGGGGGGATATGTCCTTGCAAAGTCCCCAAAAGAAATAAGCGTTTTTGATGTGATAAACGTTATGGAGGGCCCTTATGGGATAGTTAAGTGCTTGGTTCCTGGTGGGGAGGCGGAGTGCCTCTTTTCCTTAACAGATTGCGTTTTAAAGGATGTTTGGAATACCGTTCAAGCCGAGGTAATTTCAATATTAAAGAAGATCACCATTGAGGATCTAACAAGGAGATATTTGCTAAAGCCATCTCAAGCAAGATAGCCGATTTCCGCTTTAAAATTTTTACCTATGAGGTACGAGGTAAAAGAAAATGTGGAAATTCCCGCAAAGGAGAGCGCCTTGATAGTGGTCGATATGCAAAACGACTTTGCGCACGAAAGGGGATCCCTATTTGTTCCCGAATCCAGAAAAACCATAGAACCCATAAGGCTTTTGATAGAAAAATTTAGGGAAAAGAACTCAACGGTTATATATACCCAAGATTGGCACTCCGAGGATGACCCAGAATTTAAAATTTGGGGAAGGCATGCGGTGGCAAACACATGGGGGGCGGAGATCGTAGATGAGCTCAAACCTAAGGATGGGGATATATTGGTAAAAAAGCTCAGGTATGACGCCTTTTATGGGACTTCTTTGGATCATATACTGAGGGTCAAGGGGATAAAGAACCTTGTGATAGTTGGAACCGTTGCGAATATATGCGTCCTACACACCGCGGGTTCCGCTGCCATTAGGTGGTACAACGTCATTATACCAATGGATGGAATTTCCGCTTTAAGCGAGGAGGATTATCACTTTACCCTACATCAGTGGATTTCCTGTACAAAGGGGTGATAGTGAAAAACCATGAGGGTATAATTTTAATATGATAATTTTATTGGCTTATTTGGATTTTTCGGAGAGACTTCTGAGGGAGATTTTCGGTTCGGATTATTCATACGATTCAACGGG
>LBFQ01000030.1:3393-7493 GCA_000980735.1 Candidatus Caldipriscus sp. T1.2
AGCTTGCATGCCTGCAGGTCGACTCTAGAGGATCCCCTTTCCCTTTCCGGAAATCAAACGATAAGCTTCGGTGGGAGGCAGGATAGGTACATATTCGGAGGTAGGTACGATACGGTATCTTCACCCATTCCCCAGCTTCAAATGAAGCAAAGTTTAAACGTAAATATCACCGGGCAGGTTACCGACAGGTTGAAGGTTCAGGTCAATCATAATTCGGAAGCTACGGACTTCTCAAGGAACAAGGTTGTACTATCCTATATGGGGACGGAAGATGATATTGTTCAAAGTTTGGAGGCGGGGGATATAGACGCATCGGGTATCCCATCAACATCTTATACCTCCGTGGGTGCGGGAGCGGGATTGTTCGGTTTAAAGGGTAGGTTCGGTTTTGGACCTTCGAGGATAGTGCTACTTGCCACAAGGGAGAGGGGGGTAAGCCAAACAAAAACCTTCACCTTACAATCCCAAGTAATAACGGATACGATTTACGCAAGGAACTTCGTAAGGGGAAAATTCTTTTATGTACCAATTTTACCTGGATATAGAATAGCCGAGATCAGATTATTTTACACAACTTCCCCACCCCCCAACGACGTATATACTTACGGTTCCGCCCACTTTAGGGGTGATACGACGTTTGTAGATCCCAAGTGTTATAAATTCGGGAGGTGGAAGGAGCTCGTGCCGGGCAAGGATTTCCTTTTATCCTTGGGTGGGAACGTAATTGAAATTTTAAATCCTCCGGGTGGGAACTGGTGGTTGGGGGCGGTATATACCCTTACCAACGGAACCGACACGGTAAAAGTTGGTTATATTCCTCCGAGTCCGGATAGCACAAACCCCATAAGGATGCTCCTCCTTAAGAGGGATAGGACAACCCTATCCGATACATCATCCTCATGCGCTATGGAGATAAACTCATACGAGCTTAAGTTTGCTTACAGGCTTCCCTCGGAACTCGATACATCCGTTGCGGGCGTGAAAATAGACATATTCAGGGATCTACCTACAACCACGGTGGATCCAAACTCGCAGGATGGAATACCATACACCAAGATTTTGGGAATAGACAACAATGGGGACGGATTTGTAGATGAATACACAAACGTCGGCGGATCACCTTTTAGGATCCTGGACAAAAACAACGGTTATCTCTTCATCCCAAAATTCTGGCCCTTCGCGGATTCGGACCTTAGGGATAGGGACAGCATAATATACCTCGTGAGTGAGGATGCTATACCTTCAGGGCATACCGACCTTTATTACATCGTCGTAAACTTTCAGAAGCCCCAGAGGGAACTTAGCCTTGGTTTTGGGATCGTGGAAGGTTCCGTTGAGATATACGCTAACGGTCAAAGGCTAACCGAAAACGTCGATTATTCCGTTGATTATTTCTCGGGGAAAATAAGGCTTTTGAGGACGGATTTCCCACCAAATACCGAGCTTAAGGTGAATTATAGGAGTTACGATGTTTTTGGAGGGGGAAATAAGGGTATCCTCGCCCTATCCTCAACCTTTAACATCTCCGAGAACTCAAGTTTTGGAATAAACTACATATCAAAGTCCCTAGCATCCTCGTATTTGAGGCCCTCCCTTGGGTTTGAACCCAACAGCTATAAGGTCCTATCCATAAACGGTAAGATAAACCACACTATGGATTACCTGAACGAGTTTTTAAACAGGAATACGTTTTTATCCTTGGAGCAGAAGAGTATGATCTCCATAGAGGGGGAAGCTGCCAGGTCCTTTCCAGATCCAAATACAAGGGGGGAGGGTTATATTGACGACTTTGACAGGGGGGCATCCAACCTCGAGGACTTCTCGGATGAGTATATAAGGTGGTACCCGGGTTCTTGGCCAAGGATAGATGGCTTAACGGCGGATACGGGTAAGTACGCGATAAAAACCGCTTGGGTGACAACCGCAAACCTTTTTACGAAGGGGCAGATATATCCCAACCTTGACCCAACGGAAATAAACGAGAGGGAGAGGGTGATGATAATAGTTGCCAAGCCGAAAACAGAAGGGATCCAAAGCTGGACCACCCTTATGAGACTTATAAACGAGAGCGGTTATAACTACAGAGAAAAGGAATACTTAGAGCTTTACGCGAGGGGTAGGGGTAAGGTATATGTAGATCTTGGGACGGATATACCCGAGGATATGCTGTTTAGGGATTGTATGGGTAGGATAAGGGGGCTTGATACCCTGAACACGGAGGATAAGGATGGGGATTTTACATTAAGCGGAGATAAGGAGGATACGGGTTTTGATGGGGTTAAGGGGGATGATAAGGCGGGCTGTGGTGGTGCGGACTG
Source organism: Candidatus Caldipriscus sp. T1.2 (assembly GCA_000980735.1). GTDB lineage: Bacteria > Hydrothermota > Hydrothermia > LBFQ01 > LBFQ01 > Caldipriscus. The sequence continues at coordinate 5,712 of LBFQ01000030.1, forward strand.
GGGAAACGACGACTATAATTTTGTATCCGACATTAGAAGCAACGATTTTTCACCTTTAAACGGATTTGAGGGGAACGGGAGGCTTGATTACGAAGACTTGGATAAGGATGGTTCTTTAAACAGGAACGAGAATTACTACACCTTCGTCTTTGACCTTGACAATATGACCCCGATAAGTGAATACAACGGGTGGAAGCAGTTCAGGATCCCTCTAAGGAAACCTACATATACTGTGGGAAACCCCACCCTTGAGAGAATAAAGTACATTAGGATCACTTGGAGCGGGTTTGATAGGACGGATACCCTTTATATAGTAAATCTGGGGATCGGGGGTAGCGATTGGGTGAACGAGGGGGTAAAGATATATACCTCGGATGCAACTCAAGGCTTCTCCATAGGTTTTGTAAGTAGGAAAACAACGCCGGGCTACACTTCTCCACCTGGGGTTGAGAATAAGCTTATGAGGGATATAACCACGGGAAAACTTGAGGATGAGGGGGCTTTGGTTTTGCAGTTTGAGAATTTTGCGCCAGGTGAATACGCCCTCGCCCGAAGATCCCTTTACCAAAAGGTTAGCTTTGTAAATTACAACTCCATTTCCCTTTGGGTTAAGGGGGCAAGCGGTTATAAACCAAGGGTAATATTGAGGTTTGGGAGCGATAGCTTGAACTTTTACGAGTATAAATTTAAGGTTCAAAGCACGGATTGGCAGGAAGTTAAGGTAAGGTTGGAGGAACTCGTTAGGTTTAAGGATGCGAACCCATCAAGCGGTTATAGGAGTGATGGGAGACTCGGGGTTAGGGGGAACCCAAACATATTTGATGTTAAGTTCTTCTGGGTTGGGGTTGAGAACGATGATGACACGAGAAATTCGGGTACCGTTTGGATAAACGAGCTTAGGCTTACGGATCCAGTGAGGATCTCGGCGAACGCCGCAAAATTAAATATCTCCTTTAAGCTCTCAAGTTTATTATCGATAAACACCAACGGTCAAATTGAGCAAGTGGATTTCGCCCAATCCGCAATAAATAGGAACAATTACGACAAGAGGAACTACAACATTTCCGGGACATTAAATTTCCACGAAATTTTCCCAAAATCTTGGAGCTTAAACATCCCCATAACATTCGGGTATAATAGGGGGTATCAGCTTCCCAAGTACAAACCCGGCTCAGATGTTCCAATAAAAACCAATTCGGAAAGGGCATACTTTTTATCAACTTCCAGCGGAAAATCCTTCGGTTGGTCTTTCAAAAAGTCCAATTCAAGGTCCCTATTGGGAAGGCTCCTCCTTGACGCTTGGAACATTTCCAACGGATTTTCCACCTCTTCAAACCTTGGACCTGAAATTAGGGATACATCCTTCAGGGAAAATTATTCCGTCTCATATTCCTATAACCCAAGGGTTGAGATGAGGATTTTCAACAGGTTGATAAACCTTTTGCCCAACTTCAGGCTCGGGTACAACTATAACAGGGACTTTAGCAGGAGGTTTATATTGGGTTCCCAGATTACAACTGAGAGAAAGGAAGGGCAGATTTCGGGAGATATAAACTACAACCTCATTCCCGGGCTATTTACATTAAGCTACGGGTTTTCAAGGACGGGGGATTACAGGTATGATACCCTATTCAGAAACAAGAAGGATTCAATTTTGGGGTACGAGGCGGGTTTCGGCGAGAGGTATTCCGGAAGTTTGAATTTACCCCAATTTCTGTACATTCAACCGGGCTTTTCTTACAACCACAGTTATAGGGAAAATAGATCATTGGAGATAAGGCC
>LBFQ01000030.1:7513-8885 GCA_000980735.1 Candidatus Caldipriscus sp. T1.2
TCAAGATAGGTTCGCTAAGGGACGAAAGTAAGGATACATCCCTACAAACCGCGGGACCTTTACATGTGATCCTATATGGACTTGAAAAACTTTCCCAATTTTGGAACAATTTAAGGCTAACATACACATTTTCAAGGAACTCAAGGTACAACTTGGTTGAAAGGAGGGCGAATTGGAAATATAGGCTTGGTATATCCAACGATCCACAGGCGGGGATATCAAGGGACAGCTTCTCAAATTCCTGGACGGAGAGGAACGCGATTGATGTAAATACCGGAATAAGTTTCGCAAACGTAAATTTGCAACCCAGATACTCCTTCTCAAGAACTTTTTCTTATACCAAGGTGAAGCAGAGCATAACCAAAGAGACCAGGTTCCCAGACGTAAATCTTTCAATTTACAACCTTCCCGTACCACAGGCAATAAACTTTATCTCATCTTCTAATCTCAACCTTTCCTTTTCAAGGACAAACACCTTCACGTATTATCCCCCAACTCCCCCCGACAGCGCATACAACAAAAGGATCAACACCACATTTTCCTTATCCCCGAACTTTATTTTGAGGACAGGATCTTCAATAAACCTGAACCTAACAAGGAGCATAACGGAGGGGGAGAACCTATTAACCTTTAAGTCTGGAAGTAGGGATGTGCAGACGAACGTTGATATAACCGCCTCCCACACCCTCAACGGATTCGGGGGCTTTAGACTACCATGGTCAAGCGGTAATCTTCTATCCTTAAGGAACCAACTCGTCCTTTCCCTAACTTTCTCAATAAATTCCTCAAAGTCGGATGTTGCAAATTATAATGGGGAGATCCCCGAATGGAGGAATATGTCTGATAGGATAGGGAACTCAATAAGTCTCTCCGCAAATTACTCCTTCAGCGATGCGGTGGATGCCACCTTCGTATATTCAAGGGGTTATTCCTACGACAGGAAAACCATGACTGGTTCAAGGTCAAACGAGCTTAGGGTGGATATTAGGATAAACTTTTAATGGAAGAATCGCACTGGAGCCTAAAGCTTCTATTATTATTACATCTGGGCGTTTTTATATTTTTGCTCTCAGTTTCGGCCTTTCAGATTATCTTAATAAACTTTTGCGATGATGGGGGAAAGTTTTGGAAAACCGCATACAACTTCTTCCTTTTCCTTTCCATTCCCAATATTATATTCCTTGCGATATACTATAGGTTAGGCGATAACGATAAGGGTTGGATCCCATTTTTTATCTTTGCAACTTTAATCAATTCTGCCATTTTCCTTTATTCCTCAAGGATCATAAACACCTGGTACATCTCGGAGAGGAGGGTTGAAATAGTTGAGGTTGAGGGAAAGGAGAAAGTTGAAATTCCAAAGGCTACGGAT
>LBFQ01000031.1:0-1116 GCA_000980735.1 Candidatus Caldipriscus sp. T1.2
CTCCTTTCCCTGCAAAACTATCATATAAAGCTCAGACATACAACACCTCCCTTATTTGCTCCGGCGTTAAACCAAAGGATTTTGCGTAAGCTATTACCCTTAAAGTTGCACTTTCCCTCTCAAGATCGTTGATGTAATCCATCACGGAGTAAAAGCTCACTGGATCCACCCTAAATCCCCTCCTAACATCCTCGAAAAACTTCTTCTCAAACAGTATATCAACCCCCTCAAGCTTAAACGCCCTGATCTTCAAAGATTCCAAAAGGACCTTCTGAAGCTCCTCCAAACTCTCGCACCTCAAAACTTTCGCTTTCAATCCCTCAAAGTGTCCCCCTTCCAACCAAAGGTTAGGCTTTTCGCCATTCTGAAGGGAGATGATGGCTAGGGATATGTTCTTGGCGTCAATTGAGTACTTGTAAAACTCTATGACCGCGGGATGGACATTTCTGGAAAGGATGTTTGAATAGAAGGAAGTATAAACTTCGTATTCAAAACGCGCGAGATCCCCCTCCTTGAGGTACTTTAGAGCCTCCCGCGTTATGTCAAAAGGTAGGCCCTTTATGACGGTCTTTACCCTCTCCGCTACGGAATATGCACTTTCCTCCTTTAACAGTGTCTTTATCCTTACATCGTCAAGGATCCCAACTGGGAAGATAGAATAGAGGATCTCCTCGCTTGGGTGGGAATAGAACTTTCCCCTAACTACGGATATGAAATTTTGGAGATCCCACCTGGAAAGGTAGGTTTCAAGGGAATAAAGTAGGATTTGCTCATCCGAGAGGAGTGCCTTTACCTTATTTACCTCATCAATGAAGGAGGAGTTTATTACCTTTATGAGCCTTTCCAAGCCCTTCTTTTCAGGGAATTTCTGTAAGTATTTGCCGTACCTCGTCTCTTTTAGCAATTTTCAAGATTCTCAAGGTTTTCTTTTATTATCGCCTCTATCTGCAAAGGTTTTAGCATCTTCGCCCTTCTTCCCCTTATCCTCGCGTAGGCGTACTCTATGGTCATTTTATACCCCCTTGTTATAATTGGGCGCCTCTTTTGTTATAAAACATCGTGGGGATGGCTTTCCCTTATCCCCGCATTGGTAATTTTACAAATTCAGCCCTTTCC
>LBFQ01000031.1:1153-2406 GCA_000980735.1 Candidatus Caldipriscus sp. T1.2
CCCCACCTTCCATCATCGCCCCTAAGGATCCCATACCCCTATAAGTTTTGTACCTTCTACCCTCGTAGAATATATCCTCACCTGGGCTTTCGTCTGTCCCTGCCAAAAGGCTTCCCACCATCACCGCATCCGCACCCGCGGCTATTGCCTTAACAATATCCCCTGAGTACCTTATTCCACCATCAGCTATCAATGGAACCCCGTTTCTTGATGTCGCCCTATAGCAATCCATTATAGCACTCAGCTGGGGAACACCCACACCCGCAACCACCCTAGTGGTGCATATGGAACCCGGACCAACCCCGACCTTTATAGCATCCGCCCCCTTATCTATCAAAAACATCGCGCCATCGTAAGTGGCGACGTTCCCAGCAATCACATCAACCTTCGGATAGTTCTCCTTTAAATATTCAACCAAATCCCCAACCCTCTTGCTATGTCCATGAGCGGTATCAACTACGAAAGCATCAACCCCAGCCTCGTACAAAATCTGAGCCCTCCTTTCAAAATCCTTCGAAGGGCCTATTGCGGCAGCAACCCTAAGCCTCCCCAATTCATCCACATTAGCGTCCGTTTCTTCCGTATGCCCAAAAACGTCCTTTGCGTTTATTAACCCCATAAGCTCCCAGTCCTCGTTTATCACCGGGAGCTTCTCTATCCTGTGTTTCCTCAAAATCTCTTTTGCCTCCTCCAAGGTTATTGGATATCTTGCAACTATCAACCTCTCTTTTGGTGTCATGTATTTTGTCACAGGTTCAAGGTCGTTTTGGGAATAGTATATATCCCTCTTTGTTATCAAGCCTAAGAGCCTACCCCTTTCATCAACCACGGGAAATCCAGATATACCCAAAGAGTTCATCAAGTTTTTCGCTTCCCTTACGGTAGCATCGGGGGATAGGGTGTAGGGATTTATGACCATCCAAGCCCTGAACCTCTTTACCCTCTTAACCTCCTCCGCCTGAGCCTCCGGGGACAAATTTCTATGTATTACCCCTATCCCCCCGTTCAGAGCCATCGCCACCGCCATCCTATGTTCGGTAACCGTATCCATCGCGGCGGAAACTATGGGAATACCAAGGGGTATGTTCCTGCTGAACTTGCTTCTTACATCAACCTGAGTGGGTAAAATCTCGCTGTACTTTGGAACAAGTAAAACATCGTCAAATGTTAAAAGTTCTCTAATTTGGATTTCGGTGCGGGGCATATTAATCCCTAAACTGCATTTCTATCCTTTCGTACGGGGATCCTCTAGA
>LBFQ01000031.1:2426-3529 GCA_000980735.1 Candidatus Caldipriscus sp. T1.2
AGTATAAGTTCCCTCAAAACCTTAGCCCTATCCTCGTAAAGGAAATTGTTAGTAGCATAAAGATAAACCTCAACGGGTCCGTTGCCCTTGTACTTAGCCTTTAGGAAATTCAACATTTCAACTATCCTTTCCTCGCCGTCGGGCTGTAGATTTGCCCTTCCTGGTTGAAAGACATAATCTGTGTTGAGGTATATTATGTTGTCGCCCTTGGGGTTTGAAATGGCAAACCCAACGATCTCTGGGATCTCTTTAACCTCCCTCCTCTTTGCTCCTGTTTTCCTTTCAAGGTATACCCTATATGTGAACCTCTCGCCGGGCTTTATGGCGGGTGTCCCCTTGTCTGAGATTCCGTCCCACTCTATCTTCTCCGGAACCCCACCCCTACCCTCAAAGGTCTTAACGGGTACCCCGGCGGAGTTATAGATCTCTATCTTCCAGTTGTCGGGTTTTGGAAGCTTACCGGGTTGGATGATTATTTTATCTACCACCATCTGGGGATAGACGGGCCTCCTGAGGAAGGGGTTGTTCAGCTTTACCACCTCGGAGAGCTCCTTATCCACCTCGGCGGGTAGCCTCTTCTCAAGCCCCTTCTCCTTTAGGAGTATGAAGCTGTCTATGGGTTCAAAGGGTTTAAGCTGAAGATCCACTATGGGTTTGACAGCGTCCTCTATCTTATACTCCGCAACACCTACTACCGTCTCCTCCTCTTGGATCTCACCACCTCTCTGCGCAAAAAGTAAAACTGGAATCAAGGGAATTAAAAACCTTTTCATTTTACTCCAACACGAACCTCATAGTGATCTTACCCTCACAACCCTCGGGTACGTTTGAAGAGAACTGCCAACCCCTTATCGCCTCCACCGCCGCCCTATCAAGAATGTCGTATCCGCTGGATTTTAGTATATTAAGGCTCCTAATGGTTCCGTTGGAGGAAAGGACCACTTGGACCACCACCGTCCCCTGCCAGCCTTCCCTCCTAGCCCTCACAGGATATTCCGGCTTTACCCTCCTTACCACCTTACCTGCTATACAACCCTCCACCTCTATCGCTCCTCCACCCTTAACCTGTACGGGCTCCGCGGGTGCAGCTATCTCCGCCTTTG
>LBFQ01000031.1:3752-10149 GCA_000980735.1 Candidatus Caldipriscus sp. T1.2
ACATCCGCCGCCTCCGCGGATAAAGATCTATCAAGGGAAGATATATCTATCTTTGCGGAGGTTTCCATAGCGACGTTTAGGTCAATGTTTTTCACCTGGACTTGTTCAGGTAGCATAGCGGTGCTTGCTATTTGAAGCTTAATTTCTTGGGGTACATCAACGTTCAGCTTGGGACCCCCGAGCTTTATATTAGGGTTCATAGTTTGGGAGAGTTTAGCCTGAAGGTCCACCTTCTGTTGCTCGGGCTTTTTCTCCCCTTCCTTTTTATCCTCCTTCTTTTCTTCCGCCTTCTTCTTTTCCTCCTCAAGCTTTTTCATAAGTTTGGGTGGCAAATTCTTTTTCTGGGCAAGCTTTTGTTCAAGAAGCTGGATCTCCCTAAGCCTCGCCTCCTCAAGCGCCTCAGCTATCTTACCCCTCATCACCCAAGCCAACCCCGCGAGGATCACGAGGGACCAGAGGAAGAAAACCGCCAACCTCCTCTGTGCCCTATCCTCCTTCTCCTCCGGCAAATTTATTGTTTTTACCTGTGCCATATTTCACCTCCTCCTGATATTATAAGGCAGAAAAATTTATCTCCTCCTCTTTATCACCGCCAGCGCGGTCCTCTTACAACCCGCCTTCTTCGTCTCGTCTATAACCTCCAAAACTTTACCCCAGTTCAGCTCCTTGTCCGCCCTTATCACCGTAAGTTGCGTACCCTCAAGGGTTGGATCCCCCGCATCCATAGCGTACTTCCTTTGCATCTCCTTTACCCTTTCCCTAAGGGCATCCAGGGTGGGCATTTCTTTATCTCCAACGTACATCTTACCTTCCTTTGTCACCGATATTGGAATACTCTGTTCAAGATCCACCTCTATAACGTTCGCCTTCGGTATATCCACCTTTATGCTCGTGCCTTGAAAGAGGGCTTGGGCGTTCGCTATCATCGTTGCCAAAACCAATATCATAACCCCCGCCATTGGAAAGAGGTACTTTCCAATATCCGGAGGTTCCCTCCTTTCAAGCTTTTTTGCCATAAGAACCCCCTATTGCTTCTTTACCCTTTTCATTATCAACACGTCCGAAGCCCCCTTCTCTTTTAGCAAGTCTATCATTGAAATCACGTTTTCGTATATAACCTCTTCGTCCGCGGATAATAGTGCTTGCTTCTTGATGCTCCTTGCCAAGAGTTTGGGTATCAAATCGGGAAGTATGGCCGGATCCACCGGTTCCTCGTTCAAAAGTATTGTTCCATCCGCCTTCATATGGATATTCACCTTTATGTCGCTCTTTTGGGGTTGCTGGGGGGTGGGGAGGTTAAGCCTTGCGGGAAGGGACCTGCTTATGTATATCCCGGATTCCACCAAGAAGGGTATCGTAAGCATAAACATTATGACAAGCGAAGTTACCACGTCTGAAAAGGGACCCAGGTTTATGGAAGGTCCCTTAGGCTTTGAAAACTCCTTTTTTCTTGCCATATTATGACTTCTGGAGCTGGGATACCATGATTATCAGCCTTCTCGCCGCGCTGTCTATCCTCGTGGTTATCTGATCCGCTATGTTGGTAACATAGTTATAAACCGCAGTACCTATCATTGCAATTATCAACCCCCACCATGTAGTTACGAGAGCTGTGGATATACCCTTACCCACGACCTCCGGACCTCCCGTTCCCGTAACCGCTATCTGGTGGAAGGAGTCTATCAAACCGTCTACGGTTCCAAATAGACCCATAAGGGGCGCCACCGCTATTAAGGTTGCCAATCCCGTGGTGAACTTTAGGAGCTTCGTCCTTTCAAAGGACAAAACAGAATCCATCATATCGTACATCTGATCGGGGGGAAGGTGGATGTTTTCAAGTCCGGCCCTTAGGGTGTTGTGAAGGGGGTGATCCGTCCTCTTAAGGTACGATATTGCCCCTTCCACATCCCCGTTCTCAAGGTAGGATTGAACATCCGCCAAGACTTTGTTAGGATTAAAGTTCTTCCTTGTAAGGATGTAATAGAGCCTTTCACCCGATAGGACAAGGACACCTATGAAGAGCAAGAGTAGTAAGAGCATCGTAAGGTTATCGAAGAAACCCCCGAACGTCACCACCCCGTCGACCACCGCATATAGGCGGAATGCATTTAGGGGATTAAACCCCTCCTGAAGTGTCGGCAAAACCGAAAATAGAATTTCCATATTCCACCTCCTTTTTATTGCGGAAGCTGTTTAATAATATCTTCCATTTGTTGGGCCTCCGCGGCCCTACCCTGCTGTCTATACAGATCCGCGGCCTGCCTGAAGGCCCTGACCGCGTTCCTCGTGTCCCCCATCTCGTTATAAGCCACACCCATTATTCTATAGGCATCCGAAACCCTTTGGCTGTTCGGGAACCTCTTGACAAAATTTTGGGCGGCCTTTATAGCCTGATCGTACTCCTGAAGGGAAAGGTGGGCTGTTGCGGTGTAATAGAATACATCCTCCGCCTGCGGACCATCGGGATAGAAATCCCTGTACTTCTTAAAGGCCTCAAGAGATTCCCTGAACTTCTTGTTCTTAAGGTAAAGGGTACCCGCATAATAGAGCGCCTCGGCGGCTTTATCGCTCTTGGGGTATTCGTTACCCAAACGGAAGAAGAGGTCGGCGGCCTTTATCTCATCCCCCGCGTTCATGGCATCCGCCGCGGCCTTGAAAAGCGCCAGGGCGGCTATGTTGCTCGTTGGGAACCTCTCGAGGAACTTCTCAAGATAAGAGGGATCCTGCTCGGTTAGCCTGAAATATACCCTTTCAAGTCCATTTTTGGCTTTGGGAGCAAGCTCATGGTTGGGGAACTTATTAAGGAAGGTTTCGTACTCCTGCCTTGCCGCCTCCCAATCCTTCTTACCCTCGTAGGACTCTCCTATCCAAAACTGGGCCCTTGGAACCTGAGGATGATCCGGGCAATGCTCCAAGAACCAACGGAAACGGGATATGGCGTCGTCAAATTGTCCCGCCATTTTGTAAAGCTCACCCGACGAGAAGGCCGCATCGCAGGATTTGGGTTGTCTGGGATATTTTTGCATTGTCATATCCCAGTTCCTCACCGCATCCCCATAAGATTTCGCCGCCTTTGCTGCAAGCCCGGAATAGTAAAGTGCTTCTGAGGCAACCTCCTCCCTTTCCGGAGCAAAGTTATAAACTGCGTAGAACCTACCGAACGCATCTACGTACCTACCCTTATTGAACTCCGCAACACCTATACCGAGGAAAGTCGCCATAACCACGGAGGTATCGGGGGATTGACCCGCTATAGCGTTTAGCTGGGCCAAGGCATCATCAAGGCGATCCTGATGTATATAAACCCAACCGAGTCCAAGCCTGGAGAGGATTATAAGGTCCTTTGATAAACCGTATTTCAGGTTTAGGTTATATAGCTTCTCCGCTGTGGCATAATCCTTGTTGTAATAGTGCGCCTCCGCCAGCGCATGAACGAACCAGGAGTTCCAAATGTTAAACACCGTATCCCTCGACACTTCCTCGTTGTAAAGGTTTCCCCTGGCCATCGCTGCCTCAAATTCCTTCTGGTTTATGAGGGCAAAGATCATCATTGCCATGGCGGGTCTCCTGAAATAGGACTTCTGATAGTTCTCTATTAGAAACTGGAACTGCTCCATAGCCCTTGGGTATTTCCTTAAAAGGTAGTGTATGGCTCCCGTTAGATATTCGCTTATACCCTGCTCTTCCAAGGATAGGGGGAAAGAACCCACCTGATTGGCAAGTAGATAAGCGTTGTTTGTATCTCCTTTGTAATAATAAGTTTGAGCAAGCCTTAAGACAGAAATAAAGGACACCACCTGATCGTTTGCCCTTGAACGGGCGGTTTGATAGTATGTTAAAGCTTCGTCGTATTGCTTGAGAGCAATCTGTATGTTACCGACAAAGTACGCCGCAAGACCCGCAAGCTCAAAATTCCTCTTTCTAGTAAGCAAAGTTAGTTTTTCAAGGGCCTTGGGTAGGAGGGTGCTGTCCCTCTTACCTCCTTCCCCCATCCCCATCCTGTAAAGGGATATTCCCCAGAAGTATTGCACATAATCCGAAAGCTTGTGCCCATGAAACCTCTTTGTGAAGGCGTCCGCAAGCTCCGATGTGGCCTTATAGTCCCCATAAATGAAGTTAGCCTCAACTATCCCATAATTTATGAGTGCCTCCTGCGGTGTCCCAGAATAATCCTCGAGGAGCCCTTTGTAAATTGCCACCGCATCAAGGGGCCTTCCTAAGATCGCTAACGTTCTGGCATAATAGAACCTCGCCTCTGGGACACTTTGGGCTCTTGCAAGCTTCTCGGATGCTTCAATGAACTTTCCTTCCCTGTACGCTATTACACCATCAAGGAACTTCGTCCTATCCGAGTTTTTGTAGTAAGGGTAGTTTTGTAAGGACAAAAGTTTTTGCTTTGCTATATTTACATCGCCCTTTATGGCGTAAGCGAGGGCAACCGCATACGCTATCTCCTGATCAAGATAGGTCCCCTTTACGTCCTTCTCTTTTGAAAGCTTCTCCCACTCCCGTATTGCGTCGTCAAACTTCCCTTGATTGAATAGGGCTTCTGCTATCCTGTACCTCGTCTCGTTCCCAAAGCCGTACTTGTAAGAGTCCCTTAGGATTTTCCTGTATATCTTTTCGGATTTGGAATAATCCCCTTTCCTGAAGAGCTCCTCCGCATCCTTATATGCCCTATAAAAATCCTGATAAGACATCGCAAAAATTAAGGTTATCATCTTACCAAACCTCCACCCTTTTAACCGTTAAAAGGTACCCCGAGCGCTCGTAAATCTCTCCCCCCGAATCCACAACCCGATAGTGATAATTATAATTTCCGGGGGGCACAATCCTACCCGAGTCGTCCCTTCCGTCCCACTCTATCCTGACTGGAGGTTCCCCCTCCCCATAAAACGTCCTCACCACCTCCCCCGTCTGCTTCTTTATTATAAATTCCCAGCTTTCAACGTTCTGTCTTGGGAAGGTGTGGATATATATGAAGGCTATATTCGCTTCCCCTTCGGTTGGGGATATAAGCTTTGGATCCGCATCCGCCCAAACCCTGTACCCTCCGAACTTAATCGTCCCCGAAAACTGCAAATAATCCTTATAAACGCCGTTGGATGCGTAATTAAATGTATAAGAACCGTCCAACCTGAATATTATATCCCTGATCGTGAACTCAAAACTTCCCCCACCGGAAACCTCCTCGTAATTTATCCCTCCCCTTACGTACAGGAAAGATAATAGCCTTGCTTCCCCTCCACCGTAAAACTTGAACCCGTTATAGTAAGTTGAGTAAGCCCCATCAACCACGAGGTTTACCCAGTTGAAGGGCCTTAAACCTATACCGAATCTCCAGATCTGGGGATAAGTTTGCGAGGTTATAAGGTAGCTTTCCTTGGGGGGAATAAAGTGCTGTCCCACCACGCCGAAGGAGAAGTACTGGTTCGGGACAAACATCATACCCACCATTATCCCAGCGCTCGATGGGGAGGATTGGTAGACCCTATGGTAGGCAAGCTCCAAGGCGGCACCTATGGAGATGTACCTCGAGAAGGATTTTGAGTAAGACAAAAGCCCGGCGTTGAAAGGTGTTCTATCGTTGTTTCCTGGATTGGGAAAGTCCGCGTAAGCTATAACGCTATCAACGCATATCCCATCCTCATACCTGTTACAAATTAGGGAATCGTAGAATATCGCCCCCTGATCCCTCGTCGGGTTTTGAAGTTGAATGACCGTTATTCCGAAGCTCCCGAAGGTTGCGGTGGGGAAAGTGAAGGCGGCGTAATAGTAGGTAAAATCCGAAATTGGAAGCTGGAAGTACCCAGCGGTGGCATTCACCCTCTGTAAAAAGGCTAAAGCACCCGGGTTGAAGTAAACCGCCTCCGCATCATCCGCAAGACCAGTAAATGCCCTACCAAAACCGTAAGGTCTAGCCCCTATGGCGTATGCGAAGATATATCCGGGTATTCCACCCGTTCCCAATTGAGAAACGATTAAGGTTATCATATTCTTACCTCAATTTTGGTGGAACCTTAACCAGCACGTATTGCCTACGCGCGCTTCCGCCGAGAGCTCCACCCGCCTGAAACCTCAGGACCGCAAGATATATTCCCGGGGATACGGGCTTACCCGTTCCGCTTTCCCCATACCACTTGTAGGCACAGCTTGCGTAAGTTCCACTTTTGACCTCGTTCCTATCCCCCGGTTCAAACCTCTTCACGAGTACCCCAAAAGGATCGTAAATCTCCACAATATCCGTCTGATGCACTTTATAGAAAACCGCCGGTCTAGTCTCGTTTCCTTCCAACGCAACCACACTCGGAAAGGCAAAGGCAAAACCTTCACCTAGGGGGTTGTCGGGGATACCCTTGGGGTGGTTCGGGACATCTGGCAAAAACATACAAAGGCA
>LBFQ01000031.1:10537-18041 GCA_000980735.1 Candidatus Caldipriscus sp. T1.2
AATGTAGTTTAATGTGTCACCCGGGACCTGTCCAACGTAGGCAATGACTTTTATCCATGACGCCTTAACCCCCTGAAAGATATAAGAGCCGAAGGACGAGAAAGCACCTCTTTTAAGCTCTTTCCAATCCGTCTCTATTATCCCCTCATCAACGGAATAAGTTGCCACAGTATATCTGTTATCGTAAATTACGGACTTGAACTTGCTAATTATTGAATCCTTACTTGATTTGAACCTGACCTCTATTACATCCGGCACCACCCCTTTAGGAGGTAGGGAGGCGCAGGAGAGGAACCCCACCACCAATAATGGGAGAAAACGCATAGTGGGTATTATAAAGGATGAAAGTAAGGGTTATAATTCCCCCTTGGAGATCCTCTGGACATTTACCCATCGCTTCCCGGTTCTCTCAGTTGATGCGGGAAAAATAGGAATAGTATCCTTGGACGAAAGGAGTTACGTTTATATCTGGTCGGATACGGGTCCTTCCCTCAAGAACAGTTTTAAATTGGATTTTAAGGCAGTTGATGTAAGGGTCTCTCCAAGCGGTACATATATAGCTGTGGGTGGGGATAGAATCGCGGTTTTAACACCATCGGGAAATGAAGTGTTTTCTTTTAAAAACGAATCCTTTACGAACAAGGTTGTATGGTTCCCAGATGGAAAGAGGATCTTGGCTATCCAAAATAAGGGGGTTGCCCTGATAAGAATTTTTAGCGATTCTGTCGTTGAGGCTCAGGCGAGGACGGGATGTCCGTTAGTTGCGGGTGATGTATCGCCCGATGGGAGATTTTTTATAACCGGATCCTGCGATGGAAAAGTAGAAGTTTGGAGCGTGGAGCTGATGAAGCCTTATAGGGTTTTGGATAGGTTTCAGTCCGAAGTTAAGGATATAAAATGGTCCCTATCTGGAAGGGTTTTCGTCCTTGCGGATGAGGGTTTGAAAATTTACGACGATAGAGATTGGAGGGTTTTAAGGGAGCTTAGGGGAAGTGGCTTTATGTTCCTTTCGGTTTCTCAGAGTGGAGACGAGGTGATATTTGGAGGTAAGGCGAAAAGGGTTTATCTTTGGGATATAAAGAGGAACTTGATTTTTGAGTCGGAGGAGTTCTTCCATTGGGTTATGGATGGGGTTTGGTTTGATGGACTTTTTGCGGTGGTTAGTGCGGACAGGACGGGGAGGGTTTACAGGCTAAAACCCCGTTAGAATTCCGATATGGAGAAAGTTCTTGAGGTTGCCCTTGAGAGATTGAAGGAAGTGGATTACGGTGAGGTAAGATTTGTGAGGATAAAGAGGCAAAGCATAAACCTTGAAAACGGAATAATATCATCCATAGATGAGGATGTTGAGGAGGGGATAGGGATAAGGGCGGTTTATAAGGGTTGCGTTGGATTCGCCTCCACGAGTTCCACTTTTATAGATGATATTGTGAAAACGGCGGAAAGGGCGATAGAGTTCGCAAAGGCATCTTATAGGTTCTCGGGAAAGGAGTACCCATTTTTATTCGAGGGGCAACATATCGGTGAGTATATAACCCAAATTGAGAAGGATCCCTTTGCGGTTCCTTTAGAAGAGAAGATAGATCTCCTTGTGAGGACGGACGAGATCCTTTCGAAAAACAAATTCGCGGTCTCAAGGAGGGCCTTCCTAAACTTCTTTAAGACGGAAAAATACTTTCTAAACACCGAAGGTTCTAGGATAAAGCAAACCATATACGAGAGCGGAGGGGGATACGTAATATGGGTTTTGGTGGATGGGAATTTGCAGAGCAGGTCTTACCCCGCGCCTCACGGTGGGAATCACCTCCAGGGGGGTTATGAAATAGTCGAGGAGATGGACTTTGTTGGGAATGCGGAGAGGATAAGCGAGGAGGCGGTGATGTTTGCTAAGACGGGAAGGATAAATGAGATGGAAACCACGTTGGTGGTGGGGACGCATCAGATGGCTTTACAAATCCACGAAAGCGTTGGGCATCCTTTAGAACTTGATAGGGTGATAGGATACGAGGCATCGTATGCGGGTACTAGCTTTGCAACAATAGATCAACTTGGGAAATTAAAGTACGGCTCAAGCCTTATGAATATAGTTGCGGATGCCAAGACGCCAAGGGGTTTGGGGACATTCGGTTGGGATGACGAGGGTGTCCCAGCACAAAGGATAGAACTTATAACGGGTGGGATATTAACGGGTTATTTGTCTTCAAGGGATAGCGCCTGGGCGATAGGGTTAAAAAGGGCGGGGGGAACCGCGAGGGCTTCCTCATACAACAGGATGCCCATGGTGAGGATGACGAATATAAATTTACTTCCCGATAAAGGTTCCCTTGAGGATCTAATATCCGAGGTTAAGGATGGGATCTTTGTAGATTACAACAAATCCTGGTCCATAGATCAAAGGAGGTTGAACTTCCAGTTTTCAACGGAGGTGGCATACAGGATAAGGAACGGAAAAATTGCGGAACCATTGAGAAACGTGGTCTATTTTGGGATAACGCCGGAATTCTGGAATTCCTTGGTTGCGGTAGGTGGGGAAGAGGAATGGAAACTTTGGGGGCTATTAAATTGTGGGAAAGGAGAACCTGGTCAAACCATGCATACGGGTCATGGAAGTTCCCCGGCGGTATTCGTGAAGGTCAAGGTAGGGAGCGTTTAAAGGAGCCTCCTCCCCTCCATTTTTTCCCTCAACTTCTCATCTTTTTGCAATATCTCCCTTGCCCTTTTTATGTAGTTATAAACCGAAGCCCTTGAGCAGTTTAATATTCCCGCTATCTCTTCTGCACTTTTACCCTTCATCTTCAGGTAATATGCGGTAAGGTATTTCCCAACTTTACCCCTACCAAAGATCTTAAAAGGATCTTCCCTTTCAACGAGATCTCCGAGGATCTCGCTTGGGTCATCGGGAAAGGATCGGAACACTTCAAAATATGCTCCGAGCCTGTTTGCGGAGCCGATTATACCCCTGGGGTTTATAACGTTCTCCACGACAAAATCCCTTAACCTTCTGGGCGGATCTATCCCCAATCTCTTGCATGCGGAAATGAAGATTTTTTCCCTAACTTTCCTTGAGGGAGGGTTTATGCCAAGCTTAAGGGCCGACATAAGTCGGGTTTTAAAGGAAGGGGAATCCGAAAACTGGGAGGGATTACTTTGCCCCGCCATAATTAATATCTTTCCCGAGCTTTCCACCTTATCCATGAGTCTTGCCAAAAATTCAAGGGCAAACCCCCTACCATTAAGTAAGTGTATATCATCTATGAGGATTACCTTATTACCCCTTAAAAACTCAAAGTTGGGTTTTCTCCTTTCCCTATACGCCGATATAAGCTCCTCAAGGATCCTTAAGGATGAAATATAAACAGCCCTTTCGCCCAAGTTTAAAGATTCATTTGCGCAGGCTTTAAGTAAGTGGGTCTTGCCCATGCCCGCGGGCGCAAATATAACCGCGATTCTGTAATGCGATGGATTTAAAATGATGCTCCTTAATGCGGAAACCGTGAATTCGTTCTCCCTTTCGTAATAAAAGTTATCAAAGCTTTCGGGGAAGGGTAATGAAGAGGTTGTGGATGGTAAAGGTTTTTCCACCGCACCGGGTATTATTTGGAAGAAAAAAAGGGGGATGGGGTGGCGGGGAGGCCCTTTTACCCCACCGCTCCTTTCCCCCAACCCCCCAAATTTTAACCTTTTAAATCCTAAACCCCAAAATTTTTTCAACTACCTCAAGCTTGATGATAGGGAGAAATTGAGCGTCCTACCCGGCTCGTAAACCCTTACCCCCGAAGCAAAGGGATCCCTCCTATAGCTCAGATAGGTGTAAAAGTTCTCGTTCAGGAGGTTGTTTACGGAAATTTCCGCGTTCAGATTCCCGAAGTTGAACCTTATTCCTGCATCAAAAGTCCTAAAGGAGGTTACGGGAGTTTCATTTGCTGTTCTTGAAACCCTGGTTTGTGCGTCGTTATAGTTAAACCTCAGGAAGGCTTTAGTGTAATAGAATGTTGGGGTTTGTAGGGTTAAGGATAGGGAGAGAGGGGGAATTTCGGAGAGGTAATCGTTTGCCTTTAAGTTCTTTCCGAAGGTGTAGGAGGAGTTTAGAATGAGGTATTCGGAGGAAATCCCAAAGAGATAGCCGAGGAGTAATGCATCCGTATTTTCAAAAGTTACTATCTTCATCATACCCTCCGTCTTGCCCGAGAGCTCAACGTAATCCTTCACGAAGTGCGAGAAAAGGTACATATTTATAACGGAGGAGCCAAGGAAATTAACGCTCCTTTCAAACGTTAAGGAGAATTTTATGGGTTGCTTGAGGGAATAGTTTCCAAGAAAGTTTTCATGCATGCCATCGAACCTGAAGAAAACTTCCTTGGGATCGGGAGAGGAGGAGGAAATTTCAAAAGAGATCTTGGAGTATTTGGGTACCGTGCCTTCCAAGGAGAAGTTCGCATCAAGGGAAAGCCTCAGGGCGAAGGGTACAAAAACCCTCGCCTTTGCGCTATCCGTAAGGGCATATTCTACGCCGAGCTTGGAGAATAGGGAAAGATTTTCTAAGGGTAAAGACTTCCCGAGGGTTGCCCCAAACATTCTATAGTTTGGCATAGGGATCTGCCTACTTTCCATACTCCCCATCCTCATGATATTCTCAATATTCCAATGGTCGTAGTACAGGTCGTAGATCTCGCCGGTAAGCCCCGCCCTAATCCTCCTTGCGTCGCTTCTCATATACATCATAGTTCTCCTAAGTCCGTTGTCCATTATGTGATCCGTGAGGTTCACGTAAAGCCTGTTCCCCTTCCAAGAGAGACCAAAAGCGTAAGTTTTACTTTCCCTTTCGTCCATCATAAGGTATGGGAAGAGGACATCTTTGAAGAGCCAAATGTTCGCGTTGTAAGAGAAATCGTTGAATTTACCCATGAATCCGCCCTCGTAATACGTCTGCGCAAACCTTACGGTATCTTGATAGTCGTAAAGCTCGTTGAAATTCTTACCTTCACCGTTCTTGTAGGTTGTAAGGCGCGAGTACCTTACGTAAGCACCTTGGTTCAAGCCTTCAAAGCCCAAACCCGCCTCTCCCCCGGTTGATGATAGGGCGTTAAGATTGAGGAAACCCAGAAGGTTGAGATCGGAAGAAGGCGCCCTCCTGAATGCCCTTATCTCGCCCCCCAATAGAGAACCAATGGTGGCTTGCGGATACACCGCTATCCTATCCACCTCCATTGGGTTTAACCTGATTATGGGGACGTCCATCCTGTTTGGACAGGCGTTTGAGAACTTCTCTCCGTCAACGGAAACTGCGATGGTTTGACCCTTAAACCCGAAGAGATTTATGTCGGAGGCTATGGGAGTTCCGCGGGTGATAGGGGTGATGCCGACCTGCGATAGAGCCCTCACCATTCCCATCTTACCCTCTTCTCCGTCCACCTTTAGCCCCTCGTACTGACCCACCACCACTATGGGCCTTATCCTTACCGTTGGAAGGAGCGTGTCCGCTACAAGGATCCATACCATAGGTTAATATTATAACCTTGTCATTTTATCAAAATCTACTACGGACGAAAGTACTAAAGGGGATAAAAGGGGAAATCTTTTCAGATTTAGAATACAATTCTCTATGAAAGTTAAGGAAGGGCTACTTTACACGAAGGAGCACGAGTGGGCAAAAATAGAGGGACAATTTGCGATAGTTGGGATAACCGACTACGCGCAGGAGCAGTTGGGTGACATAGTTTACGTTGAGCTTCCGGAGGTGGGGAAAAAGGTGAAGAAGATGGATGCGGTTGCGACCATAGAGGCGGTAAAGACCGCCGCGGATGTATATTCTCCAGTTTCGGGAGAGGTGGTGGAAGTTAATACGGAGCTTAAGGAAAAGCCGGAGCTGATAAACCAGGATCCTTATGGTAGGGGTTGGATATTCAAGATAAGGATGGAAAACCCTGAGGAAAAGTCCGATCTAATGAGCGCGGAAGAATACGAGAAGTTCCTGGAGGGGCAATGAGATACCTTTCCCTTTCGGATGAGGACAGGAAGGAAATTTTAGAAAAGCTTGGTTATAAAAGCGAGGAGGAGCTTTTCAAGGACGCGACGGGGGAGGAGAAGTTCACGGAAAGTATAGATCTACCATCACTATCCGAAGTTGAGGTTTATAATAGGCTATTCAATCTGTCTTTAAAGAACGCCTTTAATTTGAAGGTTTTTGCGGGGGGTGGAGCTTACGATGTATATACTCCCGCCGTGGTAAACCATATACTCTTAAGGTCGGAGTTTTACACCGCATATACCCCATACCAACCCGAGGTTTCGCAGGGAACCTTACAGGCCATGTTTGAATTCCAGAGTTTTATATCCGATTTAACGCGTATGGAGGTGACGAACGCATCCATGTACGACGGTGGAACCTCCCTTGCGGAGGCAATACTTATGTCTTTCAGGCTAACGAGGAAATATAAAGTTTTGATCCCAAAATCCCTCAATCCTCTATACAAGATGGTTATTAAAACTTATCTTCCCGACTTTGCGGAGGTTGAAGAATACTCATTCACCCCCTCGGGTTCCGCGGATGTGGTGGAAATTTCATCTAAAATAGATGCTGAGACCGCATCTTTGGTTGTTCAGAGCCCCAATTATTTTGGCATAGTTGAGAATACGAAAATTTTAGGTTCTTTGGCTAAGGAGAGAAACTTAATTTACATAGTACATTACGACCCAGTTGCGGTGGCCATATTGACCCCACCCGGAGAGGCGGGTGCGGATATAGCGACAGCGGAAGGGCAAGTTTTGGGAATACCCTTGAGCTTTGGGGGACCTTACGTTGGACTTTTCTCTTCTTTGAAAAAACATATAAGGCAAATGCCGGGAAGGATCGTGGCAGAAACCGTTGATGCAAATGGGAGGAGGGGGTATGTGACGACCTTACAGACAAGGGAGCAATTTATAAGGAGGGAAAAGGCAACGAGCAACATATGTACAAACAACCAGCTTGTCGCCCTTGCGGTTACGGTGTATTTGGCCCTTATAGGTAAGAGGGGACTTATTGAGAACGCAAAGAAGACATTGGCAAAAACGAAGTATTTCGTTGAGAATTTGCCCAAGGGATATAAGGTTGCCTTTGATGGTTTCCACTTCAGGGAGGTGGTCGTTAAAACGCCCGTAAAGGCTAAGGAAGTTAGGGATCGTCTTATAGAAAAAGGTTTCCTTGTGGGTCCCATAGTGGAGGAGTTGGGGGAGGACTACCTGATCTTTGCTTTTACCGAAAAGCATACGAAGGAAGATATAGATAAACTCTTGGAAGAACTTGGAAGATCGTAGGGATCCCTTTAGGGGTATAAGGGTGATCTTTGCACCCGAGAGGGTAAAGAGACCGCACGAGGGTGATAAGGATTTTATTTGCCCCTTTTGCCCGGGAAACGAAAACTTAACTCCCCCGGAAGTATTGAGGGTTGGGGATGAAAATTGGAGGGTAAGGGTCTTTCCAAACAAGTACCCCTTTGCGGATATCCACGAGGTAATAGTCGGG
>LBFQ01000032.1:0-6857 GCA_000980735.1 Candidatus Caldipriscus sp. T1.2
CCAAGTGGTTTTACCTGTTCCAGTTTGACCTACGATGTTTCAATCCCTTATAGGAACGTAATAAACAATTTTCTATATTCTCCCAAATATCATTGACCAACCGTTTCAATCCCTTATAGGAACGTAATAAACAGGAAATCTAATCTGGTAGAAAAAGAAAACGAGCTGCGGTTTCAATCCCTTATAGGAACGTAATAAACCTTATAGCTCTCATGATGATCTTATGAACGCGTATCGTTTCAATCCCTTATAGGAACGTAATAAACGGAGGTAGGGACCATGGCAATGGAAAGGCTATATGGGTTTCAATCCCTTATAGGAACGTAATAAACAAGTTAGATAAAAACCCCCCTTAAAAACCCTTGAGAAGTTTCAATCCCTTATAGGAACGTAATAAACGTGGGACAAAATGGCATGAGTACATGCCGATTTCATATCGTTTCAATACCTTATAGGAACGTAATAAACCCACGTGTAAATATAAAATCAGCATTTGGGTATATGTTTCAATCCCTTATAGGAACGTAATAAACCTGCCCTTGTCCCTTTTTATTTTTACCCCAAAATTCCCAATACCCATAAAGGTTTCCTTGACCTCACCCGCACTCACCTAACATACCGAAGTTGATATTATAAACCCGTCGATCGCCGGTTGGGGGTAAAACCCTGGGGGATCGACGAACGCCCGTCAGTATTAAGTTTCTTGAACCTAACCTCCAAAACCTTCAATAAAATCAAGGCAAAGAAAATATGCCATTCTTTCGCCCATCAGTATTGAATTTTTTGAACCCTACCCTTTCAATCTATCCCTTTCAACCTATCCCTTTCCCCCATCAACACCCCCCACATCGACGAACGCTTGTAAATATTAGTGATCCGGGTTGCCCTAAAGGATAATATCTTCGTGGGATGGTTTTGGTATCCCGATCTCTTGTCTCTCGTAATATGCCTTTGTTCTAAACTTGTATATCAAAACGGAGTCTTGGCTCTCGTCTATTACTTCCTTTATCTCGTTTATCAACCTTAAGAGATTTGCCTCCGTTATTTCCCCTTCAAATACCGATTTCTGAACCCAGGTTAAATACTTCTTGCAAACCTTATGAACATTTTGGACCCTCTTTTCCCCTATATCATAAACCAATATCACGAACATATTTACCAATCGCTGGTAAAAGGTTTATAAACTTCTTCCCCCAAAAAGTGCTTGTAAAGCTTGTAGCATTCCAACCTCAAAAGTCTTCTGTAGGAAACTTTCCCTATGTTCCTATACTTTATTGTGGTATTTAACTATCTCCAAACCTTTCTCGGTCAGATGAGAAAATCCGATATCCTTAATAAAATGTTTTTCGTCTAACTGTCTTTTGTTTATCACTCAAACACCTCTGCAATATCAAGGTTTAAGGAAAAGCTCCCTCTGTTGCTCTCGTGTAAATACCCTATTCTTGGGTCAAGGATAGCATTTAAAGGATTTTGTGGTGGCCTTTTAGTTCGCCTTTCAAAGGGAAAACCTCCATAATAAACTTTTCTAAATTCGCCTTCTAATTGCATAAGATTGGACTTATTTGTTCAACCACTTCCCGTAATTCCTCTTTTCCACGATTTTCGTAATATTTTAAGTTCTTCTGGATATTCAATAAACCCCCCAACAAAAAGGATTTTGCCAAAAATAGCCTCTTATCCCATTCCAAGTAGTGCTCAACTTGTTTAATTATCATTATTCCGGAATTTAGGGATTTTCTCGGATAAAAGGAACCTACATAAAAACCGTAATGATTGAAGAAATGTAAGGGTATATGGTGTTTGTTTAAAAACTCGATGGTTCTAACTCACCGAAAACCTTTATCTCGCTTATCGCGGTTATGGGTAGCGGTAGGGTATTATCTTTCCTTTCAAGCCTCCCACTCCTGAAAATATATAATGTTTTACCCATTTCAAACCCAACAAATTTCCTTATAAGCGCACCTTTTACAATATTGGATCCTTACGGGTTTTGGTGGATTGGAAAGAGAAAGGATATTTTCAACCATTGCTATCCTCTTTTCAACCTCCCTCTCTAAATCTTCCGTGAGATCCACGAAAAGGGTTTTCTTTTCTAAGGGTATTCGCAATTTTCCCTTAAGTATCGTATTTTTCTCTTTCTTGAAATAATAATAAAGATAAAACGCCAGCTGCATTTTTGCACTTTGTAGATGTTTCCCGCTGGATTTTACCTCCGCAATTATCTGGCTCCCTGATATAATGTTGTCTATCAAAATTTCCTTTTCAAACTCGTGATAGAATATTTCGTGTATTGCCCTACCTTTTTAATCCCGTGTCCTATAAGCCAAACTTCCCTTTCACAAATTACCATATCAAATCTATATCTCTGGGATAGAAGCCTACCTCCTCATCGTAGTATTGTTTTAATACATCAGAATCGATTACGTATATTTGCAGATCTTCATCAATGGGAATACTATCACCGCTTCTCCCCAAATTCACATTTATAACAAAACTGTAGAAATGGGCCTTTATTTTCTCAAGTTCGGACCTTGCCTCCCAAATTTTCCATTGCCCGTTCCTCACATTTCGGATCACCCCCTTAACCCTCTCCAAAACTTTCCTTGCTTCATCATTCAAAACAACAAAAACCTGATGCTTATAGGGTTCTTCCTTAATAAGTTTGAATTCCGTAAGTTGTTCATATTTAAGTTGTTTAACGGATTCTAATAGCTTTTTGGATCTATCCGGCGACTTTTTGTCCCAGACCATTTCGTAATATTTATCTATTAGCTCCAAAAATTCCTCTTCACGTAGATCGGATAAATTTTTTAGTAATTCTTCCGTCGTGTTAAGAAGTACAATGCCGTCGTAAATTTTCCTAGCAAATTCTTCGTCTTTTTCATTTTTCAATTTTACAACCCTAACCTCCCCTACGCTTCTATCACCGTTCCTATTGCATCTACCTGCGGATTGGTTTAGGCTATCAAGGGGTGCAAAATCTCTATAAACCACATCAAAATCTATATCCATCCCCGCCTCAACCACCTGCGTTGAAACCATAACCCTATACCTTCCCTCCTTTATTCCTTTTATCCTTTCTTTCCTCTCGTAGGGCACAACAGCGGTTGATAGGTACGTCATTGGAACATCAACTATACCCCTCAAGATCTTATAGAAATTCTGCGAGGACGCTATAGTGTTTAAAATTATTAAAAAGCTTTTATCCTTTTCTCTTTCTACCCTTTCTGCAACCTCTTTTGCGAGTTCTTCTATTCCTCTTCCCTGAAGTTCAATGACCATCCTATACCTGTTTAAACCCTTTCTATACTTACTCTTCTCAACCAATTCAAAGGCTTCACCCCCCTCATATATAAAAGGGTTTGTTGCGGTCATAAGTATTATTCGGGCGTTAAGGTTTTGAGATAGGTGATTTAAGCTTTCCTTAACAAATAGCCAATAATCGGGTGGTAATGCTTGGATCTCATCAAGTATTATGATGGTATCCTTAAACTTGTTAAACCTCCGTAAATATCCGTTTTCTAAGCCAAGAAGAGTATAAAAGAGCTGATAAAATGTGGTAAGAATAACGCCCGAATTCCAACCCTCATAAAAAACCCTTCCAACATCAAAGTCGTATTCCTTATCACTTTCTTTATATGTTGGCTCTGCAAGATGGTGATATACCAAGAGTTCTTCGGAAGATTTCAGATTTAAACCGTTCCTTAAAACCATTTCCGTCTGATCTATTATGCTTAAAAACGGAAGAGAGTATATTATTCTCTTGTGTCCGCCTTCTTTTGCTAATTTTAAGGCAACGGAAAGCCCAGTTAAAGTTTTCCCCATGCCCGTAGGTAATACAAGGGTAAAAACCCTTGAACCCTTTCCCTTATCAAAATTTTCCATAACCTCCCTAAAAGCAGTTTCCCTTCTCTTTATGATATCAGCTTGACCCTTGGAAAGATGGGATTTATAAGATTCTATCCTCTGGAAATCAGGGAGCTTGGGTTGGGGTAGGGTGTCTGAACCGCTTCCCGCTTGGGTTTTATCCGCATCCAAGAGGACGGAAAAGTAAAAGTTGAACTCGTAAAAGTTTACATCAATTCTGTCAAGAGCAGAAGTACATTTCTCTATAAATTCATTATCCAAAAATTCCATCAGATCTTTCTTTAGATTTTGAATAGTGTCTTGCCTTAAAAGGAAATCTTTAATACTTTTGGGAATTTCAATATTTTGAAAGAATTTCTTAAGCCCATCAATATCTAAAGCCTCAATTTGTTTTTTGAGAGTTATTTTTGTTTCGCGTTTTATAATATCATTAAGCGTTCCTTTTAAATTTTTCAAATCGGTATGATGCTTTAAGGGAAAAATGCAGCTCTCCACTAAACGATCTTCAAAACCCAATTTAGATGCGATATTAACACAGAAAACCGCGGAAAGGTAGGAATGGTTAGTTAGCTTGCCTGCATTTTTCCTACCTTGTATATAATCTTGAAAGTACCTTGTAGCCTTTCCGAAATCATGAAAAGCCAAGGGAATGTAGAACCATTCGGGAATTTCTCCTAAGATCTGCCTCGCTATCCCGATTACTCCATTTATATGATCCTCAAGGAATACATTTGGATGGGAATATAATCCGCTTTTATTACCTTTCTCGCTTATCATGGGGAATTATATGGGGGCGAGATGGGGGAAACGAATACATTTAGGAAATTAACTTTAAGTATCTTCTTATATTTACCCCGTATAGGTTTATCTGGCTCCTTTGAATACAATACTTCCAAGTATTTTGATTTTGATCTGTCATTCTCCATATCGTAGGGTATAAGCTCCTTTCCGATCTTTATGGGTGCAATATCAATCTCTATGTTATCTATTGGGCATACGGTGTGGCATTCTCCCTCGTAATTTTCCAAGATTTCCGCTGTAAAGGTTCCAAAATAATTAATTTCCGCCAAATGCTCGGATGTTCCCAAAACTGGAGTATATATGAATTCCCTATTTTCAAGATGTTTTTTTAATTTTTCAAAGGTTTCACTTTTCCCATTATCCACAACAAATATCCTATACTTTGGATCCTTAAGAAACTGTATAATCGCCTGGGTTCTTACATCCTTTTCGGATTGAGATTTTTCGCTTTTATCACCCTTACTCTTCTTATCTTTCTCTAAAAAAACGAACTTTCTTCCCCCGCTTCCTTCCTTCGTGTTTATGTAATTTACGGACATCATTATGGTTTTTATGGGACTTAGGATTTGAACCGCCAAGCTTATGTCCCTAGTTTTCTCCAAATACTCATTCTTTCCGTATCCTACAACTGCCCCTATCAAACCCCTCAGTGCAGTTGGTGTAGGAAAGGGATAAGTTAAAGACGAAGATGTGGTGTAAAACTTGCGGAAGTGCCCCAGCTTGCCCGATACATCAAAAACCAAAACCCTCATTTTCAGAATTCAAGTTTCTCCAGATTAATGCCTTCAAATGCCTTCTCTATACTTGGCTCAACCCTTAAATCCTCATCCAGTATATACCTTACCTTTTCAAGTCTGTTCCTGCCCTTAAGGGCTTTAACCTTTTCCCCAAGTTCGCTAATATCCAAAATGTAGTCCTTGGGAGATCTTATGGCTTCCTCATCGTTTATTTCCGCATTTAGTTTTATCTTTACGTACCTGTCAAGTGATCCTATAAGGTCAAGGGAATCTTCCGTATGCACGATGTCCAACAACAGTAAGGATTTATGCCCAAGCTTGGAACCCGTTATAAGAACACTTCCACCCCTATGCCCTATCCACAAGGCTTTCAACATCTTCTCAAAATCCTCGTCGGTCAAGTTGGTCTCTTTGGCGGTTTTTTGATTCGCTACCCCATAAACCCCGATCAAAGCGTACGCTACCCTGTAATCAAACATCATAGTACCCTGTTTTTTCCCTTTCCCTTTTTCATCTGAAGATGGTAAAACGCTTGTACCCTGAACTTCTAAAATCTTTACCCTGTGTAGGGATGTGCCATAGGCAAATTGTACGGGTCCTGTTAGGCTAAAAGGTTCAAGGTTTTCACTTTTTTCAGTTTTTCCCCTTTTTTCCGTTTTTCCCGTTTTTAAGGCGAAAGTTCCCCCAAATAACCTTATGTCTATACACCTTTCAAGGATGTTTCCACCGTATTCGTTGGCAAGATCTTCCTTTTTCTTTAGTGTTCCATCTTCTTTTCTCTCTTCCCTTATGAATATCTCCTCGCCCATCTCCTGTAAGGTATCCCTTATTGTTCTCTTTATCCTCGCATCCCTTACGAATATCTTGCCCGTCTCGTCGTCGTATCTTGGTCTGTTTTCATCCATCGGATCCCCGTTGGGGTTAGCGTTAACCACCTCATAAAGGAACAAAATCTCATGCCGATTCTTCAATATACTCATGCTCACCTCCTTCTTTTTCTTTCTTAGAGAACAAAAGATCTTTGAATTTATGATAAAGCCCCATACCCACAACGAAGTAAAAGTTTATTTCATTTACCGTTGCCTTTGGTTCCCCGGACGTAATATCCTCAGAGATCGTAGCGAAGATTTTCCTGGTGCTCTCATAGTCGAAAAGGTCAAGTATCTCAAGTTTATTTCTAATATCCGTCAGAAGCCCCTCTATATCCTTCCACCTCATCCTGAATCCCTTGAGTTTCTTTAGGAACGGTTTGGATCCCCTTTCTCTGCTTTCTTCTGCCAAGATATACTCGGTTAGGAATCCCATAAGGATTAACGCCCTTTTCCACCTTTCACCTTTAACGGTGGGCAGTTCCTCAATCCACTTAAAAAATTCCTCCAAATTTTCCGGTTTATTTAAAGATTTCATATTCAAACCCTCCGTTAAAATCCTTATGAAAACATATGATACAAA
>LBFQ01000032.1:6877-7920 GCA_000980735.1 Candidatus Caldipriscus sp. T1.2
TTCTTTTGCCCTTTAATTTTTTCTTTAATCTCTTCTGCTAAATCTTCTTGTTTATTGCCGTCACTTAGGTACTCTTTTATATTCTTTAGATATTGTGGGATTTTCTCTTTTAGATCCTGAAGTTTTTTATCTTCTGGGTCCGGTATAGTCTTAGACAGATTTTTTAAGGATTTCTCAATATCCTTTGAATTTTCAATATCTTTTAAATTCAAGATCAAGGTTGGGGTTTCGGTTGGGGGGTTGCTCGCCTTTGACTTTCTAAAAAGGTACTTTTCAAGCTCTTCCTTACTAAACTCTTTTATATATAATTTTGAAAACTTTCCATCCTTGTCAAAATCCAAAATTACTACATAATCCGCCTTCACTTTATCCCATATCCTGTATTCATATAACTCTAAATCGAATTCGAATTCTTTGTATTCATCAATTTCTCCTAAGAACTTGCCATCAATCCTAATAGTGAGAAGAAAATGTTTTTCCTTCTTTTGCCCTTTAATTTTTTCTTTAATCTCTTCAATTTTTTCTTTGATATCTTCTGCTAAATCTTTTCGTTTATTGCCGTCACTTAGGTACTCTTTTATATTCTTTAGATATTGTGGGATTTTCGGTAGTTTTCTATCTTCTGGGTCCGGTATAGTTTTAGACAGATTTTTTAAGGATTTCTCAATATCTTTTAAATTCAAGTTCAAGATTGGGGTTTCAGTTGGTGGGTTGTTTGCCTTTGACTTTCTAAAAAGATACTTTTCAATCTTTTCCTCACTAAAATCTTCTATATTTACGTCTAAAAACTTCCCATCCCTGTCAAAATCCAAAATTACTACATAATCCGCATTTGCCTTATCCCATAACTCGCCTATCTCCTTTAATGCCTTTATCATACTTTGGATGCAAGAATTATACATCCGAAACCCGCGCTGTTTTTAGCTCCAAGTCCGCTTTCAAGTGCAACTTTTAGAATTTCCCCCTCACCCTCAATCCTAAATAATCCCTCCCACCCCACTATTAATGTCCCTTTGAATATCACCTTCTTTTTATAGTTTTCC
>LBFQ01000032.1:7940-9045 GCA_000980735.1 Candidatus Caldipriscus sp. T1.2
GAGGATCCCCAGTCTATGTCTTCATCTATGTCAAACTCTTCCTTTACCAATTCACTAATATTCATTTTGAAATCCTCTTTATCTCCTTCGCTAAATTCTTTAAGTTTTAAATGTTTCAACAACTTTATAAACCTTCCAAGAGTCTCTCTATTCAAACTTTCGGGTATTATCAAATAATTCAAACCCGCAAGGTCAAATTTTGCCTCTTCAAGCTCCTGCCTTGCTATCCTCATCTTCTCGAAGCAATCAAAACATATCGGGCTATTTTTGTAGGCGAATTTTTCGTTAAGTCCCCCAACCACATAACCTGGTTTATCAAAAGTTAAAAAATAAAAAGGAATTTCCGCTTTAACCCTCACCCAACTTCCACAAACCGCACAATAAGACTCGTTTTCATATTCGGACATTAAATATTCTTTCAAGAATTCTTTGTATTCATCAATTTCTCCTAAGAACTTACCATCAATCCTAATGGTGAGAAGAAAAATGGGATTGCTATTTTTATTTTCATTTTCACACCTTTCTGATCCCTCAATTTTTCCTTCAATCTCTTTTGCTATATCTTTTCGGTTAGTATCGTCACTTAGGTAATCTTTTACATTCTTTAGATATTGGGGAATTTTCTTTTTTAGGTCTTGAGGAAGTTTTCTATCTTCTGGATCCGGTATAGTCTTAGAAAGATTTTTTAAGGATTTTTCAATATTTTTTAAATTCAAGTTCAAGGTTGGGGTTTCGGTTGGGGGGTTACTTGCCTTTGACTTTCTAAAAAGATACTTTTCAAACTTACTAATATCAGACCTTCCAAACTTTTCTGTATCTATGTCTAAAAACTTTCCATCCTTGTCAAAATCCAAAATTACTGCATAACCACAATCCGCATCCACCTTATCCCATATCCTGTATTCATATAACTCCCCTATCTCCTTTAATGCCTTTATCATACTTTGGATGCAAGAATTATACATCCGAAACCCGCGCTGTTTTTAGCTCCAAGTCCGCTTTCAAGTGCAACTTTCAGAATTTCCCCCTCACCCTCAATCCTAAATAACCCCTCCCACCCCACTATTAATGTCCTTTGAATATCACCTTCTTTTTATAGTTTTCC
>LBFQ01000032.1:9065-16065 GCA_000980735.1 Candidatus Caldipriscus sp. T1.2
CCCCTTCTATATTCTCCTCTATAACATCAATTTCTTCAAGCCTAACATCGTTGTTGTATAGTCTCAATCTTTCCGATCTTATTACCCTGTTTATAACGGACCTTGTGGTAAAATTTACAGGGGAAGAAAAGTAAATATGTATATTTGGCGGTTTAAAGGTTATAAAATTTTCCCCTTTCTCCCTTATCTTACCGAAGATCTTTGAAAATGTGAAGAGCTTGAACTTCCTGTTTGAATATGCAAATCCGAAATTGTGGAGAAAATCCGCCAAAATGGTATCCATATTCCGGTAAATGAAACCTTGCAAAACATTGTTATAATACTTCGGCAGAATTAGATCCCCATCAAAGCCAAAGGTTAGCTTTAACTTATAGGTCTTCAAAGGGAAAATTCCCTTGAAAGATTAATAGGGTAAGAGAATGACCTTTTACCTAAAATCGGCACTTCATAATCCACATAACCCTTTCCCTCAAAGGATACGTTTGCCCTCCTTTTTAGGATAATATCCCTTACCGCATTAACCGCAGAACCCAAGGAGGAAAATTCCACCCTAACATCTATCGGAACGTCCGCACTTCCTCTCGCCCTTATTGTCTTCTTGTAAGAATTTGAAACATCCGCAATTTTATACCCATCAAGCTTTATGGTTCCCGTTATCCTGTCAAGGACCGCGTCTATCTCGTTTGGATTTTGGACGTTTAAGAGTATTCCCAAGTCAAATCCACTAAAATCAACACCCTTTAATGATGCGCTTTTTAGTGAGAATTTGCAATTTGCCAAGCTAACCCTTTGCTGAATCAAAGAGCAGGATAAAAGCGGTAAAAGAAGAATTAGCCTTTTCATTTCACGGTTACGGATTTTGCCAAGTTACGCGGTTTATCTGGATCACAGCCCCTCAAAACCGCGGTATGATATGCCAAAAGCTGTAGGGGAACTATGGCAAGGATCGGTGTTAAAAACTCCTCAACCTGTGGTATGTATATCGTGAAATCGGAAAGCTCCTTCATAAGATTGTCTCCTTCTGTTATTACGCTTATCACCTTCCCTTTCCTCGCCTTAACCTCGTAGGTTGAGCTTAAGGTAAGTTCATAAACGGAGGTCTTGGGGTTTATTATTATTACGAACAGCCTTTCATCAACAAGGGCTAAAGGTCCATGTTTCATCTCCCCCGCCGCGTACCCTATAGCGTGTATATAGCTTACCTCCTTGAGTTTCAAGGCTCCTTCTAGGGCGGTGGGATAGTTTAATCCCCTTCCCAAGAACATAACGTTCTCCGATTTATAAATCTTTTCCGCTATGTGCGCTATATGGGCATCTATAGCCAAAACCCTCTCAATCTTTTCCGGAAGCTCATGCATAGATTTTATCATCCTCTCAACCTCATCCCCCGAAAGGTAACCCCTCGTATATCCAAGCTCCAAAGCCAAAAGGGTTAAGACCTGAACCTGTCCTATGTACGCCTTCGTTGATGCTACGCCTATCTCAAGCCCCGCGTTTATGTAAATGGTATAATCGCTCTCCCTCGCTATGGTACTTTCCGGCCTATTAACTATCCCAAGAACCTCAAATCCGTATTTCTTCGCATGCCTCAATCCCTCTATGGTGTCCGCGGTTTCCCCCGATTGGCTTATCGCTATAACCAAGGTTTTGGAATCTACCGCGAGCCTCCTTAGGGAAAATTCGGAAGAGTAATCCACCTCAACGGGAATGCCCGCAAAGGTCTCTATCAAATATTTCCCCACAAGACCAGCATGGTAGGATGTTCCCGCCGCCTCTATTATTATCCTGTTTTTTCCGACAAAACCTTCCTCAAGTTCGAGTCTTTCAGGAGGGTGGGCTTACCGTTCTTGGTGTAAATGTCCAAGTTCTTCTTTATAACCTTGGGCTGTTCGTATATTTCTTTAAGCATAAAGTGGGGGTAAGGTCCCTTTTCCGCCTCCTCATCCCCGTAATTTAGGAAAACCGACCTTTTATCCAACCTTATCCCATCAAAGTTATAAAACTCAACGGAATTCCTCCTAACCAAGGCTATCTCCTCGTTATCCATAAAAATCGCCTCTTTTGTATGCTGTAAAAATGCAACCTGGTCGGAGGCTAAGAAGTTTTCCCCCTTTCCCAAACCTACGATAAGGGGACTATCCTTCCTAACTCCTATTATCAGATCCTCATCCTCGTTGAATAGAATCGCGAGGGCGAAAGAACCTTCAAGCATCCTCACGCTCCTTAAAACGGCCTCAAAGGGATCCCCCGTAATTTCAAAGTTGTACTCTAAAAGGTGGGATATAGCTTCGGTGTCCGTCTCCGATAAAAATTTATAACCGTTTTCCTCAAGGAAACGTTTCAAATTTGAGTAGTTATCTATTATACCGTTATGAACAACCGCAAATTTTCCTTTTTGGGAAATGTGGGGATGTGCGTTTATGTCGCAAACCCCACCGTGGGTAGCCCAGCGGGTATGCGCTATCCCTATGTTCGCCTTAGGTATTGGATCCTCTTTTAGGAGTATTTCAAGCTCGTGTATCTTTCCCGCCTTTTTCCTGATATAAAACTTACCATCCTTCAAAACCACCAAACCCGCCGAATCGTATCCCCTATATTCCACTTTGTGCAATCCAACCGTAAGAACGGATTCCGCATCCTTATAACCCGTATATCCCACTATCCCACACATATCGCCTTTATTCTAAAGCTGAAGCTCCTCCAAGATTTTACCCTCACGGTTCTTTATGGTAAACTTTCCGTCTTGGATCATAAGGTAGGTGAAGTTCTCCAACCAATCCCCCACGCATACAAAAATCTTTCCCCCGAAATTTCTAATTATGGGCTTATGGAGATGTCCAGAAACCACAACATCGTAATCCAACCCTAAAACCACCCTCTCTATCTTCCCTATATCAACTTCCTCCTGCCTCTTCCTACTTTCGTAAGATAAAAGTTTAGCCAACTTTAAAGCCTTCTCAACGGGTAAAAGCTTAAAAAGGGATATGGAAATGGGGTTATGGAAAACCCTCCTTATTATCCCCGAAAACTTACCGCCAAAGAAATAATCCCCATGCGTAAAAAATATTCTTTTGCCCCAAAGGGACCTCTCAAAACCCAACCTATAAACCGAAACGCCAAAATTTTCCCAAAATTTCCCCACCCAAGCGTCATGGTTCCCGGAAAGGAAATGAACCCTCTTTTCCTCCGCTATCCTTAAGATCTCCGCGGTTAGCTTTATTGCGTAAGATGGAATAAAACCATCATACTCAAACCAAAAGTCGTATATATCCCCCAAAAGTACAAGCTCATCGTAATCTTCCCCCCTTAAAACCTCAACAAGATCCCTCTCCCTATCCTGCGTGTTTATAAACAAATGCGCATCCGAGACGCATAATATCCTCATCCATATACCTTTTTTATGGTATGTGCTCCGGAAAGCATTCCTATAAGCATAATCAAGGGAACAAATAAGAAGTTCCCGTTTAGCCTATAAACCCAAAGGGCGCCCGCAGTGTATATGGACAGGTACATAAAGGCATTCAAAATTGCCATATAAAGGTCAAAGTTGATCCTTTGGGAGAGGGGTTTTCTCAATTTTTCCGCAAAATATTTATTAACCTTCTCCAAAACCCAATCCCCGAAAATTAAACCGGATATTGGGATGAGAACGAGCCAGGTGCAAACTTCCCCAAATTTTAGGTTGGATGCAAGCCAAACCACAAAAATCGCAAATATCCCATAAAGAAACGCGAAAATCAAAACCATCAAACTAATCCATCCAGATCAGGATTATTCCGCAGGAAGGGCAGGTGGGTAGGGTATCAACCTCGTAGGGGTTCATGGATGCGGGAAGATGGACAAAGCAGTTGGTACATATCCCATCAACCACCCTCGCTATCCCCCTTTTGTATTTCTTCCTTAATCTCTCGTAAGTTTGGAGCCATCTAGGGTTAACCTTCCTAAGCTTTTCCGCCACCTCCTCCCTCTTTTGTTTTAAAGCCTCTACCTTTTCCTCCGATACTTTGAAACCGAAGGTTTGCAGATAGGTGGGGTCTATTATCTGGTCTATGAGAAGGTCAAGGTCCTGAAGAAGGTAAAGCTCCTCAAGGAACTTCTTAACTTCTTCCTTATTCATTTGCGAACTTCATTAGGTAATCTATGAGCTCTTTGGGCGAGGAAAAGTCCGTCCTTATGCTCTCTTCGTTTGCCAATCCCCTAGCAATTCTGGCGATGCTTCCCAAGGCGGTTAGGTATTGCATGCTCGGGTCCATAGGGGTTGCGACGAGCATAAAGAGGAGGTGTACGGGCTTTCCGTCAAGGGCATCAAAATCTACCCCTTCCTTTGATACGCCCACTATCAGCGTTATGTTGTCAACCACAACGCTCCTGCAGTGTGGGATCGCTATCCCCTTCCCTATCCCCGTTGAGCCGAGCTTCTCCCTCTGCATAAGCGAGGAAAGTAGGAGCTCCTCCTTATCCTTCGGGAGATTAAGCAAAGATATCATCTCCCTTAGGACACCTTCCTTATCCTTTGCCTTTAGGTCCAAGATAACCATATCTTCACGCAAAAGCTTCTCTATCATATTTTACCTCCTTCTTTTCAAGCCTTTCAATTAAAGGATCTTTTATCCCCAATTTCTCAAAGGATTCCCTCCTCTGGATACACGCGGGGCATTCCCCACAAGGTTTTTGATCCTTCGGGGAATAACAGGACCAGGTGTATTCAAAGGGAACCCCAAGCTTTAACCCTAATTCTATTATTTGATGCTTCTTTAGGTTTATAAGGGGGGTTAAAACCCTGATCCTAATAGATCTCTCAAAAGATAAAGAGGAACCCGAATTCAAAAGGGCCTCCAAAGCGGATGCCCACTCGGGCCTCGTATCCGGATAGTTGGGAACATCGCTTGCATGTACTCCAAAAACTACGTTTTCTATCTCAAGCTTTTCCATAACCGCCCCCGCTATCACCCCAAATATGGAATTCCTCATTGGAACGTAAGTTGAAATTATACCTTTCTCGGGATAAGGTCCCTTCGGAACTTCAAGGCTTTTATCTATTAAGCTTGAGCTTCCTATCTGCCTAAATAAATGCGAGAGGTCAAATACGATATGCTCCTTAACACCCGCCTTCCTCGCCAATATCTTCGCATATTCAACCTCTATTTCGTGCCTCTGAGCGTAAAGGAAAGTAATAGCATAAATTTCCTCAAATTTACCAATGGACCACCATAGGGCCGTTGAGGAATCTATGCCTCCAGATAGGAGAACTAAGCATTTACCGTTATTCAAGGCGGGTATTATACGGTTGGAATAAAAAAAAGGATGGTAGTTGGGTGGGGGTGAGGGTTTTAAGGTACTCTGAAAGGAGGTGTTCCAGCCGCACGTTCCCGTACGGCTACCTTGTTACGACTTCGCCCCAGTCACCGAGTTTGCCTTCACCCCACCCTCGGTGGGGCTTCAGGCACCCCCGGCTCCCATGGCGTGACGGGCGGTGAGTACAGAGCCCGGGAACGTATTCACCACCCCATAGCTGATAGGTGATTACTAGCGACTCCTCCTTCATGCAGGCGGGTTTCAGCCTGCAATCCGAACTGGGGGCGGTTTTAGGGATTTGCTCCCCCTCGCAGGGTCGCTTCCCTCTGTACCGCCCATTGTAGCGCGTGTGTAGCCCCGGACATAAGGGCCACACGGACTTGACGTCGTCCCCTCCTTCCTCCGGCTCCTCGCCGGCAGTCCCCATAGAGTCCCCAGCATCGCCCACATCCGTGGGCGACCCGCTGGCAACTATGGGCAGGGGTTGCGCTCGTTGCGGGACTTAACCCAACATCTCACGACACGAGCTGACGACAGCCGTGCAGCTCCTGTCCCGCCTGCCTACCTCATCGGTAGGCTCACCTACCCTTTCGGGCAGGCTTGACGGCGGGATGTCAAGCCCGGGTGAGGTTCTTCGGTCAGCATCGAATTAAACCACGCGCTCCGCCGCTTGTGCGGGCTCCCGTCTATTCCTTTGAGTTTCACCCTTGCGGGCGTACTCCCCAGGCGGTGGGCTTATCGGTTTCCCTTCGCGACCCAGCCTTAACGGCCAGACCGCTAGCCCACATCGTTTACTGCTGGGACTACGGGGGTATCTAATCCCCTTTGCTCCCCCAGCCTTCGGGCCTCAGCGTCAGGTACGCCCCAGGAGGCCGCCTTCGCCTACGGTGTTCCCCCCGATATCTACGCATTTCACCGCTACACCGGGAGTTCCGCCTCCCCCTGGCGCCCTCTAGCCAGGTAGTCTCGGGCGCAGCCTTGGGGTTGAGCCCCAAGATTACACGCCCGACACACCCAGCCGCCTACACCCCCTTTAAGCCCAGTAATTCCGGGCAACGCTCGCCACCCCCGTCTTACCGCGGCTGCTGGCACGAGGTTAGCCGTGGCTTATTCGCAGGGTACCGTCAGACCTTCGTCCCCAGCAAAAGCGGTTTACACCCCGAAGGGCTTCTTCCCGCACGCAGCGTCGCGGGGTCAGGGTTTCCCCCATTGCCCACATTTCCAGCCTGCTGCCTCCCGTAGGAGTGGGGCCCGTGTCTCAGTGCCCCTCGGGCCGACCGCGCTCTCACGCCGGCTACCCGTCTTAGGCTTGGTGGGCCATTACCCCACCAACTACCTGATGGGCCACCGCCCCCTCCTAGGGCGAGTCCTCAGACCCTTTCCTCCCTCAGGGATGCCCCCAAGGGAGCGTATGGGGGATTAGCCCACCTTTCGGCAGGTTATCCCCCTCCCCAGGGCAGGTTAGCGGTGTATTACTCCGCCGTCCGCCGCTGGGAAGACCCATAAGAGCCTTCCCCGCTCGACTTGCATGGCTAAGGCACGCTGCCAGCGTTAGCCCTGAGCCAGGATCAAACCCTCCAAAGCTAATTCCCTTCCTCTCTCATCCCCTCACCCCCACCCTCTCCTACCATCCCAAGCACTCAATAATGCCTCATTTCCACCCCACCGGGGGATCCTCTAGAGTCGACCTGCAGGCATGCAAGCT
>LBFQ01000033.1:0-1227 GCA_000980735.1 Candidatus Caldipriscus sp. T1.2
TAAAGGATTTCCATAGGTGTCCGTTATTGTGCTGTTAAATCTACGGTATCTCTTCGTTTGGCTGAAGTTTAAAATTGGGTCAAGGACGCAAAAGTTTGGCATTGGACAGGTCCTGTTGAAGCTGTAGGTCCTAAAACTGCTCCCATCCCAACCGGTTATGCTAATATTCGTGTTATTTACGCTTGCAGTATCAACCGCCCTTGAAAACCATACACCAATGTTCGCAGAGAGGGGTACATAAATACTTCCACTGTCGGGACGGGTTAAAACTATGCGGGGCCTTGTTGTATCAGAGCCACCTATCGAATCTCTCACTACGAAGTATATACTATGCGGTATTAAACGATTTCCCGCAAGGTCGGTTATAAGCGTATCGAAATACACCCATACGGTGTCTCTGTAGTTGAAAGAAGAGTCTGGCATTAAAACACATACGCTGTCATTAGGACAGAATTTTGTAAATGTCAGACTATCACTCCCTACAACTATACTAATACTCGCTGTATCAACCGTGCTCGTATCAATAGGTTCCGAAAACACTACGGTTATGTTCGTGTTCGGAGCTACACCTGTAGCGCCATTTGCAGGATCAGTTGAAAATACGTAAGGCCTTGTTGCATCCAAACATACCGTGCTTGTGGTTATGGATGGATTGGAAACAGAAAGGGATAAGGATGTTGGAAGAGAAAGTGCAAGGGAAACTGGGACATTGTTTACATTACTAGCCGAAAGTGAAAGTCTTGTAGTATCTAGACTAACGTTAGTTACAAGAGTATCGCAAGATGGTACCATTCCCGAATTGTTCGTTTTTATCGTAAGGAGGTCGTTGCCGGAATTTCCCCCTATAAATATCCCGTCTCCTAAGACCCTTAAGGATACGCCCTCCGAATTAGAAAACCCTGAGAACTTTTTAGCCCATATAACGTTTCCACTTGTATCGGTTTTAACTAACAAAATGTTGTTTCCTATTCTCCCCGTCAATACGAACCCGCCCGATGTTCTCCTTATTGAATTGAACTTTACGCTATCCGAAGAAGAGTAAGTTTTAGCCCAAGTAAAGTTTCCATTATTATCCACCCGCATAATTAAACCTGATGATTCGCTTACCCCCGCCATTACGAAACCGTTGGAGAATGTGTCAAGGGAGAATATTTTTCTGTTTGGCCCATATGTGTAACTTTTCCACCATATAAGGTAGCCTGAAGCATCCGTTTTCAGTAGGAATGG
>LBFQ01000033.1:2167-6489 GCA_000980735.1 Candidatus Caldipriscus sp. T1.2
CATGCGGAAGTCAAAGTTTCAGTAGAACCCGCATTGTAAGTCCTTATCCACACCGCACCCTCTAGGGCGCCTGCTATAAAAAAGAGAACTAACCCCTTACGCATAAGAGAATATTTTAAGGTATTCCCTTCCGTATGTCAACCTCAACCTTAGAATAGAAAATTCGGCGTGGAGTATTAAAGGCATGGATCGTGGTTTTATCTTTGCTTGTACTGAGAAGAGTGAAAAGGAAATGCTAAAAACTTTAATTTTCACAACAAATCGTATTTATGGACACAAAGTTTTTGCAATAAGAGAAGGGGATCTTGTTTTTCTTTATAACCTTGATACAGATATTCTTTGGGGAACTTTCAAAGCCAAGACTTCTGGTCAATACGATAAAAATCTAAAAATTTTTGAAGGAAAATATCCTTACTATGTTATTGTTGAGCCAATTGGAGAAATTAAAAAGATTGAAAAAGCAAGCAAAATTTTTAAAAAGTTAGGAATTTCTTGGAGAGATATTTTAACAGAAGAAGGAGCAAAACTTATTTCGCACATTATTGAAAAAAATACTTACGACATTAACATAAATAGGAGAGTTAAAATTGTTGATGAGGACTATCGCCCACCGATTTTTTCTACAACATTATGGGATTATCCCAAACAGAGCTACGGAGATACACCGAAAGGGAATAATAAATATCCAGGAGTGACACCTGCGTTTATAATATATAATCTTATTCATCGTTATACCTCCCCTGGCGAAATTGTATGTGACCCTATGGCTGGTTCTGGAACAACTATTGATGTTTGTAAAGAAGAAGGGCGAAGAGTTATAGCATTTGATATTGTTCCTACAAGACCTGATATAATCCAAGCGGATGCACGAGCACTTCCACTTAAGGACAACTCAGTTGATATGATATTCATAGATTCTCCTTATGGAGATAACATAAAATATAACTACCATCCCAAAAATATCGGGAATATTCCCGCAAGTGATGAAAGATTTTACGATGAGCTTGAAAAGGTCATGGTTGAATGTTATAGAGTTTTGAAAAGTGGAAAAGTTCTCGCTTGGCTGATTGGAGACCAATGGGCAAAAGGAGTTTTTATTCCAGTAGGGTTCAAGATATATGAAAGATTGACAAAATACTTCGTTCCTGTAGATATAGTTTGCGTTGCAAGGAGAAACCAATCCTCAAACACTCCCTTTTGGCACAGCAAAGCTATCCAACACAACTTTTATCTTAGAGGTTTCAAATATCTCATTATCGTCAAGAAAGATGATAAGGAAAAGCATCGCCGAAAGAAAAAGAAAAAGGATTTAAAAATAAATTGGAGGTATTATGAAAGATAAAAAGCAAGAATTTCTTGAGAAAATGAAGAAAGAGGACTTGAAAATATTTCTGATGTTTTGGATAAAATAAGGCAATTTATCTCTGATCCTCAGCAATCTTGGAAGGCTTTTAAAGGAAAATTGCTTGAAGAAATTATAATAGATGAAATATATGAAGAAGTTG
Source organism: Candidatus Caldipriscus sp. T1.2 (assembly GCA_000980735.1). GTDB lineage: Bacteria > Hydrothermota > Hydrothermia > LBFQ01 > LBFQ01 > Caldipriscus. Next base: position 3,673 of record LBFQ01000033.1, read on the forward strand.
AGAGGAATGGATTAAGAGTCTCCTGTTAAAAGGAGTTTGATGGTTGATTTTGGCGAATATGGGATGCATTATATATGATCCCAAAAGTTGTAAAGCGGTAGCTATAATCTCATCAAAGGCGACCTTGAGAGAAAGAGTTGCACAAGTAGGATATTGGTATTTGAAAATTAAAGGAAGTCCCATTACGAAAAACATAAAAGTATTTTTTATAACACTTGACGAGGATGGTGATCTTGTTATAAAAAAGCCAACAAAAAAGAGCAGAGCAATAACTAAAGCAATAAAGTCAAACTAATAAGAAAATTTTTTGATATCTTAAAGCTTCTTTAAGCATACGTCGAGTGAGAAATTCAGAAAGGGATTACCTTCCTTGCCTACCCCTTCTGTATGTCAATCTCAACCTTAGAATAGAGAACTTGGGGCGGTAGCTCAGCGGGAGAGCACCTGGTTTGCAACCAGGGGGTCGGGGGTTCAAGTCCCCTCCGCTCCACTTCATGCTTTACCCATTCTTTGAACTTTCTTCCATCGCATTAGCTTATAAGGGGAATTTCCTTCAGAACCCTGCATCCTTGGGGCAGGGGGGAAGAGAACTTGGCTTAATTTACTCGGAGAACATATACGGAACCTACCTATCCCTGTATAACCTCGGTGGATATTTTTTTAGAAGTGGGAGGGAAAATTTTTACGGCTTGGCTTCGGGTGTAAAGTTTGGAGGAGCATATTTTGGGGCGGGGTACGATATTACCTCAAGGAACTACTTCCTCGGTTTCCTCTTTAGGAATTACCGATTCCTCTCCTTAGGTGGAAGGGTGGATTTGGGTGGAAGACCAAAGTTTTCCGCGGGCTTGGGCATAAGACCATATAAGGAATACATAACCCTATACGCGGACATTTACAACCTTGAGAAGGCTTCTTACGATTCCCTATCTTGGAAAATTGGGGCGCATTTGCAAGTTTTTCCGTATCTTGGGATAAGGGGGGAGATAAACGAAAAGGGGGAGATTTTCGGGGGCTTTGAACTTTCATATTCCGTACTACGCTTTGGTGCCTTCTCACCTTTGAAGAACCCAAGGGCTTCCCTCGGACTTTTAATTTCCGATAAACAATTCACGAAAAGGGTTTTGGGAAAGAATCTAAAGTATGAGGTTGAGGTTTCCTCTTATTCGGAGGATGGTAGGGTGGGATTTCTCGGAACGGGGAAGAAATTTTACGATTTTATAAGCTCAATAAAGAACGCTGTGGAAGATCCGAGGGTAAAGGTGATATTTTTGGATCTTACGAATTTCGGTTTATCCTCCGCGCAGGCGGATGAGCTTAGGAAGGTTTTGGAATACGCTAAGGAGAAAGGAAAAGAGGTAATATCCTTTGCGGAAGGTTATTCTTTAAGGGCTTATTACGTTGCATCCGTTGGGAAAGTTTATATTCCTCCGGAGGGGGAAATAGAGCTTTTGGGTCCCTATGCTGAAGTTGAGTTTTTGAAGGGGACATTGGATAAACTCGGTATAAAGGTTCAGGTATTTAGGGCGGGGAAATACAAGTCCGCGGTTGAACCTTTAATACAGGATACCCTATCCTCCGCAAACAGGGAACAGATAAGGAGGCTTTTGGAAAGCACTTGGGAGGTTTGGCTTGAGAAGGTTTCAAAGGGGAGAAATTTAAGCAGGGATTCCCTTGAAAATATAATAAAGAACTTCGGTTATCTTTCGGCGGAGGAGGCTTTAAGGTTTGGGCTTGTTGATAGCATAGTTTATTACGACGAAGTTAAGAAGATAGTTAAGGGTAGAAATTACAAGAAGGATGAGGTAGATAGAAGGGCTTGGAGGGAAGGGAAGGCGAAAATTGCCTTGGTTCTCCTTGAGGGTAGCATAGTGGATGGGGAAAGTTCCTATAACCCTCTGCCGATAATAGGCGGGAAAACCATAGGGAGCAAAACCGTAAGGGAGATCTTTGAGGAGATAAGGAAGGATAAGGATATTAAGGGGGTTGTAATAAGGGTGAATTCGCCGGGTGGAAGTGGCCTCGCATCCGACATAATGGCTAGGGAAATAGCATTAACGGATAAGGAGAAACCCGTTGTTGTATCAATGGGAGGGGTTGCGGCGTCTGGAGGTTATTATATCTCCGCCCCCGCAAGGAAGATATTCGTTGATGAGAGGACAATAACCGGTTCCATAGGTGTATTCGGTTTAAAGTTCGTCTTGGGTGGTTTCTATTCAAAGGTGGGTATGAAGAGGGAGGTGGTGAAGCTTTATCCACATTCCGACGCATTTTCACTTTGGAGGGAGATGGATTCCTTGGAGCTTAAAAGGGCTCAAGAAATGGTGGATTACTTCTATTGGAGGTTCGTAAGGCACGTGGCAAAGGGTAGGAAAATGTCGGAGGATTCCGTACATTCTTTGGCACAGGGTAGGGTTTGGAGTGGTGTTGATGCGGTTAAAATTGGGCTCGCGGACGGATTTGGTGGTCTCCTTGATGCCATAGATTTCGTTAAGAATATTGCAAAACTTGAGGATTACGAGATCGTGGTATATCCGAAGGAGAAAGGGGTTTTGGAATCTCTGAAGGATCTGTTTAGATCTACCCAGGTTGATTTTGAGGGAGTTAAGGTTCTTTACAGGTTAGAATACGACATAGATTTGAACTTCTGAAATGAGGGACTTGGATTTTTCCGAAAGGGAGTTTGGGGGAATATTTATCATTGGGGGTCCCTACGCCTTTGTTTATCTCGTTGAGGATGTTCTTATAGACACCGGGACGGGATTTTGGGGAAAGAAGATAAGCGAATATCTAAAGGAGAAGGGGATAAAGCTTAGGGGG
>LBFQ01000033.1:6509-7641 GCA_000980735.1 Candidatus Caldipriscus sp. T1.2
CCTTGAAAAGGTACTTTCAAGCGAAAAGGCTCTAACTTTGATAAATGAGCTGAATAAAAAGGAGATGGAACTTTTAAATTTTTCCGATGAAAGCTACAAATTTGAACCCTTTGAATTTTTACCCCTTGAAGATGGTCAGATGATAGATCTAAAACATCACACCATAACGGTTTATTACACCCCTGGGCATACAAGGGATTCCATCACTTTCTTAATAGAACCCGAAAGGATAGCAATAGTCGGAGAATCCACAGGGGTTCCGAATTACAAAAACACCTTCATACTTCCCCAATTCCTATCAAGCTATTCCGATTACATTAAAAGCCTCCTATTTATCTCAGGTTTAGAGATATATGCCCTTGGCCTTCCCCATGAAATGTTGATATTTGGTAGGGAAAATGTGAGGGAGTATTTGAAAAACTCTTACGAAACTACCCTTTGGTATGCGGAATTTCTGAGGGGACTTATTGATAAATTTGGGGATGATTGGGAGAGGATAAAGGAGGTTGTCCTTGAGGAAATTTACAGAAAACACGAGCTCAGGCAACCCTTACATGCCTTCCTTACAAATTTACAGGCGCAAATATCCGCCCTTAAAAGGGAATGAAGAAGGTTTTGATAACTGGTGCGAGCGGTTTCATAGGTTCCCATACCGTAGAATCTGCCCTTGATAGGGGATATTCCGTTAGGGTGTTCCTGAGGTATAACTCTACGGGTTATGTTGGGAACTTGAGGTTTTTGGGTAAAAAACTGAAGGAGATTGAGATATTTTGGGGGGATATTAGGGACTATACATCGGTTTTGAGGGCGGTTAAGGGGGTGGATTATGTAATACACCTTGCTGCCCAGATCTCCGTCCCATATTCCTTCCAAAACCCCATAGATTTTTCCATGAACAACGTGGTTGGAACTACGAACATATTGAAGGCGAGCGTTGAATGCGGAATATCAAAGTTCGTTTATACTTCAACGAGCGAAATCTTTGGGGGAAGCGAAGAACCACTAAATGAGGATTCCTTAAGGATCCCGAAATCCCCGTACTCCGCATCAAAGGTCGGCGCGGATGCCATGGTCAAAAGCTTCTTTTACACATACGATCTAAACACCTTAATATTAAGACCCTTTAACAGGG
>LBFQ01000034.1:0-1091 GCA_000980735.1 Candidatus Caldipriscus sp. T1.2
CGGAAAGAACTTCCTGGGGTTAAAATTTTAACCGAAAAACAAGGAGGTTGAAGGTGAGGGTTTTCAACAAGATCCTTTCCGCCGTTGACCTTTCGGAAAGTTTGGAATATGTAAAGAGCTGGAGTGAGGGGTTAGGGGAGGCAATGAACTCTTATGTGGATTATATAACCGTATTTCCCGCGATACCGGATATATACCTTCCCCTTGTAGGATGGAACAGGGAGCTTGAAAACAATCTAAATTTGGCGAAGAAGGACCTCTTTTCAAATTTAGGGGATCTTCTCAGGAAAGAGGGTTATAACCTTCACGAGCTGGAAGGGGAACCGGACGAGGTTATAGTAAAATTCGCCCAAGATAACAGGCATTCCTTGATAATCATGGGGTTTAGGGGAAGCGGAAAGAGCAAGATCCCATTGGGAAGCACCGCATTAAACGTAGCAAAGGAAAGCCACACAAATGTACTACTTGTAAACGGAAGGTTTAAGCCCATAAGGAAGATAGCAATTGCGGATGGATTAAAGAACAGGAGCAAATCCTCCCTACTTATGGTCTTTGCCCTTGCCAAGCTTTTCGGAGCCAAGATTTATAGGATCCATGTGATAGAAAGGAACTTTGTGGAACATGCACCTGAAGATCTCTTGCAAGAGCTGAAGTTTGATCTCGTTATGGAACTTCAAAAATCCACGCCCGGAGTTCAGGTGGAGGCGGTGGTATTAGAGGGTGACCCCTCATTTGAGCTATTTTATTGGACAACGAAAAACGATGTGGATCTAACGGTTCTGTTTGAGAGGCCTGGGAGGCTTGGTTTGGTAAGCGAGGAGTTTATAATGCAAACTACCACCCCAGTTCTAATATGTAGGGGCTTATGATATTTCTCTTTGGCTTCTTGGGGGATGTTAGGGGTTTTTATTTCCCTCAGGTGGATTATCTATTTCCCTCAAGGTTCTCGGATGCTCCATCTTTGAAGATCTTTGGAAGTAGTGTTTTTGGTGAGCTTTATGAGGGTTTGGTGGGATGGAGCTATATGGGTGCGGGTTTGGGCTTTAGGTACTTCGGATCAAGGGATGGGCTCTTTTCCGACAATTCCCTTT
>LBFQ01000034.1:2220-4342 GCA_000980735.1 Candidatus Caldipriscus sp. T1.2
GTTCCGGGAAAAAACGTTGAGGTTTGGGGGGTGGAGGATCCAAAAGGAAAGGATATTGATTTTTACAGGAAGGTGAGGGACGAGATAGAGAGGAGGGTGTTGGAGATCTTGGAAAAGTATGGTGATTAAGAGGGTGAGGCTTGAGAACTTTAAGGCGCATAGGTTGTTTGATAGGGAATTTGGGAAATTTACGGTAATATTTGGGAGGAATGGCGTAGGAAAGAGCACGATCCTTGAGGCTATATATAAGGCCCTTTACCCGGAAAAATTCGGAGATGAGTACATCAGGAGGGGGGAGAAAAGTTTTAAGATCTCAATTGAGTTTTACAACGGATACAAATTATACCTACACTACCCCTTGAGTAAGAAACCCCAGGTTTATTCTCCAGATGGGAAGATCTTGAGTGTGGAGGGTTTAAGGAAAATTTTGAACCTCCCGGAGGAGGATAAGTTCATTTTTTTATCGTTTTTTGAGCAAGGAAGCCTTGATGATTTCGGAAAAGAGCTCTTTGATAACACGAGGAGGATCTTAGATGTGGATTTCCCGCAGAAGATCTTGGAGGCAATAAGGGGGGTTGAGAGGGAAAAGAGGGGGCAAATTAGGAGGATAGAGGAGGAGTTAAGTAAATTTGGGAGATGGGAAAAGACGTTTATGGAGTTAAGGGTTGAGATAGGCGAGGCTCTGTGCCTTGAAAGGAAGATAAAAAGGGAAATTCTGAAGCTTGAAAAGGAAAGAAAAGACTTGGAGATTCTTGAGGGGGAAATTGAAGAATTGGTAAAAAAGTTGAGGGAGAAAAAGGACGAGGTGGAGAGGATAAAGGGGAAAATAAACGCCCTTGAAGAGAGGAGGGAGGAATACAAGGGGGAAATAGAAAGGTTGGAAAAAACCCTTAATTCTGAACTTCCGAAGGATACGAAGATCCTAAAGGATATATTGGATTTTGTGAAAAACCACAGGGTTATGGAGGAGTGTAAGGGAGGTTATGAGGAGTATATGAAGCTTGAGGAGGAATATAGATCCCTGTTGGAGGAAAGTCCAAGGAAGATCCAGGAGATTGAGGTTAAACTTGAGAAGTTAAGGAAGGTTTATAGCTCGCTTTTGAAGCTAAAAGGGAAGAACTTAGGAAAGATTAAAGAGGAGGAGGAGCTTAAGAAGGAGCGTGAAGGGATTTTGAGCGATATAAAGCACCATGAAAAGAGGCTTGAAAATTTGAAAATTGGGGGGGATAAATGCCCGGTTTGCGGGGAGCCTTTGGGGAAGGAAAAGAGGGAGAAACTCCTAAAGGAAAGTTTGGAATTTTTAAGCTGGGCAAAAGATAGATTAAGGGCTTTGGAAAAGGAGCTTGAGGAGATAGAGGATATTAAAAATTTACTAATTTCCAAGGTTTTTCCGAGCCTTGATGATACTCCCGAAGGCTTGGAGGAAATTTTTAAAAATTGGAGGGAAAGGGTTTTGGGGGATTTGGATGGGGTTTTGGAGGAGGTGGGTAAGATGGGAAGGAGCTTAAGGGAAGAGAAGGAGAGGATGGAAAGAGAATTTGGGAGACTTTTGGAATATTATGAGGGGAAGTTAAAAATCCTAAGGGAAGATTGGGCTAAATACACGAATGCAAAGGTGCAAGTGGAAAGGCTTGCCAAAAACATTGATGGGGTGGAATATTACTTAAAATTCGGGGAGGAGGAGATAGAGGAGAACCTCAAAACCCTTGAGAGGTTAAAATTCTTGAAGGAAAGTTTGGAAAATCTTGAAAGGGATCTGGAAAGTTTAAAAGCAGGGCTTTCCCTTGAGGAAACATCGGAGATTGAGGGGAAACTTAAGTATTACGAAGAAGAGATTGATAGAGTTAGGAAAAGAAAATTGGAAGTTGTACAAAGGATAGCGGAGTTGGGGATCCTCTAGAGTCGACCTGCAGGCATGCAAGCTTGGCACTGGCCGTCGTTTTACAACGTCGTGACTGGGAAAACCCTGGCGTTACCCAACTTAATCGCCTTGCAGCACATCCCCCTTTCGCCAGCTGGCGTAATAGCGAAGAGGCCCGCACCGATCGCCCTTCCCAACAGTTGCGCAGCCTGAATGGCGAATGGCGCCTGATGGGGATTTTCTCCTTACGCATCTGTGCGG
>LBFQ01000034.1:5029-7202 GCA_000980735.1 Candidatus Caldipriscus sp. T1.2
CAAGATAATAGTGCATACAACCCAGGGTTCTTACGCGGGGGCTATATCCTGGTTCCAAAACCCATCCGCAAATGTAAGTGCCCATTATGTTCTTAGGTCCTCGGATGGGCATACAACCCAGATGGTATGCCACAAGGACATAGCCTGGCATGCGGGAAATTGGTACTATAACACCCGTTCCATAGGATTAGAACACGAGGGATATGTTAGTCAAAACGGTTGGTATACGGATACGGTTTTAAAGAAATCAGCGTATATTAGCAGGATGACGATAAGCACTTTCGGTGTACTTTTAAGGCACGATACCGTAAATGGGATAATGGGGCACGTTGAGGTCCCCGGGGCGACGCACACGGATCCCGGACCGTATTGGGATTGGCTATATTATCTGGCTTTAGTTGAGGGATTGAGAACATCCGATACCCTTGTGGATAACCTTACCACGGGATTTAGGAGGGGTGGACCTTACCAATATTGGTGGTTTGATTCTGGAAACGGGTTTGGCACCGTATATTCCTTCGGAAATTACAGGCATACTTGGTACACTTACACAACTACGGGTTCCGTGGTAAATTGGGGCAGGTGGACGCCTAACTTACCAAGAAGCGGACTTTATGAGGTTAAGGTTTATATTCCCTCGGGTTATAACGCATACGTTAGGTACAGGGTATATCATAGGGGTGGGGTTACGGATGTTTGGGTGAATCAGGCAAGCTATTCTAACCAGTGGGTAAGTTTGGGAACTTACGAGTTTGACGCGGGTTATTCCCCATCAAACTCCCTAACCTTAGGCGATACATCCAACGTCTCGGGTAGGAAGATCGCATTTGATGCGGCGGTTTGGATATACAGGGGTTCCTTATGCGGGGATGTGATAGTTGATGACGGGGACACTGGCTGGTACCCGTTCGGAAATTGGTATCTGAGCTCATATACTGGATACAACGGGGATTACAGGTACGCGAACGTAGGTGGGACACAGGATTCGGCGATTTGGACATCTTCCTTGCCATGCTCTGGATCCTGGAAGATATACGCTTGGGTTAGGAAGGGTAGCAACAGGACCACGCGTGCTATGTACAGGGTGAGGATGATAGGGGGGGATACGCTCCTTTACTTGAACCAATATTCTTCATCTTCGTCGGATACCGGTTGGTTTTATTTGGGTGAGGTTTGTACGGATACCTTCCTGGTTACCCTTTACGATCAGGCACCCGATGGGAGCGTGGTTATTGCGGATGGGATAAAGTTCCAATGGAGTAGTTCCGCGTGTTATACCGGAACATCGGAAGAGGAAAAGAGGGAAAATTTGGATGTGAGGTTTGAAGGTGGGAGGATATTGGTTCTTGTCCCGAAGAGGGGGGATTTAAGACTTTCGGTTTATGCTTCGGATGGACGGGAGGGTTTGGATAAATTCTATAAGGATGCGGTTGGATATGTGGAACAAACCTTTGAAGGTAAGGGGGTTTACTTCGTTGTGGTTGAATTTGATGGGGTGAGGAAGGTTAAGAAGGTGATGTTGAAACCTTGAGGTTTTCGGAGATAAGGGGGATCCTACTTGAGGCAAGGAAGTTTTGGGATGTGTATTTGGTTGGGGGGATTGTTAGGGATTGGGTGATAAGGGGATATTCGGACTTTAGGGTTAAGGATTGCGATTTTGCGATAAAGGAGGATCTTGAAGGTTTTGTGAGATTTTTGGAAGGTAAGGGGTTTAAGGTTTCAAAGTTCTCAAAATTTGGAACAGCAGAGCTAAATTTTGGAGGTTTAAACCTGGATGTGGCACTTATGAGGAGGGAGTTTTACGATTTCCCCGGAGCCCTACCAAGGGTCGAGTTTGTGAAGGATATAAGTATTGATGTTTTGAGGAGGGATTTTACGGTGAATGCCTTGTACTTTGATGGGGAAAGGGTAATAGATTTGATGGGGGGACTTTTGGATATTTCAAGGGGTGTTATAAGGCCCATTGCGAGTTTCTCGGATGACCCAACGAGGATATTTAGGGGAATAAGGTATAAAAACCTTTTGGGTTTCCGATATTCGGATGAGTTTTTTGGATTTTTGGAAGAGGGGAAAGGTACATCCCAAACGTTTCCCCAAATAGGCTTTTAAACGAGCTTAGAAACACCTCCGTTATTCCGAAAAAGGCTATGTTGGGAGCCTTCTCGGATATGGT
>LBFQ01000034.1:8201-9205 GCA_000980735.1 Candidatus Caldipriscus sp. T1.2
GGGAAAGTCGGGGGGAGTTAAGCTCGCAAATAACAGGGAAGAGGCCCTTGAAAAGGCGAAGGCAATATTTTCCCTTGAGATAAAAGGGATCCCTGTTAAGAAGGTCTTAGTTGCAAAGGCGGAGGATATAAAGAGGGAATATTACGTAGGGATAGCCCTTGACAGGAGACTTTCAAAACCCGTGTTTATCACATCAAAGGAGGGAGGGGTTGATATAGAGGAGATAGCACAAAGGAACCCCTCCGCAATAATAAGGAAATACATCGACGAACCCCTCAAGGGTTTTGAGGCGAGGGAACTCGCCTTTGAAGTCTTTGATGACCCGGATTTGGCCCTTCAGGCGGCGGATATTTATATTAAGCTTTCAAGGGTTTATTTTGATCACGATTGCCAACTTGCGGAAATAAACCCCCTAGCCCTTACCGCGGATGGAACCCTCAAGGCCCTTGATGCCAAGATAATCGTTGATGATAACGCCCTATTCAGGCAGAGCGAAATACTCAAGTACAGGGATGAGGATTACGAAAACTTGGAGGAGGAGGAAGCAAAAAACGCTGGGCTATCTTTCGTTAAGCTGGATGGGAACATAGGATGTATGGTAAACGGCGCAGGGTTGGCGATGGCTACGATGGATGTAATAAAGTACTGGGGTGGGGAACCGGCGAACTTCTTGGATGTTGGCGGATCATCAAACCCCGAAAAGGTCAAAAAGGCTATGGAAATAATCCTCAGGGACAAGAAGGTAAAGGTGGTTTTCATAAACATCTTTGGGGGAATTACGAGGTGCGACGATATTGCGAAGGGTTTAATAGAAGCTTTTAACTCTATGAAAATAGATGTACCCGTGGTTGTTAGGCTTACGGGTACAAACGAGGATATAGGTAGGGAGATGCTTGAAAAGAGCGGGCTTCCAATAAAAACCGCAAGTGGAATGTCCGAGGGGGCGCGCCTTGCAGTTTCCCTTGCCAAAACGGCACTCAAGTGTAAAATTCCCATATATGACA
>LBFQ01000035.1:0-1346 GCA_000980735.1 Candidatus Caldipriscus sp. T1.2
GCTTGTTTTTTGAAGATTGCTTCCTCAACTTCTCCGGAACATAAAACTCCTCCTTAACCTCAACGTACCTCTGGCTTATTTCGTTGTAAGATGCGATCCTGTGCCTGAACCACTCCCTCGCGACGAATATGGGGCATTTTACGTGGAACTTAAATACGGAATGCTCAAATGGGGTGCCGTGCCCGTGCTCCATAAGGTACTCTATGAGCCTTTTATCCCTTTCCGGCGTTTTCAGTCCTTGCCCGAAGGATACCCTCGCTGCCTGAACCACCGCAACATCCCCCCCCATAAAATCCACAAGCCTAACAAAACCCTTATCCAAGACGTTGTAGGATCCGCAATTTCCGCAGGGAAAATTTTCCGTATTTTGACCACAAAAGTGGCACACCATAAACCCTTTATTATGGGGTTGAAAAGCCACCTTATAATATTTGGAAAAGGAGGTGAATTATGGCATACGTAATAACACAGCCATGCGTAGGGGTAAAATCTGCGGAATGCGTTAATGTATGCCCGGTTGGTTGCATACATCCGACCCCTGACGAGCCTGACTTCCCCAACGTGGAACAGCTCTATATAAACCCCGATGAGTGCATAGAGTGCGGGGCTTGCGCTTCTGTTTGTCCCGTAAACGCCATATTCCATCAAAACGACGTACCCGAACAGTGGAAACACTTCATAGAGATCAACGCGAATTACTATCGTAGGTGAGGAAATAGGGGGGCGATTGCCCCCCTTCCCGTTTATAATTCCCATATGATTTTATTTTTAATAGCCCAAGGTAAGGGGGAAACGGTTAAGAACGCCTACGGACTTTTTTTAAGCGGTTATTATGGGTATCCGGTAGGGACCTACGCGGTGGGTGGGGGTGGTATGGCGGCGATAGGGAACTGGTTTGAACCTTTAGCTTTCCTCATAACTGCTCATGGGCTATATTCCCCGGATAGCTCCTATGGGGCAGCTATAGATTTTTCCGTTAGGGGGGCTATATTAGGGCAGAGGAAATTTAGGAATACGAACGGAAACTTTATTTATTTATCTTTCGGGCTGGGGGTTTTTGCCCTACCTGGTGCCTTTGATAAGGGTTTAAAATTTTATAAGGTTAAACCCGATATAAATTTTGGTTTGGGTTTTGAGTGGGCAATAAGTCCCGAAGTTTCCATTCTTGGGCAAATTAGGTACGATGTTTTGGGGCTAAGGAGTTATAAAGAAAACCTTGCGGTTGCCCATTTAGGGTTTTTGATATACGGAAGGTGATATGCGCAATCTCCCCCACTACTTGGAGGCGGAGGTCTCCATTTTGGGAGCTTGTTTGGTATATCCCGAGTTGATAAACAGAGCGGTTA
>LBFQ01000035.1:2114-3835 GCA_000980735.1 Candidatus Caldipriscus sp. T1.2
GGGGTGAAAGGTATTTGGCGGAGATGGTTTATAACACCGTAAACATCGCTCAAGGTAAGGTCCTTTTTGAGAAATACATTAAAATCCTAAAGGATAAGTCCATAAAGAGAAAGTTGATAGGCGCGTTTGAGGAGGCGGTCAGGATGGCTTATGAGGATAGCGAGGACGCGGAGAGGATCCTTGATAAGGTGGAAAGCGTAGTTTTTGATATAAGGACGAGGGGGCTTAGGGTTTCGGATTGGAAGAGTGTAGGAAGTGTGGCGAGGGGGGTTTATGAATCAATAGATGCGAGGCTTTCGGGGTTTAGCTCTTATTCCGCGATATATTCGGGTTTTGGGGATTTGGATGGGATAATAGGTGGCTTTCATCCCGGCGAGTGGGTGATAATAGCGGCGAGGCCCTCGGTTGGGAAAACCGCCTTTGTTTTAAACATACATAGGAACTTGGCTTTGGAGGGTATCCCGAGCGCCATGTTCTCCGTTGAGATGTCGGCGGAACTTATAACTATGAGGCTGATATCTATGGAAAGTGGGATACCTATGAAGAGCCTAAAATCCGCCTACATTTCAAGGCAAGAACTTCCCAAACTTACTAGAGCCATAGAGAACATTGAAAATATGCCCATATACATAGATGATACGGGAAATTTGGATATATTTGAGTTGAGGAGTAAGGCTAGGATGGCGGTGAAGGAATTTGGTGTAAAGATGATCTCCATAGATTACCTTCAGCTTTTAACTTTGGGGTACAAGGTTTCAAGGAAGATGTCGAGGGCGGAGGAGCTTGCGAAGATATCAAGGAGTATAAAGGATCTGGCTAAGGAGCTTAACATAACGATAATAGGGCTTTCCCAGGTGACGAGGGAAGTAGAGAAACGTCCAACGAAAAAACCCTTACTTTCCGACCTAAGGGAATCCGGGGCTTTGGAGCAGGATGCGGATGTGGTTATATTCCTATATAAACCCGAGAAGGATAAAGAGAACGTAATAGTGGTTGATGTTGCGAAGAACAGAAATGGGGCGCAGGGAGAAACTAAGCTTTACTTCCATAAGGAAATTATGAGGTTTGAGAGTATTGGGGGTTATGAGGTCTCGGTGGAGGATGAGGACCTTGGGATATGAAGATACTGGATTATATTTTCCTAACAAGGCCCACCTTAATTTTACCCGGATGGGGGTTTTTTATTCTGGGTTATTTGCATGGAATGAACCTTATGGGGGACCTTTCCCCAAATTTTCATATTCCGAAAGACCCAAGGTTTTGGATCGCCCTAACTTCTGCAACCCTAATAAGCGCATACATTTACGTTTTGAACCAAATTTTTGACATAGAATCCGACAGCAAGAACGATAAGCTCTTCTTACTCCCGAAGGGTTATATATCTTTGAGATCAGCATCCATATTTTCCGCGCTTTTGGCGATCTTTTCTTTTATTTTTGGAGCCTTGGTAAATTTGGAATTTTTGATTTTGTTATTTTTTGGTTTTCTTGTCGGAACCCTTTACTCCCTTCCCCCTTTCAGGTTTAAAGGTAGACCCTTTTTGGACATGCTCTCAAATGCGGTGGGGTACGCGGTTTTGAACCTGGGTGCCGGTTTGGTTTCAAGCGGGGTAAATATTTGGAGGATTTGGGAGTTTTTTTTGCCTTACTTTTTCGCGGTTTGCGCCCTTTACCTGAACACCACAATACCCGACATTCCCGGAGATAGGGAGGAGAATCTGA
>LBFQ01000035.1:4532-6938 GCA_000980735.1 Candidatus Caldipriscus sp. T1.2
CCCCTTTTATGGGAGGAGGGGGGATATATTAAAGGCTTTGAGCTTGGGAAACATAGCTTTCAACCTCTTTAACGAGATAAGGGCGCAAAATCCCGAAGTTTATGATACATATCTACCCTTGGGGATATACACCTTTGCCCTTGGTTATATATCGTTTTCAAGGGGGAAAAAGGAGGAAGGGATAAATATGGTGAAACTTTCGGAAAAGGGTATCTTTACAAAGCCCTTGGCATACGCCGCCCTCGTTTATATGTATTCTTTTGATAAGAAGCCAGGAATAGCGGTAAAATACGCCAAGATGGCCCTTAGGATGTTTCCGCAGAGCAGGACATTTAGGTGGATCTTGGCTTACGCTTATAGGGAGGCGGGTATGTATAAGGAGGAGGTGGGGGTGTATAGGGAGATATTGGAGGATATAAGAAGGAGGAAGGGGGAATGTAAAGTGTGCTTGGCGGAGGTTTTCCTGAAGATGGGTGAGGCTTATAGGAAGATGGGGGAAAAAGAGCTTGCATGGGAGAATTTTGAGATGGCGAGAAATCTGGCGAAAGAGGAAAGGGACCCTTACAGGCAAAAGAAAGTTCAGGAAATCTTGAAAAATCTTTCAAGGTATGGGGTCAAATAGGATCCTGTTTATTTGCGACTTTTACCCAAACAGGTATAAACCCTACGAAGGCGTATTTTTCAGGCATCATGCCTATGCCCTTTCAAGGCTCTTTAAGGTTAGGGTTCAAACCTTGATAAGGTTAGATAGGTTTGGGTATGAGAGGTGGAAGGATGGGGATGTGGAGGTTGAGGCCTTTATAATTCCTTACAGGGTAGGATTTGGATTTATCTTTCTTCCCCTTGCTATCCTCTTCCAGTTTTTACTAACATTAAAGAACCTGATTTTTTTCAAGCCCAAGAGGGTAATCCTGCATATGGGCCTCCCTCAGGGTTTAGCCCTCCTTTGGTTCTTTAAAAGGTTTTACGTAGTTGAACATTCGGATAGGATATGGGATGGGATGAATGGGTTTTTGAGCCTTTTGGTTTTTAAATCCTCAAAGAAGGTTGCCGGCTTAAGCTTTTGGCAGGCGGAAATGTTGAGAAAGAAATTCTCTGTAGATCCTTTTGTTTTGGGAAATCCATTGCCGGATCTTGAAGGGGGATCGGGGTATTCAAGGTTGGTGGTTTTCATAGGTAGCATATCCCCTAACAAGGATCCTGTGGTAGTTTTGGAAAGCGCAAAAATTTTGAAGGATTTTTTCTTTGTATTTATAGGGAGAGATTTTGGAGATAGCTATTTCTCCCTTTTTCTTGAAAAGTTAAAAACCTTAAACAACGCCATCTACCTTGGACCTCTGGACCATCGGGGGACACTGAATATTCTAAGATGCTCGGGGATCCTGGTATCAACGAGTATAAGTGAAACCTTCGGTTATGCTATAGCGGAAGCTTTGGCCATGGGGAAACCCGTGGTTTGGTTTGATAGCGGGGGTCCTAGAGACTTTTTGGATTCTACGAATTCCGTATTGGTGGAAAGTAGGGACCCATCATCCTTGGCGGAAGGTATATTAAAGTGCTATGAGAGGATCAAAAAGGGGGAATTTCGGGGAAGGGAAATAAGGGAGGGAATTTACGGGAAGTACTCTTATGACAAAATTTTGAGGCGATATTTGGAGTTTTTGGATTTAGCGGATCTTCAGGGTGATCAGGGCGAGTAAAGAAAAAAGCATTGAGGCTATCCAGAATCTTACCACTATCTTGCTTTCCTGCCACCCGAGCTCTTCAAAATGATGGTGTAATGGGGCCCTCTTAAAGATCCTCTTTCCCTTCGTTATCTTAAAGTAGCCTATTTGCAAAGCTACGGAAAGGGTTTCCAAAACTAAAACTCCTCCAGCTATCGCGAGCAAGATCTCCTGCTTGGTTAAAACCGCAATAGAAGCCAATGCACCTCCTAAAGCTTGGGAACCCGTATCACCCATAAAAATTTCCGCTGGATGCGAGTTATACCAAAGGAAAGCTAAAAGGGAACCAGCAAGGGAGGAGGCGAATACCGACAAATGCCCAGCATTGGGTATATAAAGGACGTTTAGGTAGTTTGCGAGTTTGAAGTTCCCCTCAATATACGCAACAAGCCCCAAAACCGCCAGTGGGAAGATCACCACGCCCGCCGCAAGGCCATCAAGTCCGTCCGTTAAATTCACCGCATTTGATGTTCCCGCTATAACCAAGGCGACGAACACGAAGTAAAATATCCCGATGTTTATGAAGAAATTCTTGAAGAAGAGGAATTGGGTTAAAAATGCTTTTTCACCGAAGATATAAAGGGCACCGAAAGAGAAAAGGATCCCAAGCCCAAGTTGAAATAAGAGTTTATAAGTTTTCCTGATTCCTCCTTTTTTATCCTTCCTTCTAAGCTTTGAAATG
>LBFQ01000035.1:6958-10861 GCA_000980735.1 Candidatus Caldipriscus sp. T1.2
TTTGTCCATAACAAGGTGGATATGATCGCAACCGGGATAAAAATGATCCCTCCTGAGGATGGTGTTCCTTCCTTTTTCCTATGGGTTTCCGGAACATCCTCCGAGATCCTCTCGTAAAACCTCGTCCGATATTTCTTAATGAACCATCCCAAAAGTACGTAGGTTAATGTGAAAGAGAAAAGGAAAGCCAAAGCGGACCGAAAGGTCAAATATGAGAATAGGTTAAATATTGTGTTGTATTCCTTTAAAGATGCGAGGAACTCCGATAGCAAGCGGTTATAATAAGGGAGTTTTTCTATCTATTTTACCCTTTTTTTACCCTTTTAATTTGTTTAACCTTTTCCTGAAGCTTACTTCTTAAACGTTTCGCATCCTCCCTAACGATTATCTCAAATTCATTGCTATTTCCGAGTAGGGAGTTCTGCCCGATATTTAATTTTTTCCTTATCACATCAAGCAGTTCAAGATCTATTTCATAACCAATCGCCTTTCTCCCCAACTCAACCGCTACCTTTAGGGTTGTGCCCGATCCCATAAAGGGATCCAAAACCGTTTCACCTTTGTAAGAAAAAAGCTTTATTAACCTATACGGTATCTCCTCTGGAAATGCCGCAATTCCCCTCTCAAGCCTGTTATGTGTGGGCAGTACGTTCGTTATATACCACACATTTAGGTACCATTTGTTCTTTTGGTACTCTTCCAGATCTATCCTTGAGGCTTCCCTGATATCTTCGGGTATGCTTTTATAATCAAACTCTCCCTTCTGGAATATCAGTATGGACTCTTGGAGGTTGTCGGGATAGTAATACATAGGATAGGGGTTTTGAAGTAAGACTCCACTTCTCCTGCTTATCCTAATGTAACCCTCAGGCTTTACCCAAACTATCCTTTCCCTATACCTAAAACCCTCTTCAACAAATATCTTTGTTATATCAGCAACTACAGGATACTTCTTACCCTTTATCAACGTGTCATCAACCACTAAGGCGGCCACCCTGCCCCACTTTAGAACCCGCATAATTTCCCTTGATACGTTCCTCATAATACCCAAGAATTCTTCGTAGCTTTCAAACATATCTGGGTAGTCAAAGGGGGCGTTAAAGTAAGGTGGGGAGGTTACAACCAAATGAACACTCTCATCCCCTATTTCCTTCATACTCTGGGCATTACCAAACACTATAAGGTTTTTATCCATATTTTGAGGATAAAAAAAGGGGGGCACAAAGGCCCCCCTATGGTTTAGTTTATCACCACCCTCTCTATGACCGTCCTCTTGTTCGCCCTAACCTTTACGACGTAGACACCCCTCGGCAAACTTGAGAGGTCAAAGCTCAAGCTACCCTTATGCTCACCCTTAAAGAGGTCCCTAATTAGCCTACCCGAGGGCGAGAACACCTCAACGGAAACGTTCGCCTTGTAAGGAACATCAACGCTCAAAGTTGTATTCTTTCCGTTCTTTGAAACCACTACCCTCGGGGGTAGTATATCCGCGAAGCTCTCGGATACATCCGTGGTTCCGCTAAAACCTACGAAGGCAAAGGTTACCGCCTGGGATCCGCCAGGAGGTATGTTGAAGGGTCCCGCGGAGGCTACCACGGACCAGTCATCCGCGCTTGAACCGGATGGGAAGGATAGAGTCCCGTTCAGGAACTTCCACTTTATGGAGTCTGGGGTTCCCGAATAAACGTAAGTTGGGTTATTTATAGCACTAAGGTTTGCCAAGGATGAGACGGGTTCAACGAGGGCAACACCTGCCCTGTAAGGATAAGAGGAGTGATAGACATAAACGAGATTAAGGGATAGGTCCCTTGCAACGTAGTTTTGGGAGTAAGTGCTAAATGTTACGTCAAAGTCCGCGAATACTCCGATATAAAGGTTGTTTAAGGGTGAAGTGGAGGTATTTACTATCTCGTACCTCAGGAATACCCAGTTGGGCCTATAAGAAGAATAACCGTAAGCTTCAAGCCTTAGTTCTATTCCGCTTGCGGTATAGCCCACCGCACCGTTCTCGTCACCGTAAGATGGTGGAGTTCTCATAAATCCTCCATAATAATTGTTCAGATCCCCACCGTCGTACCAACCGTCGGGTACGAATGTAGGCGAATTCCCGAGGGCTACTCCCGCGTAGTAAAGGAGATTTGCGGAGGTTTTAGGATATTTGAAACCTTTAGCAATGGATGTATCCCCATATGCGGTACCTATGCCACCCGCGTAGGCACCGGAAACATTAACGGGGATCCATAGTGCTGCGGTTCCCGTATCTATAACGAATACATTGAGGGGTGAGCCTATGGTTATTGAGAAGTTCAGGGTATCGTTGTATGCCCCACTGTTTGCGGTTATGTACATATCAAAATTCACCCTAAGCCCAATAGGTGCCGCGGGTGATATTCCTATGGTAAATACGTCGGATGTGTTCCTTGCGGTATCCGAGGGGTTTATGGTTCCGTAATTTGCGGAGTTGTCAATTATGGTTATGTATGGGTTTGAGGTGTATATAACAGCTTGCGTGTTGGATGCCGCCAAGCTACCTGAATTTCTCAGAGTTATTATCAGGTTTACTGTCTCGCCTGGATCCGCTATACCGTTGTTGTTGCCCGCAGGATCGCTAACGGTTACCCTTTGAATGGATATGTAAGGCACAGATGATGTGGGGACTCCCCTTATCGCCCTTAGAACGTTTAACCTTCCCCAACCGCAGTTGTTGTTAGGAACGGAGTTGCAGTTCGGAGCTGGCCTATCCGCGCTATCCAAAAGGACATTATAAACATCCGTGAAGGTTAGGGATGGATTCCTTTGGAAAAGTAGGGCTATTGCGCCCGTAACGTGGGGAGACGCCATGGATGTCCCGTCCATATTCGTATAAGAAGATGAACCGTATGCGGAACGGATCGAAACGCCTGGGGCGGAAATATTGGGCTTATAAAGGTTCCAGTCGCTCCTGGGCCAATATGTGGTGTTGTTCCATGGGCTTGTATTTGGTGCGGGTCCCCTTGAGGAGAAGGACGCCACCTGATCCGAGCTGTTTGTCGCCCCAACTCCGATTACGGTTGGGAAGTTCCCGGGTGTCCCAGCGGTTCCGGCTCCGGGACCATTGTTCCCTATGGCAAAAACGGGTATTATGTTCGCGGTTCTCCAGGCTAAAACATCGCTCCAGAAGGAAAGATCCGTGGTTGCGGTGCTACCCCAGGAGTTATTAACCGCCACTATGTTTATACCGCTATCCACCTTCCAGGAAACTATCCTCTGGAACCCGTTCCTTATTATTGTGGTTGTGGTTGCACAGCTTGCTCCCCCGAAGATCCTTACCGCCGCAACCCTAGCCCCGGGTGCAACACCTATATCTTCCGTGAAAGGACCCAGGCCGTCCCCACCCACCATCGTGCCCGTCACATGCGTCCCGTGATAGTAGCATGATGCTGCGTCCGTGGGGGTTGATGATCCCGAATGGGGGTCGTACCAATTTATTACCTTACCGCTTAAGGCGGGGTGGGATGCCATTACGCCCGAGTCCATGACACCCAGTATCACGCCCGTCCCGTCTATTCCATATTGTATCCATACGGAATCGGCCTTTATTTTAGCAACTCCCCATGCAACCGCGTCCGGCTTTATATCTTCCCTATCCGAAGGTTTGGCAAAGAGGTATATCACCTTCTCCTCGTATATGTAGGTTATATCGTCCCTTGATGCGAGAGACCTTATCTGATCCGCGGTTGCCTCAACGAAGATCTCGTTGCTTATCCAGAAGGACTGGTAGTTCGTAATTCCGAGGGACTTTATGTGCTCTATTACGGGTTCCTGCGTTCTCTTTGCCAGATCCCTCACGTGGTCGAAGATCGTCTTAAGGATCTCGTTGTTCCTCTTTGGGTACCTCCTCATATAACCCTCGTAATCCGGCTG
>LBFQ01000035.1:10881-13283 GCA_000980735.1 Candidatus Caldipriscus sp. T1.2
ATCCCCCCAAGCGCGCAAAAGAAAGGATCCATATCATAGTTATAGGTATTATATAGGGGAAAGGGAACGGGCGTAGAATTTACGATATGAGGATAATAATTTCAAACGCGTACAGGCTCCCGGTGGGAAGTCATGGGGGTCAGCTTTCCCAATTTGAAGCTTACGACCTTTTTAAGCTCGTTGCCCAGTTCGTTTTGGAAAGATCAGGAATAGATAGAAAGCTTATAGATGGGGTTATAGTGGGGAACATCGGACAGACCTCGGATCATCCGAACATAGCGAGGAAAGTTGCGAGGGAGCTTCTTGGGGATGATAAGTGGGGTTTTGTTGTACAAAGGAATTGTGCCTCGGGAATCCAGGCTATAACCACCGCTTACGAGATGATAAAAAACAACGATGCGAGGATCCTCTTAGTGGGAGGGGCGGAGAGCATGTCAAGGGCTCCCTACCTTTTGAAAAAGGCGAGGTGGGGGTACAGGCTTAGGCACGATGTTTTATACGATGGGCTTTGGGAGGGTTTGACGGATCCTGTTGTAAATCAGCTTATGGGTAGGACCGCGGAGAACCTCGTAGAGAAATACAATTTGAGTAGGGAGGAGATGGACGAATTTTCGGTAAAGAGCCACCAGAAGGCTTATAAAGCTCAAAAGGAGGGACTTTTCTCCTCAAGGATAGCGCCCGTAAAGGTTGATGGAAAAACCATAGATAAGGACGAGGGGATAAACCCGAACCTTACTATGCAAATAGCATCCATGTATCCCGCAATATTCAAGGAGGGAGGTAAGGTTACACCCGCTTCTAGTTCTTCAATAAACGACGGTGCCGCAGCAATGATCATAACCACGGAGGAGATCGCCAAGGAGATCGGATTAAAGATAGATGCGGTAATAGTTTCTTACGCTTACGGTGCGGTACATCCCGCGTATATGGGCGAGGGTCCAACCTGTTCAACCCCCATAGCATTGAGGAAGGCAGGCTTAAAGATAACCGATATCGATTACTTTGAAGTGAATGAGGCTTTTGCGGCGGTTGCCATAGTGGATAGGAATGTTCTGGGAATACCGGATGAGAGGATGAACGTTTGGGGAGGGGCGATAGCCCTCGGGCATCCGGTCGGTGCAACGGGCGCTATTTTGGTCGCAAAGCTTATTGGGATCCTTGAGCATTACAATGCGAAGAGGGGGCTCGTAACTATGTGCGTGGGTGGGGGTCAGGGTGGAACGTTGATAATAGAAAGGTACGAAAATTGACGGATAGCATTTTGGTTTTAACCCTCCTTTCCATAGGTGATGGGGAACTTGCGTACCTTGAGGCAAAAAGGATAAAGAACAACCTTTACGTTGCCAAAGCCTTGGCACTAAAGGGGGATACATCTTCGGCAATCATGTCCCTCTCGGATGGGGATTGCAAACAGAAGAGATATAAGCTCGTTTTGATGCTCTCAAGGTTTATGAGGGAAAGTTCCATAAAGTTGGTTGAAGATACTTCCTGCTTCTCCGATAGGGATAGGACCTTGGTAAGGGCGTACTTTTTCGATTTTGATGGTTCGCCCCTTTCGGATAGCCTGATCTCCCGCCTTCCAAAACCTATAAACCCATCCACTTGTATTATTTTGAATTTTATTCCCGGTTTGGGTTTGGCTTGCGCGGGAAAGCCCATACAGGCTTTAAAAACCTTCCTTGCAAACCTCGTGGGAATAGGGGGAATGGTTTATTCCATAAGGAGGGGGTATTACGTGGATGCCTTCGTTTGGTATTACTTTTGGGAGGGTAGGTTCTTTTGGGGGAGTTTCCAAAACGTTTTGGAATTTACGCTTGATGAGAACCAAAGGAGGTTAAGACCGTATTTTGAATACATAAGGGAACAAATAGGAGGTGAAAGGTGATATACGAGATTGGGGAGATTTTTTTGAGGCTTGGGTTGATTTCCTCCCTTTTTGGCGCGATCTTTTCCTTTATAAATTTGAGACTCGCTAAGGCTTCCCTTATTGTGGTCATCCTATCCGTTTTCCTCTCAAACTTCATTTTGCTTTACGCCCTTTTAAGTTCGGATTTTTCCATTCTTTACGTTGTAAACTACACATCAAGAGAGCTTCCACTTTTTTATAAATTCACCGCCTGGTGGGGGGGACAGGCGGGTTCCCTAATGTTCTGGCTTTTCATCCTATCGGTTTATACCATCTTCGCCTATAAGCTCCTTGGGAGATTCTCCCTATTTTTCATCCTCCAAACCTTCCTGTTTTTCTTCATCCTCGCCACTTACCCGGCGAATCCCTTTGAAAGGCTTCCCATAAGCGCACTCGATGGCAAGGGTTTAAATCCCCTACTACAAAACATCTGGATGGCGATACATCCACCCCTACTCTACCTTGGATATATCGGCACAACATTTCCTGTAGCCTT
>LBFQ01000036.1:0-1586 GCA_000980735.1 Candidatus Caldipriscus sp. T1.2
CATTACGGGTGGTTCTCAAGGTTCGGGGAGGTACTGAAAGCCTACAGGAGGAGGTTCGGTAGGGATGAGATGAACGACCTATGGTTCGTGGTGTATTTTTTGTTTTCAAGGATGGATTCAAGAAAAGCTTACAAATTCGCAAATGGGAAGGGAGAATTCTATTATAGGGCAAAGAGGATTTTTTACGAATATTTGGGGGACAACCCAAAGGCCCTTAAGTACAACCTATTGGCTAAGGCTCAATGGGTTGGTTCAAAGTTTTGGGCGGAAGTGAGGGAGAAGATATTTCCGCTTTACAGGGGAAAGGTTGAGGAATATCCGGGATTGAGTCCTGTTAGGGAAGAGTTCGGGTACCTTTCGCAGTTGGCAATTAAAGCTTACGCGGATGGGATATACAGGCTATTAAAGGAGGAAAGGGACGAGGAATATTTGAGGGAAAGTTTAAATGTCCTGAATATGCTGATTTCGGAAAACTACGACTATGACCTCCTTAGGCTCTTGCAAGTCTTGATACCATATTTAATGTTTTTGGGCAGGAGGGGAACCGCGGAGAGGTTCATTGATGTAGCGATAAACACCGCAAAGACGGATAAAAATTTGTACGCTTACACTTGGTTTAAAATATACTCCGCCATATTGAGGGGGGATAGGGAATATTTGGAGAGGGTAAAGGGGAGGTTTGAGAAAAGGAGATTTATTTACCATACCGTCCTTTGTAAGTACGCCTTGGGGGAGGATGTGAAAGATTTAAAGGAGAAATATTGGCATCATCACACCGTTAAATTCGTGGATGCATTAAAAGGTTCCCTATAAACAAAAAAATGGGGGGCTTTCGCCCCCCACCTTTTGAATGAACCTATATTCGCGTTAGTGCTTCACCCACCTCAAGCCGGCAACCTTGTTCTGGATGTGAATCTCGAGGTTCGCGCTGTAGGGACCTGATCCGCTTAGGCTGGTGACCTTTATTACGCCAAAGTAATCGTTGTTATCCATTGAACCGTAACCTGTGCTCGTGTTGTCAGCCCAGAAGAAGTGATAGGCGTTTGCAGAGGTTTCCCTAACCGTGTTGTAGTTACCCGTGCCGGGAGCGAGGTGTCCACTCCTGGAATCGGTAAAGGCAACCTCCATCTTTGCGGGTCCAATTGATGTCGCGCTTGCATCCCTGAATTGGGGAGTACCGGAATTGTTATAGAAAACAAACCAACCGGTGTTGGGAGCGTTTTTATCTACGTTACTCTGAGTAGTGGATGTGGCGGTACCGTTGTTAAAGTCCAACTTAACCCAAGAGCTTCCTGTACCATCGTGGCTAACCAAACCCGTGATGGTTGAGGATTTCGGCGTCAGGTCAAGCCTGGTCTTCTGCTCATCGTCCCCAGAATATGCGCTAACTTCTACCTCCTTGCAGACTTTCGAGCTTCCCTGTATCGTGTGGGTCGTATCCTTCCCTTCCCAGATCCTGTTCCCGTCGCAGTATACCCTGTATCCATCCGCACCCTCTACGCTCTTCCACGTGAGCTTGAGATCCGCACCCTCACCCACCGCGGTCGCGGTAACCTCGGGATTTCCACCGAGACCCCCACCCTTAC
>LBFQ01000036.1:1606-7443 GCA_000980735.1 Candidatus Caldipriscus sp. T1.2
ATAATAATTTATTGAAAAGGAGAACCAAACCACGTTCGGTAAAGTCGTATCAACCCCCGAAACCAAACTTGCGGTTTTGTTTGAAAGGTCCAACTTTATCCAAGAGGGATTGCTATCTCTACCAACAATTATCCCGTTTACGGTAAAAACCCTTGATGTTAAATCTATGTTGGTCGTATATTTTTCATCCTTGAGGTAAGAGGTTATGCTTACGTACTTACAAGTGCGCTCTTTCTCACGACAAGTTGTAGACCAACCGTCGCCTTCGCACACTTCTCGTATCCCACTTATAACCTGAAAGGTATCCTTATCATTATTTCTCTCATTACCATAGAGTTGTTGCTCATCGCACGCCACGTAATATCCCTCTGCGTTCTTGTCATTCCTCCATACGACCTCAAGGTCCCTACCGCCGTTTATGGGGGTTATACTAACCACCTCGGGATTCCCACTAAGCCTTTTTCTACTACACCCTATCAACATTATCAGAAGCGCAAAAGCGAGAATTAACCTAAATACTTTCATGGTAATAAATTATAAAGGTGAAATGTGGGTAAGCGGGGCTATTTTATTCCCCAAACTTCTTAAACGCCAAGCAGACGTTATGTCCCCCAAAACCAAAAGAGTTGCTTATGGCAACATTAACTTCCTTTTTCCTCGCCTCGTTTGGGACATAGTCAAGATCGCATTCGGGATCGGGGTTTTCGTAGTTTATGGTGGGGTGGATAATGCCTGTGTGTATGGTCATTATCGTGGCTAAGGCCTCTATTGCACCGGCTGCGCCAAGAAGATGCCCTATCATAGACTTGGTTGAGCTTATGGGGATCTTATAAGCCCTTTCACCGAATACCTTCTTTATTGCCAACGTTTCCACCGCATCGTTCAACTTGGTTGATGTACCGTGGGCGTTTATGTAATCGACCTCGTCGGGGGAAAGCTTGGCATCTTCAAGGGCCCTCAACATACACTTTACAGCCCCTTCACCGTCAACGCAAGGGGCGGTTATGTGGTAGGCATCCGCGGTAGCTCCATAACCTACGAGCTCCGCGTATATCTTTGCCCCCCTCCTCATGGCGTGTTCGTACTCTTCAAGGACCAGAACCGCCGCCCCTTCACCCATCACGAACCCATCCCTGTCCCTATCAAAGGGCCTTGATGCTTTCTCGGGTTCTTCGTTTCTCGTTGAAAGCGCCTTCATAGAGGAGAAACCCGCAACCGCGGTGGGGATTATTGGGGCTTCGGAGCCCCCAACTATCATAACATCCGCATCACCGTACTTTATTAACCTGAAGGCATCCCCTATGGCATGGGCTGAGGATGCGCAGGCGGAGACCGTGCAATAGTTCGGACCCTTAAACCTATACTTTATCGCTATAAGGCCCGATGCCATATCCGGGATCATCATGGGAATGAGGTAAGGAGAGATCCTGTCGTACCCCTTTGTGTATCCCACTATTATCTCCCTTTCAAGGGTTTCAACCCCCCCTATTCCGGATGCTATTATTACCCCAACCCTATCTGGATCAAAGGGTCCCTTCAAAAGTGCGCTATCCTCTATCGCTTCTTCGGCCGCCCAAAGGGCGTATATACTGAATAGGTCGAGCTTCTTTATTGGAACCCCCGCTTCCTTTTGCGAAAGCCTCCGTAGAGGGTCAAAATTCCTAATTTGGGCGGCGATCTTGACGGGAAGGTTGGAGGTGTCAAACCTGTCAATATACCCCACCCCACTCTTACCCTTTACCAAATTCTCCCAAGTTTCCTTAACGGTTTGGCCCAGGGGGGTTATCGCCCCCAGGCCCGTTATCACCACCCTTCTCACTGCCCTTTCTTTGAAAGTATGTAATCTATCGCGTCCTTCACCGTCCTTATTTTCTCAATATCCTGATCCGGGATCTGAACATCAAATGCCTCCTCCATCTTCATTACGAGCTCCATAACCCCTATGGAATCCGCCCCAAGGTCCTCTATGAACCTCGCCTCTTCTGTGACCTTCTCCGCACTTACTCCTAGCTCCTCCACAACTATATCGCGTATCTTCGCAAGTATCTCTTCTCTACTCATATTCTACCTCCTTTTCGGATATTTTAAGGTTGGACTTTGCGGTTTAAAAGGCTCCTTTCAAAGGCGTCCAAAACATCCATTAACTTATAGTAATCTTTTACAACACCCAAAAAATCCCCATCCTCATACTTTGAAAGCAAAACCTCCTTCAGGTTTTCAAGGATGTAAAACATCTCCTCGGAAGAAAGCCTAATTTCCTCTAAGTCCATAAGCCTATAATGTTCCCTTAGGAGATTTCTATGAGCTCCATACCCTCCGCGTGCAATTTAATCAGATCATCGGATCCGCTTATCCGCTTAAGTGCGCTTATACCCTTTAGAAGGTTGAAGCATAGGAGGAACTTGTAATAGTAAAGGTGGAATTGGGTGTGCATTCTCAAAAGTAGGGATGTCCTCGCCGCCTCCAAAAAGTGCCCAGCAGCCATAAAAAGGACATCAAAATCCTTGTAATCAATTTTCCTAATATCCAAGATCTCGTCCAAATCATCCAAGTTCTTTATCCCAACATCCTCCAAAAAAATCCCCAAATATTCATCCCCAACTTTTGCGACGTTCTTTAAATTCCTGGCTATCTCGTTTATTATATCCCTTTCCCCCCTGACGATCTCCTTTACCGCCCTCCTGAAGAGCCTTAGAGCATGAAGGTCATCCTTACCCACATAATGCTTATACGCCTCCTCAAATATGTTCTTCCTTACTTTCCTCGTCTCCTCCCTTAAGAGCCCGGAATATAGGTTTTCCTTTTTAAGGGCTTCAACTATAACCCCATAAAGTTCTTGCGGAATTTGAATTTTATACACCCCGATATTTTAAGGCGGATAAGAAAACCTTTGGGAAAATGTTTCCCGAAATTCTCCTTTTCTGATAATCTTACAACCTTATAATATTCGGTGCTATGAAAGGGCAAAATGAAAAGTTCGTTCCGAAAGGGGCGCTAGCTTTCTTTATTGGGATGCTGGCGCTCTACGCGGTAATGTGGCTTTCCATATACGCGCTATTGGTAATTTATAGGGGAGGTTGAGTATGGATAGGTTCGAGTCCCTAGCTTTAAAGATGGCATTCGGCTTGATGGTGGTGTTCTTCGTGGCGTTGGTTGGGCTTGCTGTCCTAAAGGGTATAGATGTTCCCACATGCTTCACCGACTTCCCGCCCTTCAAGGAGGGTAAGGTGATCCAAAAGGGAGAAAAGGAGTACGAGGTCCATCTCCTTGCGAGGATGTGGGCGTTCCAACCCAACAGGATAGAGATCCCCGTAGGTTCAAAGGTCACGATATACACGACATCCATTGACGTTCAACACGGATTTGAGATAGAGAGGAAGGTGGTGAATCTGATGACCATACCTGGCGCTGTCAACAAGATGGAGGTGGTTTTCAACAAACCCGGAACTTACAGGATCGTTTGCAACGAGTATTGCGGTATGGGACACCCCAGCATGTACGGGGAGATAATAGTAAAATAGGGGGTGAGATATGAAAATTGAGGGATATTTGCGCAATATAGTATTGGCGCATATATTGGTGGCGATCGCTTCCATCTCAGTAGGTGTGATCTTTGGGCTCCTTCAGGTTCTCTCAAGGGCGAAAATATTCGTCATTTCCAACGACCTTTACTATCAGGGCTTAACTTTGCACGGGGTTTTGAACGCGGTGGTCTTCACCACCTTCTTCATCGTCGGATTCCTATACATAATAACCGAAACCTCCCTTAAGGAGAAACTTAACAAAAACCTCGTTTATCTATCTTTTGCGGTTATGCTCATAGGTACCCTCCTCGCGGCTTATGCGCTTCTAACAAATCAAGCGAGCGTCCTTTACACCTTCTATCCACCCTTGAAGGCGCATCCCACATTTTACATAGGCGCTACCTTGCTTGTGGTTGGCTCCTGGATAGCGATTTTAAATACAGTCTTGACATTTCTGAGGTGGAGGAAGAAGAACCCGGGCGTAAAAACCCCAGGACCCATGGTAGGCGTTATTACCACGTATACGGTATGGTTCCTTGCCACCATAGGCATAGCGATACTTGCCTTGTTCTTCCTAATACCTTGGTCTTTGGGCTTTCTTAAGGGAATAAACCCCACCTTGGCGAGGACCTTGTTCTGGTGGTTCGGGCATCCGTTGGTTTATTTCTGGCTCCTCCCCGCATATCTAACCTGGTACTACATTATCCCCAAGGTTGCGGGCGGTAAGCTGTACTCTTCTTTGGCTGCAAGGCTCGCCTTCATTATGTTTATAGTCTTTTCCGTTCCCGTGGGTGTTCACCACCAGTACTCGGATCCCGGAATAACCAACATATACAAGGCAGTTCATGCATTCTTCACCTTTATGGTCGCCATCCCTTCCCTGATCACCGCCTTTACCGTTGCCGCGTCCCTCGAGTACGCGGGTAGGCAGAGGGGTGGAAACGGTCTCTTCGGTTGGTGGCTCAAGCTCCCTTGGGGGAACTACCTCTTCGCTTACGCCATAGCGGGTATGATCGCCTTTATCTTCGGTGGAATAAGTGGTATAGTAAACGCCTCATACAATATGAACCAAGTTGTACGTAACACATCTTGGATACCTGGGCACTTTCACCTTACTTTGGGTTCCGCGGTCTTTCCTTACCTTCCTGGGCCTATCACTATATCTCCTGAATAAGCTCTTTGGCAAGAAGGTTTTCAGCAATACTTTGGGCGTTCTCGGCGCGTACATGTGGCTAATAGGCGTCCTCATCTTCTCTTGGGGTATGATGCAACTAGGTAGGGCAGGGATCCCGAGGAGGACCAACCTCGGCTTTTCACCTTACATAACCGAAGAAGAGAGGATCTTTATGGTTATAGCGGCGGTGGGCGGAATCATTATGTTCATCTCCTTCGTTATTTTCCTGATAAACTTCCTTGGAACCCTGTTCGGGAAGAAAGAAGAAAATGTGGAGGTGGTTGAGCTTGATTACGCCGAAGCTTACCACGAGGAGCATAACCTCTCGCCCGTTTGGGACAACTGGAAGGTTTGGATAGGGATAGCGGTCCTTCTAATAATCATAAACTACTCGCCCGTCTTCTTTGATGTCTTCAGATCCACGTACTTTGTTGAGGGTGGTTATTCACCCCAAAGCCCCATACCCATAAAGTAACGCGCAACGGTTTCTGGGGGGTGGGGAATTTTCCACCCCCTTTTTTTATTTGCAGACTTTAGAATTTTATTATGAAAATTTACATTACGGAGGTTGCGCCGAGGGATGGACTTCAAAACATAAAGGAAATCATAGAAACGGATAAGAAGGTGGAATTTGTGAATTTGCTTTCGGAAACTGGTGTGGATGAGATAGAGGTCACCTCCTTCGTACATCCCAAATGGGTCCCACAGCTTGCGGATGCGGAAGAGGTTTTCCAAAAGATAAAGAGGAAGGAGGGGGTAATATATTCCGCCATAGTGCCGAACGAGAGGGGATTTGAGAGGGCAATAAAGGTTAAGATCGATAAGATATCCGTCCTAACCGCGGCTTCGGATACGTTTAACAGGAAAAACATAAACACGGACATAGAGGGGTCGTTTGAGATATTAAAACCCGTTGTAAGAAATGCTAAAGAGATGGGACTTTTGGTTAGGGGGTACATCTCAACCTCC
This sequence comes from Candidatus Caldipriscus sp. T1.2, assembly GCA_000980735.1. Lineage (GTDB taxonomy): Bacteria > Hydrothermota > Hydrothermia > LBFQ01 > LBFQ01 > Caldipriscus. Next base: position 7,274 of record LBFQ01000036.1, read on the forward strand.
TTATGGTGCCCATACGAGGGAAAAATCCCAAGGGAGAGGGTTTTAAGCTTGGCTTTAAGGCTATTGGAGTTGGGGGTGGATGAAATTTCCTTTGGGGATACCATAGGGAGGGCATCTCCCAAGGATGTGGCGGAACTTCTTGAGTTGATCTTAAGGGAAGTACCTTTGGA
>LBFQ01000036.1:7574-14598 GCA_000980735.1 Candidatus Caldipriscus sp. T1.2
CCGACGATAAACCAACTTGTAAGGTACGGGGGGAAGCCGAAGAAACGTAAGTCAAAGTCCCCAGCTTTGGATGGATGTCCCCAAAAGAGGGAACCTGTATAAGGGTTTATACGACAACCCCGAAGAAGCCCAACTCCGCGCTTAGGAAGGTGGCAAAGGTGAGGCTTTCAAACGGCAAAGAGGTAATAGCTTACATACCCGGAATAGGGCACAACCTTCAGGAGCACTCGGTGGTTTTGGTGAGGGGAGGAAGGGTGAAGGATCTTCCTGGTGTTAAGTATCACATAGTGAGGGGTGTTTATGACGCGGCGGGAGTAGCAAACAGGAGGAACTCAAGGTCAAAGTATGGGGCGAAGAGGCCCAAGGAGGGAGGCAAGAAATGAGGAGGAGAAGGGCACCCGAGAGAAAAATTCAACCCGATCCCGTATATAACAGCGAGCTCGTAGCAAAATTTATAAACAATCTAATGTGGGATGGGAAAAAATTCTTAGCGCAGAAGGTCTTTTATAGGGCTATGGAGATCGTGGGGGAGAGGACCAACGAAAACCCCCTACACGTTTTCCAAAAGGCGATAGAAAACGTAAAGCCGAGTATGGAGGTTAGGTCAAGGAGGATAGGGGGGGCGAACTATCAGGTTCCCGTTGAGGTGAGGCCCAAGAGGCAGATTTCCCTCGCCATAAAGTGGATCATTGACGCGGCGAGGAAGAGGCCGGGAAGGAGGATGTACGAGAAGCTCGCGGCGGAAATAATAGATGCGTACAAGGGAACGGGGAACGCGGTTAAGACAAAGGAAAACGTCCATAAGATGGCCGAGGCAAACAGGGTTTTTGCCCATTTCAGGTGGTGAGATATGAGCAGGTGGAAGCAATACCAGATTAAAAAACAGCAGAGGACAAAGATAAACTCGAAGCTTGACAAGGCTTTTGGGAAAATAGCGGATCTTTTGATGAGCGCGAAAATGGATGAGGCGGAAGAGATCGCGAAAAAGTACCTCCTAAAGTATCCCACCCACGTAAAATCCTGGAGGTTACTTGATCTCGTTAAAGCCTGGAGGGAGGTTGTAGGACCCACGATAACCAACATGAAGGCGGGGGAAAAGAGGAAGGTTTTAAAGGCGATAACCTTGGAATACAAGACAAACGATAAGATCACGGCGGAAAGCCTAGCAACCAAACTTAAGCAATTTGGCATCTCGTAAGAAAAGATTTTACGATCAGGTTAAGGAGTGGGTTATAATAATTCTCCTTGTACTTATTGTTAGGGCTACCCTCCTTCAAGCTTACGTTATACCTACACCTTCCATGGAAAACACCCTTCTTGTTGGCGACTTTCTATTTGTGTTCAAACCTTCATTCGGGTTCGTAATTCCCTTTACGGACATAAAGATCCCGGAGGACGTAAAGCCCAAAAGGGGAGAGGTGGTGGTTTTCAAGTTTTTTAACGAAAACAAGGATTACGTAAAGAGGGTTATAGCCCTTGAGGGGGATACGGTTGAAATAAGGAATAAGAGGGTTTACTTGAACGGGAAACCATTAAAGGAGGATTACGTAATATTCTCGGACCCGAAAACATACGATGGATTGTCGGGATATTCAAGGGAGGAATTTCAGGAATATTGGGAAAAGGGCTTTTTTGCGAGTGATATAAGGGTTAGGGATAATTTCGGACCTGTTGTGGTTCCTAAAGGAACCGCTTTCGTTATGGGGGACAACAGGGATGAATCTTGGGATTCTAGGTTCTGGGGACCTCTCCCTTACAAGTACTTAAGGGGGAAACCCCTGATAATATACTTCTCCTTTGATTGGAAGAAAAAACGGGTAAGGTTTGAGAGGCTTTTTAAGGTAGTTTGGAACATCTAATTCGGATTTAGAATTTCCTATATGGTGAAGATCCTTTCCGCATTGAGAAGTCCATCTGGGACATATGGGGGACCTTTTAGGGACGTGCCACCCGCCCATTTACTGTCGGAGGTATATAAAACTACAGTTGAAAAAAGTGGGATAGATCCCTCAAATTTCTTTGAGGCTTTGGCGGGTTGGGGAATACAAACATCCGAAGCTCCAAACATAGCGAGGGTTTCTTGGCTCTTGGCAGGTTTCCCTATAGAAGTTCCCGCCATGACCTTTCAGGGGAAAAACGAGGGTGGAATCTGGGCCCTTTTGGATGGTATAAGGAAGGTTAAGTTTGAAGGCAAACCGGTTCTTGTGGGTGCGGTGGATGTTCCATCAACGTCCCCATATCTCTTGAAAACCGTAAGGTTCGGAGTGAGGGGTGGGCATACGGTTTCCCACGATCCGGTTGAGGAGTTTTTGGCAAACTATGCGGAGTGGAACGAATATTTGTCAAGGGACTTTAATAGGGAAGAGCTTGACGATTACGCGGTGAGGTCTAATAGGAAGGCATTTACCGCCCAAAGGCAGGGGAAGCTTAAGGAACAGACGGTAATAATAAGGTTTAAAAAGAAGATACCCGGAGGGGAAACCGAGGAGGTTGTAAGCGAAGATAGGACAATAGACCCTGCCCTATCGCCAAGTAGAGCCCAAAAGGCGGAAACAATTTTCCCTAACGGAAAGCTCACAAAATTCACCCTTGCCCAAAAGGCGGACGGAGCCGCGGCCCTTGTCCTTTCAACGGACGGTGGCATTGCGGAGATCCTATCTTACTCCTTTTCCGCGGGAAGACCAGAAGACGTTTTTGAGATCGCGGATAGGGTCGTTGATGATGCTTTAAAGAAGGCGGGAAATCCGAATATAAGTTTGGTGGAGGTTGAGGATCATTCATCCGCAATAGGGCTTTGGGCGGAAAGGAAATTCGGTAAAGATAAGGTGAATATATACGGGGGGCTTTTGGCTTACGGTTATACCCTTTCTGCAAGCCCTATGATGGGTTTAGTGAGGCTAATATATGGTTTAAGGGAGATGGGTGGGTACGGCCTGCTCGTTGCGTTCGGGGTTGAGGGTGAGGTTTTCGCCTTTGTAATAGGCTCAACCTTATAATACAAACGGATGGTAAAATCCGACAAAAGGGAGGAGATAATATTAAAGGCGATGGAGGTTTTTGCGAAAAACGGCATAGATAGAACGAGTATATCCGACCTCGCCCAGCATCTCGGGACAACAAAGAGCTATTTTTACTTTCACTTCTCATCAAAGGAGGACCTGATCTTCAGCATTCAAAAGTATATCATGGACGGCGCAATATCCCATCTGGAAAGGGTTATATCCCTAAATTTAAACCCTGCGGAAAAATTAAAAGCTTGGATAGATTGGAACCTTGATAGGATAAGGGAGAGGAGGGTTGAGGTGGATTTTATGTATCAGGCAATGTTCTCAAGGTACGTAGCGAAGTTCTCTAGGGAGAGGAGGGAGGAGATATTGGAGATCCACAGGAAATATATATCCCTTGTGGGGAAAATAATAAGGGAGGGGCAGGAGAAGGGATTTTTCAAGAACCCTTATGACCCAGAGATTTTAGCCACCTTCATGGTGGGTTCCCTATTTTCCGGTATAAAGATGGCTTATTTGGGTTTTAAGGAAACTGATTACATAAAGGAGGGTTTAAAGTCCTCCCTTTTGATGATGTTGGGATATGAAGAGGTTTGAAAGGTTGTACTTTTTGAATGTTCTTTTTGTCTTAGCTTGGTTTTTGACCTTTTACTCCCTCGGGATGTTCCTCCTTTGGGGGAAATCCATTCTTCCTATACTTTTTACCACCTTCGCCCTAATCCTTCTCTTATTTTCCTTGCCAATAAATAAAAAAAGTTTTGCCTGGCACATTGAGAGGTTGAACCCGAACCTTAAGGAGAGGTTAGTATCCCTTTTGGAGCTCGGGGATTTGAACCATCCTTCCGTGAGGAGGCTAAATTGGGAAGTTGAAAGGGAAAAAATAAGGTTCAGGCCGACGTTTAATATTTATCTAATTCTCCTGCCATTTTCTGTTTTTCCATTCCTTGCGCTTTCAAAGTTTTCCAAAGAGAAGCCAAAAATAAATTTCTCTTTGGATAGGCGGGAGGTTTTTGAGGGGGAAACCTTAAAAGTCAAAACTGAGCCAAAGGTGGGGAAAATAAGGGTTGGGAATCTCGTTTTTGAGGGGGATGGAGAGTTTTTGATTTACGGTTTAAGCGAGGGAAGTTACAGGATCACCGCGGAGGGGTATAGGGGGGAGGAAAGGTTTAGGGTAATCTCGAAGCCCGTCCTTTACGGTGTTAAGGGTTTTATTGTTCCTCCGGAATATACGGGACTTCCGGAAAGGGAATTGGGTAAGGATAATTTCGCATATGAGGGTTCAAGGTTTAAGGATCTTGAGATTTTGCACAACGGGGATAGCGCAAAATTTATGAACCTTCCCAGATTAATACTGGAAGATACGACAATTTATGTGAGGGTTTTTAAGAAGGGTAAGGATTTCACCTTTAAGGCTTTTTCCGTTAAAGTTATTAGGGATCTACCACCGAAAATTTCCATAAACCCTTCGGGAATTTACAGGGCGGAAGGCGAGAAAGTTCCCGTATCCGTTTCCGCTTATGACGATATAGGACTTTCGGATGTGGGAATATACATAAACGGAAAAAAGGAAAGCTTTAACGTAAAGGGAAGGGTGCCGAACGCTTTCTTCAGCTTGGAGTTTTCGGTTGATGATACTTTAAAGATGGTTGCGTACGCAAAGGATGTGGGGGGAAAGATATCTTTCTCGGATACCCTTATTCTCATCCCCAAGGATCCCTTGGAGGAACTAAAGGAAAAGCTCCTTTCCGCGGATAGGTTGGGAGATTTAGAGAGGAGGCTGAGGGAAATTGAGGAGAGGATAAAGGCGGATAACAAACTCTCCGGTGGCACCCTTCAGGAGATAAAATCCGCAATAACATCAACGAGGGAAACTTATAGGGAGATCCAGGAGGCACTTGAGAGGTTCGCAAAAGAATTTAACGACCCCGAGATCTCTAATTTAATAAACGAGATCAGGAAAAACCTGAGGGAGCTTATGGATGAAGATCTCAGAAGGAAGCTTGAGGAGCTGAATAGGGCTTTGGAGAAGGCGGATCCGGAGAGGGTAGCGAAGGCGCTTAGGGAGCTGAGGTTATCCCAGAAGGATCTTAAAGGGGAGTTGGAGAGGTTCTCAAGGCTACTTGAGAGGTACAGGCAGGAGAAGGAGCTTAGGGAACTTTCCCAAAAACTTATGGAGCTTTCAAACTTCCAAAGGGAGATAACGGGGAAACCCGATAGCGCCTCCCAAAGGGAGATTTCCTCACAAATTGATAGTATTGCGAAGGGGTTGGAAAGGTATAGGGAATTTGAGGGGATAGACGAAAAGAAACTTAATGAGTTAAAAGAGAAACTTATATCCGCTTTACAAAGTTCAAACTCCGCCCTTGATAAGATGAGGAAAGGGGGGAATTTTGGGAAGGATCAGGGTAAGACATCCTTGAGGCTTTCAGATGCGTCAAAAACCGCGGAGGAACTTTACAATTCCCTGATGGAAAATAGGACAAGGGAGGTTGTATCAAGCTTGAACGAGATTTCGGATGCGTCCGCCTTTATAAACCAAAGGCTCGCGGAAAACCCGAGCGAGAGGAACATAGAAAGCTCAAAGATGGCTGTAAAGGATTTTGAGGAAAAATTAAGGGAGCTTTCAAACAAGAACGTTTTTGTATCTCCCAATCTATCAAAGACCGCAAGGGAGATCTATCAAAATTTGAATAGGGCTCAGGAGGAACTTGCAAGGGGAAATGGAGAGAAGGCTCAGGAAGCTTTGAATGAGGCGAGGGAGGGGTTGGTAAAGTTGAGTCTTATGACTTCCTCAAGCGCCCAGGCTTGCCAAAATTCCGGTGGATCCGGGATGGAGGGATATTTGAGACAGCTTTCAAGGATGGCGGGGGAGCAGGGGGCAATATCGGATAACCTCGGGCAAGGCTTAAACCCTGAGGAACTTGCCGAGCTCCTCGCAAGGCAGATGGCCTTAAACACCGCCCTAAGCGGACTGATAGAAAATATGAGGAGGGAAGGGATGCCGGGCGAAATCTTGAGAAAATTGGAAGAGACTTTAATGCAGATGCAAGAGCTTGAGAGGGATATGAGGGATCCTTCAGCCCTTAAGAGACTTGAGAGCCTGAGGAAAAGGGCGGAGGAAATAAGGATAAGGCTTCTGGAGGCTAGAGAGGCTTTGAGGAAGCAGAGGACGGAACCGGTATTTGAGGCGGAAAGGCCAAAACCCTACACCATAAAATCCGTTGAAAGTGGTAGGATAATAGATAGGAGGGTAATATCTGAGATTTACAGGAAGGTTTTAGCCGGCGAAAAGCTTACACCCCAAGAGAGGAGGATATACGAGAATTATATTAGGCGATTTTTGGAATGAAAAAGATATACATATACGATTTTGGCTCGCAGTACACACAGCTTATAGCGAGGAGGTTTAGGGAGCTTGGATATTATGCGGAGATATTGCCCTTTAACTTTGAACCGCCCGACGATGCGGTCGCATTTGTCCTCTCTGGCGGTCCAGCAAGCGTATACGAAGATGGGGCACCCTTACCCCCATTAAGCGTCTTAAAGTCCGGCAAACCTGTACTGGGGATATGCTACGGCCTTCAGGTCATAGCGCACCTTTTGGGTGGTAAAGTAGCGCCATCCCAAAGGAAGGAGTACGGACCGGCTAAATTGGAAGTTTTAAAGGAGGATCATTTATTTAAGGGGCTTCCCGGATCCTTTAGAGTTTGGATGAGCCATGGGGATAAGGTGGAGGAAATTCCCGAGGGTTTTGAGGTTTTGGCTAAGACCGAGGGCTCACCGTACGCGGCAATATTCAACGAAAAATTAAGGATCTTCGGTGTTCAATTTCATCCAGAGGTGGCGCACACGGAATTCGGAGAAAGGATCTTAAGGAACTTCGCGGAGTATTCGGGAATTGAGAGGAACTGGACAACGGAGAACATATACGAAGAAATAGTGAGGGAGATAAGGGAAAAGGTTAAGGATGAGGGGGTGATCCTTGCGCTTTCGGGTGGCGTGGATTCAACCGTCTTGGG
>LBFQ01000036.1:14703-23687 GCA_000980735.1 Candidatus Caldipriscus sp. T1.2
CCCTAGGATAATAGGGGAGGTGACGGAGGATAGGCTTGAGAGGTTGAGGCTTGCGGATAAGATAGTTGAGGAAGAGATGAGGAGGGCTGGGCTTTACGATAAGGTTTGGCAAGCCTTTGCGGTTTTAATACCCGTGAAAACCGTGGGGGTTCAAGGGGATTATAGGACGGAAGGGGAGGTGATAGCTATAAGGATCGTTGAGAGCGTTGATGGTATGACCGCCCATTGGGCTAAAATTCCTTATGATGTCCTTGAAAGGATGAGCGAGAGGATAACGGGGGAGGTGAGGGGGATAAACAGGGTGGTTTATGATATCACATCAAAACCCCCATCAACCATAGAGTGGGAATAATCCTTAAAATTCTCGCCTCCCTATTTGTCGGATTTTTCTCTTACCGATTGGGATGGTTGAGCTGGGGAGGATCCCTCATTACATCAATCATGGCTTTTATCATACTTTATAAGCTTGGCTGGCTTTGGTCCTTACCCCCCTTATCCTTCCTTACCTTGGGTTCAATACTTTCAATATACAGCGGTAAGAGGGAAAGGAGGGATTACAAGCAAGTTTTGGCAAACGGTTTGCCCGCCCTTATTTGCTCCATAACCTCCTTTGAGGGGGGATATTTAACAGCCTTGGCGGTTTCATTCTCGGACACCGTGGCAACCGAGATCGGAATAAAGTTCGGAAGAAAAACCTACCTAATCACGAACTTTAAGGAGGTTCCAAAGGGGACATCGGGGGGAATAAGCCTTGAGGGGACACTTGCGGGGATCTTAACCATAACCGTATTGAGCGTTTTCGGTTGGTTTATGGGATTAAATCCCATTCCCATTTTTCTTTCGGCGGTTTTAGGATTTTTCTCGGATAGCCTTATAGGGGCGACGTTGGAAAGTAGGGGGTACTTTGGGAACAATACGACGAATTTTTTGGCGGGCATTTTTGGATTGATAGTTTATATTTCCTTGCATCCTTAAAATATTCGCGATGGCAAGCCTGAAAGAAAAGATAGAGGTGGTCAAAAGGATCTTCCCCGAGGGGGATACCGCCATAATAGCGGCTTTACACGAGGTTCAGAACGAGTACGGTTATCTTCATCCGGAAGGAGTGAAGTTGATATCCGAAGTTTTGGGGTACCCGGAGGATTGGATAATGAGCGTTGCGAGCTTCTACCATATGTTCCACAAGGAAAAGGTTGGGAAGTACCACATATACCTATGCACGAATTTGAGCTGTATGATGGCGGGAGCCTATGAGATCCTTAAATTCCTTAAGGAGAACGTTAAGGATGAGAAAGAATTTACTTATGAGGAGGTGGAGTGTATAGGGCTTTGCGATGGGGCACCTGCGGCCCTGATAAATGGCACCCCAATAACAAACTTAACCGTTGAGAAGATGGGGGAGATTTTGAGGGAACCCGAAAAGTTCGTACAAAAACAAGAGGGAACGTATTACGACCTTAAGGACCTTTATGATTAGGAAGGTCCTTATTGCCAACAGGGGGGAAATAGCAATAAGGGTGGCGAGGACTTTGAAGGAGATGGGGATAAAAACCGTGGGTATATTTACAAAAAACGACGAAAACTGGCCCTTCGTTTACATCGTTGATGAAGCTTACCCGGTGAGTGGGTACCTGAACATTGAAGAGATCGTGGAAGTTGCACTTGGGGCGGGTTGTGATGCGGTTCATCCTGGGTATGGGTTTTTGTCCGAGAATCCGAGATTTGCGGAGGCGGTAATATCCGCTGGACTTATCTTCATAGGTCCATCGCCCTTATCGATGGAGCTTGTTGGGGATAAAGCCAAGGCTAAAGAGATAGCGAAGAGGGTTGGGGTTCCCGTTGTTCCCGGACTTCCCCCCTCCGAGGACCCAAAGGAGATATACGAGGGGATCTTGAAGATAGGTTTTCCGGTGTTGCTTAAGGCGGTGGGGGGAGGGGGAGGAAAGGGGATGAAGCTCGTGCGAAATGGGGAAAACCTGATGGAGGTTATTCTCTCCGCCCAGAGGGAGGCGTTTGAGGCATTCGGCGATGGAAGGCTAATAGCGGAAAAATTCGTTTTCCCAGCAAGGCACGTTGAGGTTCAGATAATGGGGGACAAGTTCGGAAACGTTTATGCCCTTGGTGAAAGGGAATGTTCCTTACAGAGGAGGCATCAGAAGATAGTTGAGGAGAGCCCTTCCGTTGGGATAACGGAGGAGATTAGGGAAAAGTTGTTTGATTATGCGGTGAGGATAGGGAAGGAGGTAAATTACGAGAATGCTGGGACATGCGAGTTTTTGGTTTCCGAAAGTGGGGAAGTATATTTCCTTGAGGTGAACGCGAGGCTTCAGGTGGAGCACCCCGTCACCGAAATGGTCACGGGACTTGACCTTGTTAGGCTTCAGGTGGAGGTTGCGGAGGGGAAAAGGTTGGATCTTGAAGGGATCCATAGGAGGGGGCATTCAATTGAGGTTAGGATTTACGCCGAAGATCCGGAAAGGGAGTTTTTGCCATCCTCCGGTAAGATCTTAGCCCTTGAGTTCCCACATATCCCCGGAATAAGGGTAGATGCGGGGGTGGTGGAGGGAACGGAAATTACCCCGTTTTACGATCCCATGATAGCAAAAATTATCTCATACGCTCCAGATAGGGAGCAGGCTAGGAGAAAGCTTGTAAGCGCATTAAAGGAAACCTTACTCATAGGTCCGAATACAAACCAGCACTTTTTGATATATCTCCTTGAGAGCCCCGATTTCATTTATGGAAAAACTTACACGCATACGGTTGAAGAAATTTTGAGGAGGTATAAGGAGGAAAAGTTCGATCTTCCGAAGGATATAGAAAATTTCGTTAGGAATTATAGGGAGGTGGAAAGAGGAAGAGTGGAAGGGGAGGTTGAACCCTGGAGAAAAATTACCCCCAAGGTTTATCCATAAAAAAACGCCCGGACCACGACCTACTTTCACCTCGCTCGGGGCGAGGCTATCATCGGCCCTGGGGGGCTTAACTTCCGGGTTCGGAATGGGACCGGGTGTTTCCCCCCCGGTATGGTGGTCCGAGCACTCAATAATGCCCAAATTTACCCCCGGCGTCAAGTAACCTTACTTCACCCTCTGTCCATGAAAGGTTTTTCTAAAGGCGTTTTCAAGGTCCTCTATTAGGTCATCCACATCCTCTATTCCAACGGAGAGCCTTATTAAATTTTCCGGAAAGTCCTTTATTGGGGATAAGGCGTGGGTGGTTAGGGCGGGTGCGGTTACCAAGCTATCGGTATCACCGAGGGAGACCGCAAAGTGGAAAAGGGATAGATTGCTTATGAATTTCTTTAGGTGATCGATATTTCCGTCCAAAACGAAGCTAACCATCCCAGAAAAACCGTTCTCCATCTGCCTGATTGCTATGTGGTAATACTTAAAGGATGGAAGGCCCGGATAATAAACCTTTAGTACCTCCTCCTTACTTTCAAGGTACCGGGCGATCCTTAGAGCGTTTTCGGAGTGTTTCCTCATTCTGACCGCAAGCGTCCTTATGCCCCTGGCGGTTAGCCATGCGTTAAACGGTTGCGCTATTGTTCCAAGTAGTTTCATCGTGTGTAAAACTTTCTTTATAAAATCCTCCTTTCCCACTATCACCCCACCTATTGTATCCCCGTGCCCAGAAAGGTATTTCGTTGAGCTGTGGATTACAGCATCTGCACCCAACTTTATGGGTTTCTGATGGTAGGGAGTTGCGAAGGTATTATCCACCAATAGGAACGTACCCTTTTCTTTGCATAGCTTTGAAATGAGGGAGATGTCAAAGATGTCAAGGGTTGGGTTTGCTGGGGTTTCAATTAGGCAAACCTTATAACTTCCCCTTTCAAGGTCCTCGTAAATGCTATCCGCATCCGAAAACTTAACTTTTATACCAAATTCCTTTAAAAATTCAAGGAGTTCCGATGTGCCACCGTACAAAGGTTTTGATGCTATGAGGCTATCTCCCGGTCTTAGTAATGTTAGCAGGGCGGTAATAATGGCGGACATACCCGAGTTTAAACCTATCCCAGCCTCCGCTCCCTCAAGGATCGCCACCTTAGCCCCAAGGTATATGGAGTTTGGGTTGCTTACCCGGGAGTATATATGGTGGTGTTCGGTTCCAGTAAAGGCTCCATATGCCTCCTCAATGGAGTCAAATAGGTAAGTTGAGGTTTGGTATATGGGGAGCCTGTGGGAATTTAATGATTTATTTAGATGGGCGTCCAGTTTATGGAACGCCTCCTCATCCAATCCCCTAACAATTTTTGTATCATCTTTCATATTCCTCCAAATGTAAAACCTCAAAGGCGGGGATAACGTAAATTACATCCCCCCTCAAAATGACGTTAAGGTCCACGTCTAAGTCCTCGAAGGTACCTTCAAGGGCTCCACTCGGCGTGAAGATATTTACGGTTTTACCTATGGTTGAAAGGTTCTCCCTGTATTCCCTTACCACTTCCCTTATGCTCTTTCGGTCTATTTCCATAATCCCTTTTCCGATATTATAAGCGAGAAATTCAAGGTCGTAAGTTTTACCTGTGATAAGGTATAGGGTGGTGGATGAGGGGATGGGGGGTTCCTTTTGGTTTACGTTTAAGCCTATACCCACCGCAATTAGGTTTTCCCTCTCCTCAACGAGGATCCCGCATAGTTTTTTATCCTTATAATACACATCGTTCGGAAACTTTATTCTTGCGTTAATTCCCATGTATAAAAGGGTTTTATGTACCACAAGGGCACTTCCAAACATGAACTTAACGCCGTCATACTCCCCTTTCTTCTCAAACAAACCCGTCATCCAAAGCCCCCCCTCTTGGGAAACCCAAACCCTCCCGTACCTACCCCTACCCTTAACTTGAACGTCCGCCCTAACAAAAAACGGAATTTTTACCTTATCTTTTAACCTAAAAACTTCCTCGTTTGTGGAATCCGTTTCCTTTAAGTGTATGATCCTGATTTCGTCTTTTTCTTCCATTCCCGCAAAACCCTTACCCTTTCTTTGGGTTCTATGTAATCTATAAACAAAACACCATTTAGGTGATCCGTCTCGTGCATCAAAACCCTCGCATACAATCCCGTGGCGGTTATCTCAACGGGAAAGAGCTCCTTCCCCCTAAGCTCGTACCCTTTTAGGGTGCAAAGGTAAGGTCTCTTTATTTCGTAATAAAGGTCCGGGAAGGATAGACATCCTTCTTCCCTCACCTCCTCACCCTCATGGTATATTATCTCCGGATTTACTATTACCTTAACTTCCCCCTTTTTTCCCGTAAGCTCCCCCATATTCACGACGAAAACCCTCTTTTTTACGCCTATCTGGGGGGCGGAGAGGCCCAGGCCGTCGTAAGCGAACATCGTATCTATGAGGTCTTCAACTAAGGAAAAGAATTCCTCCCCAGGGTTTTTTATATCAACTTCCTCGCAAACTTCCCTTAAAATCGGATCGGGAAAGATCCTAATTTTTCTTACCATTTATAGCCTCCCTTATGGCCCAAGCCTTGAACCTAACGGGAACCCCAGCAGAAACCTCTATTATTACCTCATCATCCCTCCTCTCAAGGAACGTCCCCACTATCCCAGATTCCGTCACCACCTTATCCCCCCTCTGGAGCTTTTGTATCATCTCCCTCCTCCTCTTCTCCTCCCTTTGCTGGGGCATAATTATGAAAAAGTAAAGGGCGAGTATCAAAATTAAGAAAGGAAAAACCATCGTAAGAATGTCCATCATTTGGATATTATAAGGTGGAAGGGTTTTCAAATGTAGAATTGGGGGATGTTTGTTGGGATAGACGCCCACGCAATAGCCTACAGGGGATATTACGCCTTTAATGATAAACAGCTGAGGAATTCAAAGGGTGTTCCAACCTCCGCGGTTTATTACTTTTACGTCCTATGGAAGGATATTAAGAGGAGCTTGAGGCCCACTTACGCCCTTTTAGCCTTTGACAGTCCAAAGCCCACGTTCAGGCATAAGGTTTTACAGCAGTACAAGGCTCAAAGGCCACCCACGCCAGATGAGGTTAAAATTCAAGTGAATCTAATAAGAAAACTGGGGGAGGCACTGGGAATAAAAACTTATAACAGGGAGGGGTACGAGGCGGATGATATATTGGCTTCTGCGGCGAGAAAGTTCAAGGAGAGGGGTATAAAGTCAGTTTTGGTAACTATGGATAAGGACATAATGTCCTTGGTGGATGAAGATATAAGGGTTATGGATATTGCGACGGAAGAGAACGAGATATTGGATGCTGGAAAGGTTGAGAGGAAGTTCGGGGTAAAACCCCATCAAATATCGGATTATCTCGTCTTGGTGGGTGATACCGCGGATAATATACCCGGCATTAAGGGTGTGGGGGAGAAGAGGGCTAAAGAGCTCTTGAATACCTTTGGATCCATTGAGGGAATCCTTGAGAATATAAACAAAATAGATAGAAAAATAGCAAGCGCGATCCTTGCGGAAAGGGAAAGACTTTTGGGGGGATCTTAAGAGGAAAATTTTCTCTTGGATTTGAGGCATTTGATGGGGATGTTGAGGATCTGAGGTTGTTGGAGCCCGATAGGGGGAAGTTGATAGGGATATTGAGGGAACTGGAATTTTTCACCGCCCTAAACGACATTGCGGAATACCCAAAACTTCCGGAAATAAAGAAGTACGAAGGGCAAGAGTTTATATCCGTGGCATTTGATGGGAAGTGGTACTTTGGGAATGGGAGGGAAATTTTTGTTTCCGAGAAGGTTAGCCCGGAGCAATTGGAAGGGAAATACTGCATAAATTCAAAGGAGATTTATAAGGTTTTACCCGATGCTGGAAAACTCTACGACCTTTCCATAGGAGATTATCTCATACTTCCCGAAATTGAGGAGATGGAAAAGGATAGGCATAACCTCGAATCTTTGGCGTTAAAGTACAAGGCTTGGAAGATTACCTCCCCTCTGGGCGCATTCTCCGCCCACCTCTCCTCCCTGATAGGTGAAGGGATCCTGAAAACCTTAAAGGAAGAAAACCTCTGGGACATATACGAAAATCTTGAGATACCCCTAAGTAGGGTTTTGGCTTATATGGAAAGGAATGGTGTCTTGATATCGAGGGAAAGATTGGAAGAGCTAGGTAGGGAGCTGGATGAGAACTTAAGGGGAATCGAGAGGGAAATTTATAACCTTGCGGGTATGGTTTTTAACTTAAACTCTCCAAAGCAATTGGCAACCGTTTTATTCGAAAGGCTAAAACTCCCCCCAATAAAGAAGACGAAAACGGGTTATTCAACGGATGTTGAGGTTTTAACAGAACTTTCAAAACTTCATCCCTTACCCGCAAAGATCCTTGAGTACAGGGAGCTATTTAAGATAAAATCCACCTATGTGGAGGGTTTAAAGAAGTACATACAAAGCGATGGTAGGATCCGCCCAACTTTCTCACAAACTACGACCGCTACCGGTAGGCTATCATGCTTAAATCCAAACCTACAGAACATCCCTGCAAGGGGAACTTGGGGAAAGAAGGTTAGGGAATGCTTTATCGCCCCGGAGGGTTATAAGATCGTATCCTTTGATTATTCGCAAATAGAACTAAGGATATTGGCGCATCTAAGCGGGGATGAAAACCTTAGGGAGGTCTTTTATAGAAACGGGGATGTACATATGGAAACCGCAAAGACCCTTTTCGGGAAGGATGAGATTTCGGATGATGAGAGGAGGGTCGCAAAGACGGTTAATTTTGGGATAATTTATGGGATAAGCCCTTATGGACTTTCAAGGAGTATAGGTGTGGATCAGGATACCGCGAGGGAGATGATAAAGAGGTATTACGAAAGGTACCCGAAGGTTAAAAAATGGCAGGAGGAGATGATCGATTTTGCAAGTAAAAACGGATTTGTTCAAACCCTCCTCGGAAGGAGGAGGTATATATTCGCGGATCCGAGGGTAAACGATGAGTACAGGAGGATAACCATAAATACCCCAGTGCAGGGTTCCGCGGCAGACCTAATAAAGAAGGCTATGATAGAGATCTACGAACTTATAAAAGATAAAAACAGCAAGATGATCCTCCAGGTTCACGACGAGCTTGTGTTTGAGATCCACGAGGATGAAATGGATCTGATACCAAAAATAAAGGACATTATGGAAAATGCTATAAAGCTTGACGTTCCGATTGTTGTTGAGTTTGGGATAGGGGAAAATTGGGCACAGGTGAAGGGCTAATCTTTCATCCTTATAATACTTTCTTCGCCGGGGTGGCGGAATTGGCAGACGCGCATGGTTGAGGGCCATGTGGGGGCAACCCCGTGCGGGTTCAAGTCCCGCCCCCGGCATTGAAGAAAGTTATTTTTTTCTTTGTAAGTCTATTTTTAGTTATAGCATACATCCTCTTCACCGCCATGTATAATCAATCCTACTACCTTGAGGCAAATCAGATAGTTGAAAACCCTTCGAAGTTTGAGGGTAAGAGCGTAAAGGTTTCCGGTGTGGTTTTTGGGGTGGAAAAGTGGGGAAGGAATTACTCGTTTTTCCTTTCAAAGGAAGGGAAGGGGGTATTTGTGAAATATTCGGGGGCGGTTCCCGACGCTTTCGGCGAGGGGGTCCCTGTCGTGGTGGAGGGAACTTATAAGGGCGACACAATTTTTGCCAAAACCATTCTAACAAAATGCCCCTCAAAATACGAATCCGCCCAGAAATAGCGATAATTTTCCTCCTATTTTCCTGCGCGGAAGGTGAAAAAAGGGAGAAGATAGATTATAAGATCTTCGTTGAGGTGGATACAGTTAAATTTGGCGAACTTAGGAGGTCCTTTAAAGCCTGGTGCATAGTAAAACCATCAAAGGTCGTTGCGATAGTTTCGGATGTTGAAGGTGTTGTAAGGAAAATAAACTTTAAGCCAGGGGAATACATAAGGGAGGGGGATACCTTTGCGGAGATCTACAGGGGACCGGTTTATAGGTCCTTGCCCATAATTTCAAGCTCGGGGGGAGTTTTGGATGGGGTATTCGTTGAGGAGGG
>LBFQ01000036.1:23707-30719 GCA_000980735.1 Candidatus Caldipriscus sp. T1.2
CTGAAAAGGATTTTTGAGGACGATGAGGGAAACATAGCGATAGAATCCGAGCTTAGGAGGGGGGATACGGTTGTGGTTTTGGGTGGGGAGATGTTGAGGGAGGGTTCCAGGGTTGCCTTCTGACAACCGTAAAATTCTCGTTTCCCATTAAATGAAATACTCTTTACCGCTCTTTTTGAGCGACCTATTGGCGATAATCCTCTCCGTATTCCTTGCCTTCTTAGTGAAGTTCAGGGGACAGTACCTCGTGGAGCTACAAAGGGATAGGTGGGTTGAGGGAACTCTTATGGCCCTATCCATCCTCCTAATATCCATCTTCAAGGGGGTATATACGAAAAGGAGGCTTTTCTTCGAGGACCTAAGGGACACCTACGAGAACCTGTTTTTATCCTTCATCCTTATCTTCGCCTACTTTGCCCTTGCCAAGGGGGATGCGGACTATTCCCGTATGTTTGCCCTTTTATCCTTCGCCTTTTCGGCGATTTTGATCCCATCATTTAGACTCCTTACCAAGAGGATCTTTAGGAACTTGATGTCGGAGGATGTTTTGGTTTTGAAGGGTCCGGAGTGCGAGAAGGTATATAAATTCTTGGAAAGGAATTGGTATTTATCCTATAAACCCGTTGGACCCGTGGAAATTTCGGATATTGAAAGTTGGGTGGGGAAGGTGGGAAACGTGGTGATTCCAAGGCTCCCATTCCTCTCGGAATTTACCCAAGAGATCGCCACCATAAGCACGAAGTTTAAGCGTATCTTCTTCATACCCGACGTTGAAGGGATACCTTTTATGAAAAAAGTCTTCCACTTTGACCCATCTTACAATTTACCCTTGATTGAGACGCACTTTGAAGGCTCGGATCCCATAAACTCCTTCCTCAAAAGGTTATTTGATATAGCCTTTTCCCTAACCGTAATAACCTTAACCTCCCCCCTAATTCTCCTCATCGCCCTATTAATAAAGATAACATCAAAGGGTCCAGTGATATACAAGCAAAAGAGGGTGGGAAAGGGTGGAAGGGAGTTTTACCTTTACAAATTTAGAACCATGCACGAGAACGCGGACGAGATGTTAAAGGAGATCCTAGAAAAGGATGAGAAGCTTAGGGAAATTTGGGAGAAAAAAAGAAAGATCCCAAACGATCCCAGGATCACGTGGATTGGGAGGGTCTTGAGGAAATTCTCCCTGGATGAGCTCCCACAGTTCTTTAACGTATTAAAGGGGGATATGAGCGTTGTGGGTCCAAGGCCCGCTTTGAAGGAGGAGGTTGAGAAATATCACGGGCATTTGGCGAAGTTTTATTATATGGTCAGACCGGGAATAACGGGTTTGTGGCAGGTGAGTGGGAGAAGCGACACCGACTTTAAAACCCGTGTAAAACTTGACGTAATTTATGTCCTCAACCGTTCCCTCTGGCTAGATATAGTGATCCTTTTAAAAACCGTATTTGTGGTTTTAAAAGGTGAGGGGGCATATTGATGATAACCTTTTTAACTCCTGAGCTTGTTTGCGATAGTTGTGAGAACGGTTTAAACCATAGGTACATATTTGCAGAAAATGGTAGGGTTCATATATCTTACCACAAGAGGGTTGGGGGAGTTTGGCAGGTTTTCTATAGGATGAAGGGTACATCTTGGTATCCAGAGGAGAGGGTAACGAACACTTCCGCGGATGCTAAGTACCCATCAATACTGGTATTTAGAGATAGCGTCTTCTTAGTTTGGCACGATTATAGGGTTGGTGGAATAAGCAACATAGAGATCTTCTTTAATGCAAAAGGGCTCTTTGATATCTCCTGGAACCTTGAAACTAGGCTAACGTACACGAATTCGGGGGGACCGGGGGATAACGGGTATTTACCAACGATAAAAGAAAATGGCGGGAAATTATTCGTTGTTTGGTACGATTATAGGGATGATCCAACATCAAACAGGGCTCAGATATATTTGAAGGTTAGGGATAGCGTATGGGGGAGCGATGTTAGGATCTCAAATTCACCGAGTAACGCCTGGTACCCCACCTTTGACTTCAGGGAGGATACCCTTTTCGTATTTTGGGCGGACAATAGAAATTCGGCTTACAACATATATGGGAATTGGGGATATGGGGATCAGAGGATAACCGACGTATCATCGGGTTATCCGGATGTGGCAAACTCTTCGGGTAAGCTCCTTTTGGTTTATACGAATTCCTCAAGCTCTCCCCCACGTATCTCCGCAAAGATTTATGACGGTTCTTGGGGATCGCAGTTTGATGTAAGGCCATCGGGTAGATCGCAAAGCGACCCTACGGTCGTTCGGGATGGTAGAGGTGGTTGGATCGTAGCCTGGAGCGAGGATTTTGGTGGGGACAGGGATATATTCGGCGTAAGGTTAAATAGTTTGGGAATTATAACGGATAGCTTTAGGATCTTTATGCTCGGGAATCAAAATAGACCATCCCTTTTCGTTGATGAAAACGGTTATATACACCTCACCTTCGTTGATTATACTAATCCCCTTTTTCCAAAGATATACTACACCAAATCTTCTGAGCCATTAAATTTGAGAGAATTTTCGCGGGATAAAACGACAAAAGTAAAACCCATAACCTTAAAAGGTAGGAAATTGTACATAAAGGGTTATTCCATATCCGGTAGGAAATTATCGGGAAGTCTTTGAGAGGACTTGATTTATTGCGTAATATGCCAAGGCTAATATCCTCTCCTCGTTGTCCCCCTTCTGGATTATGTGGGCGGGTTTGCTTAAGCCCATAAGGATGGGACCTATGATCTTTACGTCAGCTAGGGAGGAAAGGAGCTTGTAAGCTATGTTTGAGGAGTTTAAGTCCGGGAATATTAGAATATTTGCGGATTTCCCTTTTTGGGCGAGCCTTGAAAATGGGTAGAACCTCTTCAGGAGTTCTTCGGAAAGGGCAACATGGGGATCCTCTAGAGTCGACCTGCAGGCCCGCATACCTTGAATTCAATATTTCCACCACTTTCCTCATCTTTTGTGGGGATTGAAGGTTTGATGTCCCAAAGTTTGAGAAGGAAACGAAAGCTATAGCGGGTTCGTAACCAAATTCTTTAGCAACCTCCGCGGACATGAGGGCAATATCAACGAGATCCTCCACATCCGGTTCCGGGTTTACGGTGGTATCCGCCATAAATATTGCGCCTTTTTCGGTAAGGGCTATGTAAAGGCCTGCGACCTTTCTTATACCCTCCTTAGGCTTTATTATTTCTAACAAGGGCTTTATTGCCTCGTTATAGTTATGAACCACACCGTAAAGGAGGGCATCAACGTATCCATCGTAAAGCATTAAAGCTCCCAAATATCCTGGGTTCTTTATCTTCTCCTTCGCATCCTCATACCCCAAACCCTTCCTCCATCTTAGCTTCCACAAAAGATTCGCATAGTACTCAAGCTTATCAACGTCGTTTGGATCCACTATTTCCGCCTCAAAGTCTAATCCTAGGTCGGAAATTAGGGATCTTATCCTATCCGGGAAACCTATGAGGACGGGTTTTGCGATCCCTTCATCGCTTAAGGCGTTGGCAACCCTAAGTATCGTCTCGTTCTCGCCTTCTGGGAAAACTATCTTCGGAATATAAACGGGTTGAGTTTTTACCAATATCGCCCTAACGGTGCCTATTACCTTTTCGGAATATGCCCTTAACCTTTCCGTATAGCTTTTGATGTCAAAATCCTTTAACCTCGCCACCCCATCCCTCAACGCCGCCTTTGCAACCTCGGGTGAAACGGTGTATATCAGCCTTGGGTCAAGGGGTTTCGGTATTATGTAATCCTTTCCAAAGGAAAGCTTCCTTAATCCGTAAGCCTTTAGGACGTTTTCTGGTACATCTTCTCTTGCAAGGTTTGCCAAAGCTAAAGCCGCCGCGATCTTCATATTATCCGTAATTTTCGTTGCCCTGACGTCAAGGGCTCCCCTGAATATGTAAGGGAAACCCAGTACGTTGTTGAGCTGGTTTGGATAATCCGACCTTCCCGTAGCTATTATCGCATCCGGGCGAACCTTTTGGGCAACCTCGTATGGGATCTCGGGTACGGGATTGGATAGGGCGAAAATCACGGGCCTTTCCGCCATAACCCTTAAGTCCTCTTCCGTTAATAGGTTTGGACCGGAGACCCCTATGAATACGTCTGCCCCCTTCATCGCGTCGTGTAGCGTTCTTTCATCCGTTTCAACCGCAAACTTCTCCTTGTAAGGGTTCATCCCCTCCACCCTACCCTTGAATATCACCCCCTTAGTATCCACAAGCCTCATATTCTCCTTCTTTACCCCGTACTTGGTTAATAGATCCGCTATTGCTATCCCTGCTGCACCGGCTCCCAAGATCACCAACTTTATATCCTCAAATTTTTTATTCTGTAGGTATAGGGCGTTTATGAGGCCCGCCAACACTATAATCGCCGTTCCATGCTGGTCGTCGTGGAAAACTGGAATATCCAAGAGTTCAATAAGCTTCTCCTCAACGTAAAAGCATTTTGGAGCCTTTATATCCTCAAGGTTTATTCCCCCAAAGGTTGGAGATATGGCCTTAACTACGTTAACGAATTCATCGGGATCCTCCGCGGATACCTCTATATCTATTGCGTCAATATCCGCAAGCCTCTTGAAGAGCAGGGCTTTGCCCTCCATTACGGGCTTTGCTGCCAAAGGTCCTATATCCCCCAAACCCAAAACCGCACTCCCATCGCTTATAACCGCCACGAGATTAGCCTTGGTGGTGTAAAGATAGGCGCTTTCTGGATTCCTGTATATTTCCATTGAAACTTCCGCAACACCCGGCGTGTATGCCAAAGATAAGTCCCTTTGGGTCTCCGCCTTCTTTGAAGGTACAATGGAAATTTTGCCAGGCTTACCCTCCGAGTGATACCTAAAAACCTCCTCCGTTCTTATCTTTAGCTTGGACATAGTAGAGATTTTACGGTTGTAGCTTGGACTATTCGCTCGGTTTGCCTGGAATCAATTTTTCTCCCGTCTGCTCCACATCCCTTTCACCCAACGGTTTTACGGAACCCTCAAATCTCTTTGAAAAGTTGTATGAAAGGGAAATCATAATCATCCTTATAGGTTGTTGCTGTTCATATTGATAATATCCCCCTACTTGGGTTCGGGAAATTGGTTTTTGCAAACCAAAAGGATCGTTGAATAATATGAACAGGCTGAGGTTTCCTAAGGGTACTATGAATGCAAGGTAAGAGGATATTTGCCTATCCACCTCATAAAAGCGGTATTTACTTCCGGGAGATATATAAACGTAACCCTGAATTACGGCGAGGAATAATATTCCCTGAACGGAAAGGCTCAAACTGTAGGACGTATCCGAAACACTTGCGTACCTATGATTATACCCGTTAGTACCGAGGTTGATATCGAATATTCCAACGGGCAAAGGTCCCAACTGTTTTAATAGCCCTACATTATAGCTTAAGGTTGTGGAAAATCCCAATCTACCGCCCTCCCTGTAGTTCATATTATAACTAACCGCAACGGGATATGGGGACAAAACGTAAGTTGTATCCTCTATGATGTTTGAGATCCTCTTATAGTAAAACTCGGGATTTATGGAGAACTTACCCTTCTGTAAATTCATAGACATTACGAAGTTGTCGCTTATCTCGGGCAAGAGTCTTGGATTACCCTTGAACAAGCTATTCGCATTTAGGAAGTGATAAATAGGAAGAAGTTCCCTCTCATCGGGCCTCCATATCCCCCTCCTGTATCCAAATTGCATGTTCCCAAGGTTAAACCGATAAATCAAACTTAAAGACGGGAAAAGATTTTGATATGAATTCCTTATCGTGTCCGCAATTACATCGGTTCTCTCATACCTCAACCCAGTCTTGTACTCAAACTTCCAAAATGTCGAATTCAGATCCACATAAGACGCCCCAACGAATCTCCTCATATTAAAGCTTCCACCCTCAATTTCGGGAAAGTTTGGATTCCCAAATTTGTTAAAAGAGTAATTTAATGCGTGCAAGTTCAACGTGCCCTTTGTTCCTAAACTCACCTTTGTTTTCCCCATATCCAATGCGTAATCCACCTGCCCAAAAAGTTTTTCCTGAGGCCTTTGGGTTTGATAAACTATCTTCCAAGATCTCGAGGAATCTAACCTGTAGGATTCATACGGGACCCTTGAGTAATAAAAGGATAACTTTAATCCCATGAAAGCATAATCGGAGGTTATGTAAAAATTACCACTTCTGCTCCTCCAGTACAATTTTCCCACTGTGTCTGAGTCCCCAAAATATCTATTTTGGGATGCGTCCAAGATCTGATTTCGAAAGTTTCCACCCATCTCAAGCGATAAGTTCCCATACCTGAAACCTAACGTGCCGTTTAGGGAAGGCATAACTGCATTTATATTAAGCCTTGATACAAATCTGTATCCACTCGGAAACCTTACGCTATCAATCCTAGACCCAACGAACCTCTCCCTTCCCCCATCCACCCTAAAATAGGTTGTAAAATTTCCGTAATTTATAGAATATAAAATGTTGAGGTTATAACCCAAGAAGTTTGACCCCCTAACTTGGGAATTCAGGCTATAGCCCAGTTCCCTCTGCTTCTTCGTTACAACGTTTATTACCGCTTCACCCTCCGCATCCCACTCCGCACCCGGATTTGTTATCACCTCTATATACTCCACAAAACTCGCAGGTATATCCTTCAATCTCATATTCGTTAGCTTTCCATCCACAAAAAGAACATAACCACAACTACCCATCAACTTTACATTCCCCTCAGCATCCACTTCAACGCCAGCTACCCCCCTCAATATATCCGATGCCTTCCCCCTTTTCTCCACCTCCCCCTTCGGATATACCACCTTCCTATCCACCCTATACACCACCTTAGGTGCCTCAGCTTCCACCACCTGCTCCTTTATCGGTATAGGCTTTGGCTTTAAAGTTATCGTTAAAAAGGTATCCCTCTCCAAATCTATTCTCATCTCTTTCCTCTCGTACCCTATGAAGCTCGCAACTATCCTATAATTCCCCC
>LBFQ01000037.1:0-1512 GCA_000980735.1 Candidatus Caldipriscus sp. T1.2
TCACCTTATTTCAATGGTTTCTCCAGAAAGGATAATTTTCGAGATTGAAAGGATTTTTTCATCAAAAAAGTTTTACCGCCAAATTCAAGGACTTGAGGAGACTGGGCTTTTATTCAACATATTCCCCGAGCTGGAAGAATTAAAGAAACCCCTTAAGGGCCTTGATGTAGACGTTTGGTCCCACACTTCCTTAGCCCTTAGGAGGTTGGAGGTTGCGTTAAATACCTTAGAGGATGGACCCTTCACTTACTACCTCCACAGGTTGGGCGCAATAACGAACGAGAGGGGAAGATTTATAATGGTGATGGGGGTTATGTTCCATGATATTGGAAAACCCGCAACCTACAAGTTTGAAAATGGTGAGGTGACGTTCCATGGGCACGATTATGTGGGTTCAAAGATAGTGAATTCCATAGGGAAGAGGATGAGGATGGCAAATGAAATTTACAAAACGATATCCCTTATAGTTGCGGAACATATGCACCCACACCTATTGGCAACCCCCAACGTAACGAGAAGGGCCCTTTATAGGTATCACAAGAGGACTGGTGATTGGGCTTTCCCTATAATTTTGGTGGCTTATGTTGATGCTTTAGCCACACCCCTTAGGGCGGAAGGGGTTGCGGGTCAGCTCAGGCTTGCAAAAAAGCTTGAAGATTTTCTAAAGCAACAGGAGGAGGAGCAAAAGAAAGCGCCGAGGTTGATAACGGGTTACGACTTGATGGAAAAAGGATTAAATCCCGGGCCAATTTACAAGGTGATATTACAGGAAATAGAAGAACTTAGGGCGGAGGGGAAAATAAAAAGTAGGGAAGAGGCTTTGGCAATATTGGACGAAATAATAAAGAAACATTTGGAAGCTAACCCCCCTTCAAAATAACCTTTTTAAGCTCCTCCTTAAATTTTTCGGATGAAAGATGCCCGGTCTTATACACCAAGGCTACGGACTCAACCAAAACCGCCATATTTTTTCCCGGGGTTATGGGGAGCTTGAATTTCGGAACGGATATACCAAGATATTCCACCTTTTCCACTTCACCCACGGGATCGTAGGTGAATTCCTCAGATGGGACAAACTCAACCACGCAATCAAGAACCGCGTTATCCTTAACCGCCTGAACCCCATAAATTGAAGGTATATGCACCACACCAACCCCCTTTATTTCAAGGTAAAATTTTAAATCCTTTCGAGGAGGTTCCGCGCGGAGACTATCTGGGGGGTAGAGCTTTATAGCAACCAAATCGTCCGCTATGAACCTGTGTCCTCTTCTTATTAGTTCTATAGCACATTCGCTCTTTCCTATGGCGGATTTCCCCTTTAATAGGATCCCAACCCCAAATACATCCACCATCACCCCATGTTCGTAAACCGTAGGCGCAAGCTCATACTGAAGCCTGTCCATAATTAGGGATATAACCCTCGTACTTCCGAGATTACTCTTTAGGGTTGGTACGGAGAACTTATCCGCATAAAATTTAAATAAACCCTCAAGCCTATCGTTTATCCTCTCC
>LBFQ01000037.1:1774-7777 GCA_000980735.1 Candidatus Caldipriscus sp. T1.2
CTTTTCCCTGTTGACAATTAAATATGCCCTTTCGGTTATGCCTATTATTTGAACTCTTTCAGAAGGAAATTCTTCCTCAAAGCCAGCCAAAAGTAATCCCGGCCTGCTTATGTCCGGCGTGGTGATCCTCCTCCAAAACCCCTTTTCCCCACCCAAAACCTCGCAAAAACTCCCCAAAAAATCCTCATAAAACTTTGAAACCTCAATAAACCTCATATCCCGCTTTTTTGACCCTTATAGTTTTTACCCTCTGAGGTTCCACCTCCTCAACAAAGAACTTCAATGGGGGTATATCTATCTCCTCCCCCTTTTCTGGGATCCTTCCAAGCTTCTCTATTAGGTACCCACCTATGGTGGAGCTTTCAACTTCACCCAAGCTTATTCCGAGGATCTCCTCAACCTCGGATACCGATAACTTTGCGCTCAACCTCACCCATCCATCCTCAAGGACCTCATATCTAAACTCCTCAACATCATGCTCCTCGTAAATCTCACCCGCCACCTCCTCCAAAAGATCCTCAATGGTTATTATTCCAATAACATTTCCAAACTCATCCACAACCAATCCCATGGACATGCGGTTTTTTTGAAGGATCCTCAGCGCCTTCATACAGCTCATAGAGTGGGGGAGATAAACGGGCTTCCTTGAAATTTCCTTTACCGTTAGGTTTTTTATTCTATCCAAATACCTTATAACATCCTTTATGTGCGCTATTCCCACGATCTTATCCCCCTCGTATGATATCACTGGATACTTTGAGTACCTGTATTTAACGAACCTTTCCACCATCTCCTCCAAACTATCATCCTCCGATACTACGATCACATCCACCATAGGTTTCATAACCTCCTCAATACTCTTCTCATAAAGGGATCTTAGACCCTTCATGAACTGCAGGAATTCCTTATCCTTGTAAGCGTAATTTTTAAAATCCTCCAATATCTTTGAAACTTCGTCTTTTTTAAAGAACATCCTTACTCAAGCCTGATCTTAAACAGGGGTTGCCCGTACTCAACGGGCTGTCCGTTTTCCACCAATATCTCCTCAACGACCCCATTGACATCCGACTTTATCTCGTTCATAATCTTCATAGCCTCAATTATGCAAAGAACATCTCCTTTTTTGACCTTACTCCCCACTTCAACAAATGGTTTCGCACCTGGAGCGGGAGCCCTATAAAAAGTACCAACTATGGGGGATTTAACTATGTGTATATTTTTCTCCTCTTTAACTTCAACCTTCGGAGCCTCTTGGGGTGGTTGAGTGTTATTTAAGGAAATTGTTGGTACCGCCTGAAATTCCCCAAA
This sequence comes from Candidatus Caldipriscus sp. T1.2, assembly GCA_000980735.1. Taxonomy (GTDB): domain Bacteria; phylum Hydrothermota; class Hydrothermia; order LBFQ01; family LBFQ01; genus Caldipriscus. The sequence continues at coordinate 3,083 of LBFQ01000037.1, forward strand.
TTTTGATAACTTTATCTTAAAGTCCTTTGTTGAGAGCTCAAGTTTTGCTATATCGCTCTCCTTGAAGATCCTTATTATTTCGCTTATGATCTCAAGGTCAAGCTTCTTTTCCATCATGCCCTCCCTATGTATTCACCTGTCCGGGTATCAACCTTTATTACATCACCCTCCTCTATAAACAGGGGAACGTTTACCACAAGTCCCGTCTCAAGCTTTACGGGCTTTGAACCCCCCTGAACCGTATTTCCCCTAACCCCTGGCGGAGCCTCAACGACCTTTAGCTCCACGTAAGTTGGAAGCTCTATGCTTACGGGCCTGTTATCGGCGTAGAGTATTAAAACCTCCAGACCTTCCTTCAGGTAATATATCATATCTCCCAAATCACCCTTGTGGAAGGTGATATCTTCGTAGGTTTCGCTATCCAAAAAGTGGTAGTAATCCCCGTCAATGTAAGAGAATACCGCGGGTTTCTTTTCAACCATCACGTCCTCGATCTTATCTGTATCCCTTAGTGTAAAGGTTTGAACCTGCCCCGTCCTTAGGTTTTTCACCTTGAGGCTTATAGTTGCTCCACCCCTTCCCCTGTGCGAATGCTGATACTCAAGGATTATATATTCTTCACCCTCATACCTTATTACGGAACCAACCCTAAGTGCCATTTGCGGGTATTATAAGGCTGGCGATTTTATAATTTTCACCTTATGGAGAAGAAGTACGGAGAAAAGGCTATTGAGGAAGCGGAGCTTGAAGCTTGGGATAACCCTTATCCGGACAGGGATTATTGGATAGAGATCACGTTCCCCGAATTCACTTGCCTATGCCCGAGATCCGGATATCCGGATTTTGCAACCATACACATAAAATACATCCCCGACAAGTACATAGTTGAACTCAGATCTTTAAAACTATGGCTCAACAAATTTAGAAATAGGTATATATCCCACGAGGCGGCAACGAACGAGATCTTTGATGCCCTTTGGAACCTGTTAAAACCGAGGAAGCTTATAGTGATAGGGGATTGGAACCCTAGGGGGAACGTAAAAACCGTGGTAAAGGTGGAAAGGGAAAAATGATAAACCTAATTTTGGCGGAGATATTCTTTAAGGGTGGATATCTCGAATATTTTCCACAAGAGGGTTTGATAGTTTTGTACGATAGCGCGTATATAAGAACATCGGAGGGTGTTGAACTTTACGCGGATACGGTGAGGTACTGGAAGGAACTTAACGTTATTGAGGCGAGGGGGAAATTTTTGTTAAAGGACAGGGAATCCCAGACAACGGGGGAATACCTTAAGTATAATATAAACACGGGAACGGGAATAGCGAAGAAAAGCAGGACTTTTATTGAGAAAGGTTGGGTGGAGGGGGAGGTCGTTTATAAGACATCCGAAAACTCCGTTTACGTTGAGGATGGATCCTTCACAACTTGCGAGCTTGAAAGACCCCACTATAGATTCGTATCCCATCGGATGAGGGTTTTGAGGAAGGATCTGGCGGTTGTCCGCCCCCTAATATTTTATATCATGGATCTTCCAATAGTTGCCCTACCATTTTGGTTTTTACCCGTTGGGAAGGAAAGGTCTAGCGGATTTCTACCTCCATCGGTTGGCGTAAGCAGTCAGGACGGGAAATATATAAGGGGCCTATCCTTTTACCTTGTGATAAACAACTATCAGGATATTACATTCGCGGCAGATATAATAGAGAGGAGGGGGGTAAGGTTCTCCTCGGATTATGTTTATCACATTTATAAAACCCTCAAAGGGAATATAAATATCTCGTACGCTTATGACCTCGTGGGGGACAAGGGTTATAGGAGGCGTTGGAGCTTGAGGGGCGGGCACGAGCAAAGCTTATTTGGGTTTGATATCTATGCTAAAGGGGACTTTATATCGGATGCTTATTACTTTCAGGATTACGCGGAGGTTAAGGATAACTGGGTTCAAAGCGAGCTCGTATCCTTCCTAACCGCAAGGAGGAGATTAAGGTTTGGCCTTCTTGGGATAAACCTTTACAATAGGTTTGATCCGTTAAGGAACAGGACGGAAAGGAGAATACCCGAATCTTCCCTAAGCCTTTTACCCCTAAACCTCTTAGGATTTTCCCTTTCAAGCTCCTTTAGTTTTTTAAACACGGAGAATATAGACTCTTCGGGTAAAAAGGGGTACAAACTTCTAAGCTCTTCCCATAATATATCTACATCCTACAATCTTATCTTTTTATCCTTTTCTCCCTCCGCCTATTTAAACACCGCCACCACGGATTCAACGAATTTTGCAAAAGTTTGGGGGGTAAATTTACCTTTATCAACCACCCTATATGGTGTATCCCTTTTTGGGATAGGGCCCATAAAGAGGTTCAGGCATATATTAAGACCCAGTATTTCCTTCTTCTATCAGGCTAGGGGGGATAGCATAATAATAGGGGGAAACAGGACAATTTTGGGACAGGAGGGTAAAGGTCTGAACATATCCCTTGATAATACTTACGAATACAAGATCCAAAGGGATACTTTGGTTAGAAAGGGGACATTTCTCCAGTGGGGGGCAAGCACAAACTACATATTTGATAGCGCGAGGATTTCCCCGATAAGGTTAAACTCAAACTTCACACCTATAAGTAGGGTAAGCACCTCCATAATTTCAAACTACAACCATTACTCCAAAAGATTTTTCGGAACGCAGATAATCTTAAACTTTGGAAGTTTTAACCTCAACGAGATCTTTGGAATAAAGCCTCAAAGGGATACGCTTAAAGACACGATAAATCAACCCCAAATACAACCATGGAACTTCGGTTTTACCTATACTTATTCCTTCGGAGATTCTATATCAAAATCCCAGAGCATTTTAAGGTTTTATATCTCTGGAAATCCAACAAAGAATTGGTCAATATCTTATAACTTCACCTACGACTTATTAAGCAAAAGGTTTTTGGATCAGAGCCTTAATTTAAGGAGGGATCTGCACTGTTGGGTTTTGGAGGGTAGGTGGTCTTGGTTCGGCGGAATTTCGGTATATGATGTAAGAATATATGTAAAGGCAATACCAGAAATAGCGATAAGGAGGGGATTTCTGGATATACTACTCCCCCGATAAATCCCCCCAACCCTTGAAGATCTCCGATAAAACTTCCTCCACCTTCTTAATAATTATATCCGCAAACTCCTTCAACTTCCCCTCATCAACATCATAGTCTTCATAATTACCTTCCCGATAAAGGAGTATGGATCTGGGAGAGGGGTAAGCAAAAACCCCATCTTTGGGGTGATATGCTGGGTATTTTCCGGAAACTTTAACATTGGGATATGCCATATAAACCAAGGCGAGCTCCTCTATTCCTCCATGCCCTCCCATTCTACCGAAAACCTTTATGGGAAGTTCCTTCTCTAAAACCCACCAATCTATTGAAGCGCACCTTATCCCAAGCTCAGAATATACCCTAAAGAGAACCTCCTTAAGGTGTTGAGTATTCCCCCCATGGCCGTTGAAAATTACGACTTCCTTTACACCGCTAAACTTCAAGGAATAGCATACCTCGTAGATCACGTTTTTGAAAGTTTCCGGAAAAATTGATATCCCACCCTTATGACCGTAAAGGGACCTGTTTATCCCGAAAGGGAACAAGGGTAAAACCCCAGCTTGAAACCTTTCAGCCAAGGAATTGGCGAGATACTCAGCTATTATATTGTCCGTTCCAACAGGTAGGGGACCGTGAGGTTCTACAGTCCCAACGGGAAAGAAAACCCTTGAAGGGAAATCATCAAAGGTGCTTAAAAATTCCCATTTCATTTCTTAAGAAACCTCCAAAAACCACTCTTCTTAGGCTTGTAATACTTGTAATACTTTGAGTAATACCTCGCCCTTGATCCTACGAAGTTGAAAATCACTAAGCTCGGCTCAATTTCTATGCTCTCAAGGGCATCCCTGAGGGTATAGTTGTACCTGGTGACGAGAACGAACTTTACCGCGAACTTCTCAAGGAGCTTTATTTCGGGTGATACGCCTACTGGTGCCATATCTATCACCACAAGATGGTCACCTGCGAGATTATCCAAAGCTTCAACGAGATTTTTAAATGCGACAAATATATCGGTTTCCGCCTTTCCTACGGGTAGAAAATATAGGTTTTCGGAGAGCCTGTAGGGTTCAAAATTCCCATCAGAGTACCCACTTTTATCCTTAAAACCAAGATATTCCGTAAGGCTCCTTGCCCTTACATCCCCATCTACCAAAAGGGTTTTAACGCCGGATATAGCCAAGGTTGCCGACAAATTTGCGCTTATAAAAGTTTTCCCCTCACCGCTTTGCGTACTGGTTATTACCAGCAACTCCTTTAAGTTTTCAAAGGCACCGAGCTTAAAGGCAAGCTTCCTGAACTCGTTTAAAGCCGACGAGTTGGGATCATAAAATCCATCTAATATCATCCTTATGGGTAGAACTTCCCCTTCCGAGAACCTAGGTAAGGAAAAGATCATTTCCTTATCAAAGGGAAGGTAGCTCTCCTCCAGAACGTAAGCGGTGGTTAAATCCTTAAAAACCGCAAACAGGATCCCCAATATTATCCCCGCAAGGAATCCCAAAAGTATTACATTTCTCGTTTTTGAATACTTATTGTAAAGGGAAACCTTAGGTTCACCAACTATTTCTATACCCGACGAAATACTTGATAGCTTAACCTCAACATCATTTAA
>LBFQ01000037.1:7904-11239 GCA_000980735.1 Candidatus Caldipriscus sp. T1.2
GGATCACCTGTAAGTATCACGAAGGTGTCCATTTTACCGTCCGATATCTTTTTACTTAAATTTATCAAGGCGTTCCTTTGGTTGGTTATCTCCACCAAAAACTTCCTTATATCCTCCTCCCCATATTCGGGATACTTCAAGGTCTTCTTTATGTTCTTAAGCTCTTCCGCGTAGAAGTCTATCTGCCTCTTGTAAGTTTCCATAAGATTTAATATAGCTTCCTTTTGATTTAGTAGCTTTTCCTTCCTCACCTCCACCTGTTTTTTCGCTATCCATCGGGATATTAACTCCGCCGCCTTTTGAGCCCACCTTTTATCCGGGGAAACGTAAGAAATCTCAACGAAATCCGCCGAAGATGTTGATAAAGGATTACTTTTGTTTTCAATCTTTTTGGCGTCTATCCTTGCAAGCCTCCTCTGCAGGGAAATGGAGTCGTAAATTATTAACTCGTAATCCCTTGAACATGGGCACAGAACTATATCCTTGCCTGTTTTTTCATTATATTTACCGGGTTTGAACCTTTTTATCCCGCTTATTTTACCCTTTAAAACCTCATAGGATAGGGATGAATCCCAAAATCCTTTATAAAACGATGGGAATTTTATTTTCGCCAGTATTATGTCGGTTTCGGAGCTTTGCTGAGTCGGTTGTTGTAATGTTGGTACAACCGAAATTTCGGTCTTATCTGGGGAGATGACAATAAGCTGGGTTGCTTGATATATTGGAACACCCCTGAAGAAGAAATTTAGAATCGCAGAAAACAAACCTCCAAGGATCCCAACGAACAATATAGTTCTCCATTCCCTGTTAAATATGGCCCTTATTCTCTTGTAGATCTCGTTTAGATCTGTCCCCCTCATTTATCTCCCTAACCTATCCAACGTCCTCTTTTTCATCTTTTGAACTTGCGAAATTACTTCTTTCAGTTCCCCCTTTACCTTCTGGGGAGCCTTTTCATAGTACTCCTCCGCCAAGATAAATAAACGTAAAGCGTCCTCAAATTTACCCAAAAAGTATTTAACATATCCGAGGGAATAGCTAACATAAACCGCATTGTATGGGGAATCCGGCTGATCCCTTAAAACGAGGTAAAGGAGCTTTTCGTATATCTCTTCCGCTTCCTGAAATCTACCCTCCTTGATCAAGAGGTATCCATAAACCCATTTGAAATACCTGCTTTCAGGATATTTTTCAACGTAACCCTTTAGAATGGGTATAGCATCCTTGCTTCTACCTTCCTGCGAAAGCACCCAGGCGAGGGTGAGGGCTGAGATCACGGATGTATATCTCCCCCTTTGCCAGGCGAGGGTTAAATAATTTATACCCCTTTCCTTATCCTCTTCCCTATTTCGTGAGAGCACAAAAGACGGGATGAACCCTATTCTACTTGGCGCCTTTGATAGGGCATAATGGTATATTCCTAGAGGGAAATATGCATCGTAGAGGGTAGAATCTTCTTCAAGGGCACTTTTGAGCGGTTTTAAACCCTCTATTGCGTATTTAAGGGCAACTATGTAATTCCCCTCCCTTCCCGCCCTCATGGCCCTATAACCCGCTGCGCCCGCTATATAAAAGTTCATCCAGGCCCTCTGCTTAGGATCTGTTAAGGAATTTAACTTGGCTTTTGCCTTTTTCTCAGCTATTTCCATATTTGAGAAAAACTTATCGGAATATTTATCCGTGTGGTAATCCTCCATGTAGTAGTCGTAAATGGCAGCTTTGAAGAAATATCCGTCTGGTTCTTGGGGATACTTTTGAATTATTTCATCAGCTATTGCCAAGGCAGCACCATAATTCTCCCTATAAGTAAATTCAAGCGAAACCTTAATTAAGCTATCTATCTCCCTGTTAAATGGAGTGCTTATAAGGAACCAAAACATCTTCTATCACCGTATAACCGTTTTTTAGGGCGTAATTTATCTCCTTATCGTAAAACAGTCCCCTAAAGAGCCAAATGTTCTCGGGTAGATCTTCCCCTTTAACCTTTACCTCAAACTCCTTTCCGTTAAGTTTTATGATCACCTCGTCGTTTTCCTTTATCCCTAGCCTCTCCATATCGGAATACGGAGCAAAAACGACACCCTCGTCTATATAGGGCTTCTGGATGGGGTTCCTGAAAGCCCAATAGCTTCCCTTGTATATATGCGGAGCCCATAAAAGCACCCTTCCCTCAACTTTTTCCGCATCCTCGGAATATCCCATACCTTCAAAGGCAAAGTTGTATTCCACCTTTGGCGTCCTATAAACCTTCTTCAGCTTCGTTATAGAAGGTATATAATCGGGGTAGGGGAGCTCCTCGTATTCAAGGTTGTAAGGGTCTATGTTTGAGTAGAATTTTATCCTCTCCGAGATCTCCATAAACACATCCTTGGCGCACTTCCAATCGGCTTTACCTCCAATAGACTTTATTAAATTCTTAAAGATCCACCATGCGGGCCTGCTTCCCTCAAAGGGCCAAAGGGCATCTTTCCCATACTGCACCCTACCCTCAAGGTTCGTCCTCGTTCCTTCCTCCTCATAGGGTGTTGTTATTGGGAGCAGGGCGGAGGCAAACTCCACCGAAGGGTCCCAGAATGAGCTTAAAACCACCAAGAATTTTACGTTTTCAAGGGCGGAAATTACGAGATCCTTATCGGGATATTCCCAAAGGGGCTCAACCTCCCAAAGAATAAGGAAATCTATCTCCCCCTTACTCGCGGCTTCCAAAATCTCTTTCGTATTCATCCCGTTGGGTTCGGGTGTAAATCCAACATCTATGAAACCCTGGGCGTTGGGTAAGGTCCTAAGGATAAGGAGTTTAACGTTCTCGTTTATGGCGGAGAAAGTGGCAAAGTTTCTCTGAAGACCTTCTGGCATGTCGTCCTGGAGAAGGATCAATACCCTCTTGTTTTCAAAGTTTCTTAAGGTTTCCTTTATGAAGTTCGCACTTTGAAGGTTTTCGGAACCGGGAGAAAGCGGAACCCAGCTTGCCCACCCCTCCTTTACATACCTTTCCTTGTAATAATTCAAAACGAAGAGCCTTGCTCCCCTCCTCACCGCCCTTATCAACCTTATTCCCAAACCCGGGACAGTCTCCCTAAGATCCCCAACTATAACTATAACTTCCGCCCTATCAATGTCCGTTATCTTTCCTGTTGAGGCGGAATAACCGAGGATGGATTTTATGGGATCTTCCCTGAAGGATACGTGAGGCTTTCTAAAGTCAAGGTTGTCCGAGAAAAGGATATCCTTAAAAAGTTTCCTTGCGGCATAGGCACTTTCGTTTGTTCCCCTTGCTCCCGATATTATTGCAGGGTTTTTTGCGTTTTTAAGGTTTTCCGCCACCCAATCAATAG
>LBFQ01000038.1:0-1569 GCA_000980735.1 Candidatus Caldipriscus sp. T1.2
TAAAAGTGGGGACCCGCAACATCTCCAATGGCGTATATACCCTTTATGTTCGTCTCCATCCTTTCGTCGGTTTTTATGAAACCCTTTTCGTCCATCTTAAGGTTCAAGTTTGCAAAATTTTCGGAGTTTGGGGATCTTCCAACCGCGATTAAAACCTTATCAAATTTTTCCCTGTATTCTTTCCCCTCCGAAACGAAAATTACCTCACTCCCGGATATATCTTTCAAAGTCGCGCTCAAGTAGAATTCCAAACCCTCCTTCTTTAATACCCTTTGGTAATACCTTGCCATTTCCTTGTCCATCCCCGGAAGGACCTGATCCGCTATATCTATCACAACTACCCTCTCCGAACCAACCATCTTATAGAACTGGCCAAATTCCAAACCCACCGCACCCGCCCCAACCACCAAGAGTTTTTTGGGAATTTCGGGGAAGGATACCGCGTGATCGCTGTTCCATATAAACTTCCCATCAGCCTCAAAACCCTTCAATTCCCTTATCCTTGAGCCCGTCGCTATTATTATGTTTTTTGCCTCTAAAACCTCCAAACCCCTATCCGTCTTAACCTTAACCTCCCCAGGCCTTTCAACAATACCCTCCCCAAGGTATATATCCACCTTCTGGTTCTTTAGCAAAAATTCCACCCCCTTCACGAGCTTATCAACAACACCCTCCTTCCATTTGTTCAGAGAGCTTATATCCAAGGATAAATTTCCTCTAATTCCGAACCTTTCCCCGTTCTTAGCGGTGTGATATATATGCGCCACATGGAGTAGGGCTTTTGTTGGTATGCAACCTACGTTTAAACAAACCCCTCCGAGCTTCCATTTCTCAACGAGTGCGGTTTTTAATCCTAACTGAGCCGCCCTTATCCCAGCAACGTATCCACCCGGTCCCCCTCCAATTATCACTACATCGTACCTCATACCGGTATTTTACCTGTGAAGGATTTTCATAAATAGGTTTTCAAAGAGGACCAAAGGGGTTATCCTTCCAACACCCCCCGGAACCGGCGTTATAGCCCTCACAAAATCTTTAACTTCACCGAACTTCGCATCTCCTATGATCCTCCCATCCCTATAAACCGTTGAAATATCTACAACGACGCTCCTTTCGTTAAAATACTCCCTTCCGAAATACTCCCCTATACCCGCGCATAGGAAAACGAAATCGCTCTGCCGAGTTATGCTCATAAGGTTTTGGGTTTTTGTATGGGCAATTATCGGAGTACCGTTCTTCATTAGAACGAGCAAGGATAATGGTTTTCCAACCCTAACGCTTCTTCCCACTATCGCGCACGTTTTCCCCTCCAAATTAAACCCGTAAAACTCCAAGATCTTTATAGTCGCGTAAGGTGTGGGGGGAAAGAACCTTGGTTTTCCGTATACCAAAAGTCCGAGATTTTCTGGAGATAAACCCTCAACGTCAAGCTCGGGGGGAATCTCCACCTCCCTCTTCCCCAAGCTTATTATTCCGTCTGCTTCTTCATCTTCCACGACCTCCACCTCCAACCTTTCCGCTATCCTCCTTATTGACCTCTCGTAAATTCTTGAATCTTCCGAACCGTCG
>LBFQ01000038.1:1840-9649 GCA_000980735.1 Candidatus Caldipriscus sp. T1.2
TTTATACATCTTCTCCACCCTCCTGCCCGAAACATCGTAAATTTCTACATTCCCCCCTTCTATATGCGATAAATTTTCACTTACGATGATTGATGGGTCGTAAGATACAGTATGCCGTTCTAACACCCAGCTGTCGGGGTCAAAGACTATGGAAATGGGCTCCCTTGATAAGTCAAATGTGAAACTTTGCACAGCCAAAGAATCCCAAACGGTTATTAGGGTATCCCCAGAGGAGAAATTTACCTTTATCTCTAAGGGCATCTTGTAAATCGGCGCGCTTGAAGGTTGAACCTGAGCTATCCTTAGGTATAGCCTCCATGTTCCCCCAACGTTTGCTTTCGCCCACCTCACATCGTATATCGGCCAGCCCGGCTGATAAACCCACTGGTTAAAGAACCAAGTTAAATCCATGCCCGTATAACTCATAACGTCGTTTATGAAATCCGCGGTAGTTGCATAAGAATACTCGTGATTAGCCCTATAGTGCCTCAAGGCACCGAAAAATAAAGAAGTATCCTTGTTTAAAACGTACCTAAGCATATGCAAAACCGCCGCACCTTTTTCGTATGTGTAAATCGAGAATATATCGTAAAGGCTTGGACCCGGGTTATATACAGGAAGTCCAGGGAAGGAAGCGTAAGCAAAAAATCTATTTTCAACCCTGTTTATGTAAGAGCTTTTGTATGCGTTAAATCCACCCGAATCCTCCTTCCAAACAAGCTCGGAATAAGTTGCGAAACCTTCATTTAGCCAAATATCCTTAAAAGTAGCGCAGGTTACCATATTCCCCCACCACTGATGTGCGAGCTCGTGGGCTTGTGTGGAATTCCCATAAGGACCTCCGAAGAAGGAATTCGTCTGATCCTCCATCGCCCAACCCCCGGGTAAAACTATAGACTGTTCGTACTTTTCCGTATAAAAAGGATATATCCCGTACCTGTTTGAGAATGCATTAAGCATCTGCGTCAAGTTAGAACCCCAGGTTGTATATCCGGAGCCAAAGGGAATATATGCCCTGACGGGCATACTTATGGGACCATAGTTCCATATCCAAGAGTTGTATTGCAAATTCCTTATGGCGAAGGTTATGAGATATGGCGCTATGGGATAATTATGCCTATAATGCCACCTCTTTAAAGCTCCGACGGTTTGGGTATCCACAAGAACGCCGTTTGCGACGACCTCCATATCCGCCCTCGCCTTAATTTCAAACTCCACCCCCTCTTCCGCCTTTTCGTAGGGTTGATCCCAGGATGGAACCCAACACCTAAAATTGTAAGGTTCATTATCCGCATAAACGAACGTATCCCCTCTAATTGTGAGTCCCGATCCGAAAGCGGAGCAGGAGGTTCCCGGAAGTCCATGATAGTACGCCCAAAGCCATAAGGTATCGTTGGAGCTTAGGGTGTAAGGTATTACCAACAATCTGTTGGTACCGCTTCCGGAATAAAAATGGTTCAGCCGATTTCCGTTCCCATCCTTCAAACTATCAAGGACCACATCCACGAGGTTTAACTTGATGGTGTCAAGGTTCCACCTTGCCCTAACTTTTATCCCTATCTCCGCCCCCTGTATCTGACCACCGTATATCGTCATCTTTATGTAATATTTTCTTATATCGTAAGCGGTGGTTTCAACGTCGGGCCAGCTCAAGAGGTCGTAATAATAGTAAAAACCCTTGAACCTTTCGCTTTCCAAAAGCCTAACATCCGGCTCATCAAATTGTGCGAGGAAAATTATCATAGCGAATATTTTAAAGCGGTTTTAGAATTCCGATTTATGGGAATAGCTTACTTTGAAGTGCTTAAGGTTTTAAAGGAGAGGTTCGGCTTTGGGGAGCTTGATAGGACGGAAAATCCGGAATATGGGGATTATTACACGAACATAGCGTTTAAGATGGCAAAGGAGAAAAGGAAACCACCGGTGGAGATCGCCCAAGAACTTTCAAAAGAGATTATGCTTGATGGTGTGGAGGTCTTACCCGTAAAGGGTTATATAAACTTTAGAGTTGAGGATGGGAAGCTTTGCGAAATTGTCAACAATTTTGCGAAGGGGGTGGAACTTAAGAAAAATCTTGGAAAGAGGGTTTTGGTGGAGTTTATATCCGCAAATCCAACGGGTCCTTTAAACGTCGCCAATGCGAGGGCGGGCGCGGTTGGTGATAGTATAGTTAAAATCTTAAAATTCCTCGGATTTTCCGCCGAAAGCGAGTATTACGTAAACGACTGCGGAAGTCAGATAATAAATTTGGCTTTATCGGTTTTGCACAAAATAGACCCGGAAAAATATCCGTTTCCGGAGGACGGATATAGGGGGGATTATATAGAGGATCTTGCGAAGGAATTTAAGGGGGAAAAGTTTGAGGATCTTGAGGAGTTCGGCAGGAGGATAGCCCACAGGATCCTTGATTGGCAGAAGGATACATTAAAAAGGTACGGAATAAACTTTGACCGCTTTGTCCTTGAATCAGAGATAAGAAAATCCGAATATCCGGATATGGTTTTGAGGGCTTTGAAAGAGGAGAAATCTCCTTTACGAATCCGATGGTGCCCTTTATTTTAAAAGCACAAACTTCGGAGATGATAAGGATAGGGTCCTAATAAGGTCAAACGGGGAACCCACGTATTTCTTTTGGGATTCCGCATATCACCTTTACAAGCTATTAAGGGGATACGACTTCATAGTGGATATCTTTGGACCCGATCATCACGGTTATGTCCCAAGGATGAGGGCGATGGTTCAAGCCTTGAAGGAGTATTACAAATTAAGTGGGGAGTATGCGGTGATAATAAACGGTCAGGTGAATCTTATGGAAGGTGGGGAGAAATTCAGGATGTCCAAGAGGGAGGGAAGGATTTACACCCTTGACGAGCTTTTGGATGAGGTGGGAAGGGACGCAATTAGGTTCTTTATGCTTTTGAGGTCCCCATCCTCCGAGCTAAACTTTGATATATCCCTTGCCAAGAAGCTAAACGTTGAAAATCCAGTATATTATGTTCAATACGCCCACGCGAGGATAAAAAGTTTGCTTGATTACGCCTCCTCAAACGGTGTAAGCGATGGGGATATAAGGGACTTTCAAAACGAGGATGAGAGAAGATTGGCGCGTGCTATTCAATTCTTCCCTTACTACCTTCTAAAAACCTTGCCCTTAACCTTGAGGGAGGAATACCTATTTGGTAAGGGGGGGATCTCATCCGATTTTCTTCCCAATCTACTTGTTGATTACCTTATGGAGCTTGCGGGAGAATATCACGGTTTCTACCAGAGGAACAGGATAGTTGGAGATAATAGGCAAAGGGAGAGGTTGAGGTTATCAATAGCGGTTATGAACATTTTGAAAACCTCCCTTGAGCTTTTGGGAGTTTCCGCACCTGAGAGGATGGGCTAAATCCCCTTTAAAATACCCAAATTATGATGAAGACAAAAAAGGCTGTTGCAAAGAGGTTTAAGATCACCGCAAACGGCAAGGTTAAACACCAAAAGAGCGGTAGGAGGCATAACCTCGGTCCAAAAAAGAGCAAGAGGAGAAAGAGGAATCTGAGGAAGCCGGGATACCTTGAGAAGGGAGATGCAGAGAAGGTTTTAAGGGCTTTGGGAATGAAGTGATGTTCAAGGATCCCTTTGAAGAATTTGAGGAATTTTTGACAAGCGTGGGAAATGTACCCTACAGGGTATATAAACCTCCAATAAGCGCATACGAAACGGAGGATGAGTTCGTGATATATTTGGCGGTTGGGGGGGCGGATAAATCTTCCTTAAAAGTCATATACGACAGCGGAACTTTGATAATCTCGGGTAAAAGGCCCGAACCTCCGGGACCCGAAAACAGGATATATCACATAGCAGAGATATACTTTGGACCCTTTGAGAGGAGGCTAAGGTTGAACGCGGAAATAGATGTTGATGGTATAACGAGCAAGTTTGAGAATGGGCTTTTGGAGATAAGGGTCCCGAAGAAGAAGAGGAAGATACAAATAGAGGTGGAATAAAATGCAGATACCTTTTGAGGATATAAAGATACCGAGGGAGCTTCCAATTTTACCCGTAAAAGGGGGCGTAATATTTCCCTTTTCAACGGTTCCCGTCATTGTTGGGGTTGAGAGGTCAAAGAGGCTCATAAACGCGGTCCTATCAACACCCGTTGAACCAAAAATCATAGGCGCATTTATGCAAAAGGATCCGGAAGTGGAGGTGAAGGGAATAGAGGACCTGTATCCCATAGGTACCGCTTCGGTCCTCCTTAGGATGAATAGGCTACCAGACGGAAACATTAGGGTAATCCTAAGCGGAGTCAAAAGGATAAGGATCCTGAGGGAGATCCAGCTTGAACCCTACATAATCGCGGAAGTTGAGGAGGTGGAAGAGATAGATTACCCCGAGGAAGAACTTTTACCCCTAAGGGAGGCTTTACTTCAAACTTTAGCTAAACTTGCTGAATACCAAAGGGTGCCCCAGGAGGCGGTAAATGCTCTTGCTACGTTGCCCAAGATCTCCGCGTTTGCGGATGTCTCCGCATCCATACTCCAGCATTTAAAGCCCGAGGAGAGATACGAGATCCTCGAGACCCTTGATGTGAAAAAGAGGCTTGAGTTGGTCCTGAAGTACGCCACCAGGGAGACGGAGCTTCAGGAGCTTTCGGAAAAGATAAGGAGGAGCGTGCAAGAGGAGATGGAGAAAGCGCAGAGGGAGTACTTCCTAAGGGAACAACTGAAGGCTATACAGAAGGAGCTGGGTATATCGGATGAACAGTCCGAGATAGCGGAGCTTGAAAGGAGGCTGAAGGAGAAACCATTACCGGATTATGTGAGGAAAGCGGCGGAAACGGAACTTAGGAGGCTACAAAGGGTACCCTCCGCATCCCCCGAATATCATGTGATAAGAACCTACATAGAGTGGATCCTTGATCTGCCATGGCTTGAAAGTACCGAGGACAACATGGACTTATCAAATGCCCGGAGGGTGTTGGATGAGGATCACTACGACCTTGAAAGGGTTAAGGAGAGGATCCTTGAGTACATAGCAATAAAGAAACTGAATCCCACGGGTAAGGCTCCGATCCTTTGTTTCGTTGGTCCCCCAGGTGTAGGAAAGACGAGCTTGGGTAGGTCCATAGCGAGGGCTTTAAACAAGAAGTTTGTAAGGTTGAGCTTGGGAGGGGTGAGGGACGAGGCGGAGATAAGGGGGCACAGGAGGACATATGTGGGTGCCCTCCCGGGTAGGATAATAATGGCTTTGAAGGAGGCGGGAAGCAACAACCCGGTAATGATGCTCGATGAAATAGATAAGCTCGGGACGGATTGGAGGGGGGATCCCGCATCCGCCCTACTTGAGGTTTTGGATCCAGAGCAAAACCACTCCTTTAAGGACCACTACCTTGACCTACCCTTTGACCTTTCCAAGGTATTCTTCATCACCACCGCAAACACCACCCTAACGATCCCAGCTCCCCTCTTAGACAGGATGGAGGTTATAGAGATCCCCGGCTATGTTTTAGAGGAGAAGGTGCAAATAGCAATAAACTTTATCATCCCCAAGCAGAAAGAAGAAACCGGATTAAAGGATTGCAATGTAAAATTTGAGGAAAAAGCTCTGGTTAGGATCATAGAGGAATACACGAGGGAGGCTGGGGTTAGGGAACTTCAGAGGAAGATCAACAGGATCTTTAGGAGGATCGCCTTAAAGATAGCTGAAGAGGGTGTATCCTGCGATTTTGTAATAAAACCCGAAAACATAGAAGAATATCTCGGAAAACCCGAATACTTCCCTGAGCTCGCGGAGAGGGAGGCTAAAGTTGGGGTAGCTACCGGACTGGCATGGACACCCGTGGGGGGTTCCGTGCTGTTCGTTGAGGCGGTAAGGGTTCCTGGGGAGAAGGGGTTTAAGCTTACGGGTAGGCTTGGGGATGTTATGAGGGAGTCAGCGGAGGCTGCCCTTACCTTAGCAAGAAAGTACTCATCCGAAAGGGGAGTGGATCCCGAATTTTGGGATAAGGGTTTTATACACCTACACGTTCCCTCCGGAGCAATACCCAAGGACGGTCCTTCCGCTGGCGTTACTATGTTCGTCGCCCTATACTCCTTAGCCTTAAACCTTCCCGTTCCACCCGATATTGCCATGACGGGTGAGATAACCTTAAGGGGTAAGGTTTTGCCTGTTGGGGGAATAAAAGAGAAGGTGCTTGCGGCGGATAGGGCGGGGATAAGGAAGGTTCTCCTTCCCACATGGAACAAAAAGGACCTTGAGGATGTTCCAAAGGAGGTAAAGCAAAGGCTTACGTTTTCTTTCATTGACACGGTTGAAGATGTAATAAGGGAGGTTTTTGAAGAGGTTAAAAGTACTTACGGATAAGGGGATTTTCCCCTTTATTGGCGAGGGGGAAAGGGGGGATATAGTTGAGGTTGAGGTGGGAAATAAGAGGACGTTTGGGGTTATTTTAGATGTTGAGGGGGGAGATGGGGAGGGGCTAAAGTTGGCGAAAAACTTTAACCTAAGAATCCCCACAGAACTCCTTGATCTAATAAACTTCGCCTCAAAATATTACCACTATCCGCAGAATCTGTACTTAAGGCTCGTCCTTCCCTCACGTTTGAGGAAGATCTCAAGGGTATATTACGTTAGGGTTTCTGATAAGGTGCCAAATACGAAGTTTGTTGATCTATGGGAGTACCTTAAGAAACCAAGGACGAAAGATGAACTAATTAAGATGTTTGGGAAAAGGGCGGTTTATTATCTGCGAAGGTGGGAGAGTTTGAACCTTATAAGTAAGATCGAAAAGGTGAAAATCCCAAAGTTTAAACCTCCAAAAATCTACGACTTGGGGGAGGTCGAGATACCCGAAAGTCCAAACCTTGAGCAGATGAGGGCCATAAACTCAATAATATCCTCAAAGGGATTTTCAACTTTCTACCTTTGGGGACCGACGGGTTCCGGGAAGACCTTGGTTTATCTTAAGGTGGTGGAAAGGTTCCTTGCGGAAGGTAAAGGAGCATTGATCCTCGTTCCCGAGATCCTTTTATCTTACCACATCGCTAGGGCTTTCCAAAAAGCCTTTGGGGAAAATTTTGCCATATATCACGGAAGTTTGGGAGATAAACTCAACGTATGGTACAACGTAGCTAAAGGGAAGGTAAAGGTGGTTATGGGTACCAGGAGTGCGGTGTTTTTGCCGATAAGGGACTTGGGGGTAATACTGGTTGATGAGGAGTTTGATGAGGGTTTCAAGGAGGAGGGGAGGATCCCATTCTATAACGCCCGCGATCTTGCGATATACAGGGGTAAGATATTGAATATTCCAGTGGTTTTGGGAAGCGCGACCCCTTCCCTTGAAAGCTTTCACAACATAAGGATCAAAAAATTCAAGCCCTTGATTTTAACCAAGAAGATACACGGGGGAAATGTGAGTATGGAAGTCGTTGATATGAGGAGGGAAAAAAAGGTAAATGGGATCTTTTCCGAGAGGATGATATACGATCTCATTTCAACCCTTCAAAGCGGTAAAAATGCGATAATATACGTAAATAGGAGGGGTTACTTACCTTACTTCTTCTGTGCGGATTGTGGAACACCGGTTAAGTGTGAAAATTGCGATGTTGTCCTTGCTTTGCATAAGGGGAAATTTGGGGAGTTTTTGAAGTGTCATATATGTGGGTTTTCGACGGATATACCATTGAGCTGTGGAAACTGTGGAAGCACAAACCTGATAGGCGTAGGTTTTGGGACACAAAGGGTGGAGGAGGAGCTTTCGGAGATTTTAAAAGTTGAGGTTTTTAGAATGGATTCGGATAAAATTAGAAAGAGGGGGGAGGT
>LBFQ01000038.1:9669-20422 GCA_000980735.1 Candidatus Caldipriscus sp. T1.2
ACTCTAGAGGATCCCCCATAAAGTTTTCGTTCGCTTTTAGCTCTGGATAATTTTCTATAACCGCAAAGAGCTGTCTCAAAGCCTGTGTTAGAAAGTTTTCCGCCTCAAACCTTTGATCCAGATCCTTCGCAACTATTACGGAACTCCTAGCCTTTATAACCGCCTCCAAGGTGTTCCTCTCGTGCGAAGCATAACCCTTTACCGTTTCGACGAGGTTGGGTATTAGATCAGCCCTCCTCTTTAAATGCACGTCAACATCGCTCCAAGCGTTATTCACCCTAACCCTTAGGGATACCAGATTGTTGTATATGGATACGATCCACAGTGAGAGGGCGATAACAATGATTAAGAGGATAAGTATAACGATTATTAAACCTATTACCCCTACCATACTATTAAGTAATTATAAAGTTGCAAAGCTCGGGTAATTATACCAATAATCTTATCAGATTATCCAAAAATCCCCTCTCCCCCTCCGCCACAACCCTAATTACAGGCTCCGTATTTGAAGGCCTAATATGCACCCAATTTTCACCATTCCTATAATAATACCCATCAACTTCCGAAACTTCCCAATTCCCAACCAAACCTTCAACCTTCCTCAAAACTTCCTCCAATTCACCCTCAAATTTTATCTTCAACATTTCAAAGGGATATTTTAGTACATCTTCGGGTATATCGCCATCCTTGTAGGATTTAGCTATTAAAACCGACGCGAGGATTCCGTCCCTTCCCTTCGTAAAATCGTAATATATCAACCCTCCGTTCCCCTCACCCCCCAATTTCGCCCCTAATTCCTCCATCTTCTTAACTATGTTCGGCTCCCCCACCTTCCACCTTACGACCTCAAAACCCAAACCCTCCAAAACCCTCTCGGAAATTATAGATGTTGAAAAGTTTAAAACCGCTTTCCTTGGGATTTCAAAGTTCTTTGCGCAGGAGTATAAAGCCAAGGCTGTGGTTTGCTCCTCGGAAAGCATCCCAAAACCCCTTATCCCACATATCACCCTATCCCCATCCGGATCAAAGCCAAAGGCGACGTCCGCTTTTCCTTCCTTCAATAGGTTATTCAAGATTTCAAACTTTTCCCTTGATGGTTCGGGGTTTTCGGGTAAGTCTCCCGAATACCTGAAAGTTATCACTTCCGCCCCAAGATTTTTGAATATTTCATCCACCCAGCCCGCGGTTGCACCATTCTGAAAATCCAAAGCCACCCTTAAACCAGAAAGGTCAAATTTTGGAAAATGGGCAAAATATATGGGAAACCCGTTTAACCTAAATGCCCTTCCAAACTTCCCAAGATTTACATCTCTATCCAAGTTCCCCTGTATTCTCTTAACTTCCTCTTCCGAGCTTAGCTTATCCCCAAAGGCGAACTTTAGGGCATTCCATTCGGGGGGATTATGGCTTGCGCTCACCATTATCCCACCATCAAGCTTAAGAATCCCAATGAGCCTCAGGAAGGCTGGTGTTGGAATTATATCAAAATCGTATACGTTGTTCCCAGTTGATATAAAGGTTCCTTCAACTAGGGCTTTTATCCAACCTCCACTTTTCCTCGTATCCCTCCCCAAAGCCAAATTTCCGGAAAATAAAGAAGAGAAGGCGAGGGAGTACCTTATAACCTCCCCCGCCCCCAGCCCTTTGCCCACTATCCCCCTTAATCCAGATACGCTGAACTTTAGATTACTTTCCAAGCCTAATGGATGCCCTTACAGGTTGCGAGAAGGTCTTGGCTCTTCTACCCTTTCCGTACTCAACCATAACCTCGCCCTCAAACACCACCTCTCCCATCTCCCCTTTCATAGCCCTCATTACGATATCTTCGGCGGACTTAAGGTTCTTGGTGTTGAGGGAGAGCTCCGCTATTTGTCCAACCTTAACTTCTATGTTGTAGTTCTCGGATACTTCCGCAACATCCAAACCATAAATTTTAACCATCCCCTTGAGCCCCTTTATTGTGAAATCCCTCTTGTCGTTGTTCCTGACGTTTAGGACCAAGGATAGGGTGGGGGAGCCGGCTTTAAAGCTCGAGGAAGTTTCCGTCATCTGATAGTTCATACAACTCGCATTGAAGCTAAAGCTCTTGACGGAGAGGGCGAGCTTAGCCTCTTCAGTCTTACCCTTTGATTTATCCTGAGCATAAACCGCCGATACCATAAAAGTGCTCAAAATTAGCAAAAGCGCCCTTTTCATAGGGCGATATTTTAAAGATGTCAAGATTCCCTGTTGATTATGAAGTCCGCCATTTCTTCCAAGAATTTCCCCCTATCTCCAACAGCCTTTCTAAGGTTTTCCTTTGCCTCCTCCACTAACTTAAACATCATTTCCTCCGCCTTCTCCTTTCCCAATATCACAACAGCGGATGCCTTGTTGAAATCCTTCCTCAGCTTCTTTCCAACTTTTTCTTCCTCCCCATAAGCATCCAATAGGTCATCCTTTATTTGAAAGGCCAAGCCTATGTTTTTTCCAAATTTCCTAAAATATCCCTGCACCTCCCCATCCACATCCGAAGCTAAAACCCCAACCATAACAGATGCCTCTATGAGCTTTCCCGTCTTATGCGTATGTATAAAGAGCATATCTTCTAATGTTGGTTTTTTCCTTGTTGATCTTATATCCGCCACCTGCCCCTCTATTACACCCTTGTAGCACAAAGCGTTAGTTATCTCCTTGAGGATCTTTATTTTCTTCTCGTCCGATAGGGAACCCCTGAGGGCGGTTTTGAAGGCGCAGGCAAAGAGGGCATCCCCGGCTAAAATTGCTATATCGTTTCCGAATACTTTATGTACCGTGGGTCTCCCCCTCCTGAAATCGTCGTTATCTATATCTGGCAGGTCGTCGTGAACTAAGGTGAAGGTGTGGATCATCTCTATTGCACAAGCTTGGGGTAAAACTATCTTGGGGTCCAAACCCAAAATCTCGGCGGTTGCCAAAGTCAGGGTGGGCCTTAATCTTTTCCCTCCCGAGAAAACCGCATATCTCATCGCCTTATATAGTTCCTGAGGTTCCTCCTTTTCGCAGGGAAGGAAAACATCCAAAGCGGTGTTTATTAATTCAACGAACTTTTCCCACTTTTCCTTTGTCTCCTTAGAAAGCCCAATCAAGGACCAAACCCCCGTAAGAACCTTCGGATGGGTATCTCTTGGCGGTGTTATACCCAAATTCAAACCCAACTTTAAGGTTCCTGAGGGGGTAATGGCCGAAGGTGAAGGTTATAAGGCTTTTGTGGTATCTCCTCTGATATTCCTCGTATTTTGAGCCGATGTAGTTGTAAAGGATGGAGAAGAAAAAGTTGTATCCGAAGGTTAGATCAAGGGAGGAATAGCCAGCTATAAAGGAGGGCTTATCAAAGGAGAATTCCCCCAACTTTTGGTCAAAACCCAATATCGTGGATGTTGTTAAATCAAAGGGCCCAAACCTAACCCTGAAATCCAGCCCATGCCTATGGCCCAAAACGTAAGAATCTCCCATATAGAACTCCCCGTAAGGGACGGTGAAAACCCCGAAGGATACGAACCTTGAATTATACCCAGCCCTAGCGAAAAACTTACCTTTTTCAACATCCAAAACCCCAAACCACATGTAAGGAGATAGCCTTAAACTTGCCCCCATCCCATAAAGTCCCGCAAAATCGTAGGGTAGAAAGTCCTGATATGTGATCCTCCAGCTTCTCCTAAGGAAGAATTCCGACATATCCGTTTTACCGAAAGTTAAGCTTGAACTTAGCGGGAGCTTAACGCTTAAAGTCGCGTACCTCAAGAGCATACTATCCTTTCCCACTTCAAGGGAGAGGAAGAAAGAAGAGTTTCCGCTGAGGTTGGTTGAGGAATAAAGTGTCAAATAAGCGGAGGTATTTCCCCTAAATTTTCCTTCCGATGAAACCAAACCCATAATTGTCCTGAACCTCCCGCTTACCGGGAGCTCCCTCTGTATGTACGCCTTTTTATCCCCCTTTGCGTCTAAGGTTTGGATCCTTGGGTTGGTATTTGGTGGAAGGTAGAGGTTCTCCCTGACTATTTCCCCGAAATATGAGGGTTTTGAATATGCAATATGGCACTCCACGCATGATAGGTTGAACTTTCTGGAAAGAAAGGGTAGGGCATAAAGGAAATTTGCAAAAAATAAGAAAACAAAAAACCTTTTCATCCCCCGTTATTCTATACCTGAAAGCCTCTTTATGTGATCCGGTAAGTTTTGGGCTCTTAATGTCCCCTCGTCCAAGGATAGGGCAAACTTCAGGGCGTTCTCAAGCTCGCTCAGATTCTTGGGCCAGGGGTAATTAAAATAAACCCTCAAAAAACTTTCTTCCACCTCCACATTCTTCCGGATCTCCCCCTCAAGCCTTCTAAGCATATGCTCCAAGATCAGAAGCCTTTCCTTTACGGTCCTTTCGGTGAGGCTGGGAACATAAAAGGATGGTATGGTGTTTAGCATTTCGGGTATCTTAGTTCCCTCAACGAGGAAAATGGCCTGATAATCTCTGGAATATAGGAAATCCATAATCTGTTTAAGCTCCCTCGGTCCCTGAAGTAAATTAACGTTTATTACGACGTCGTTTATTTCCTCGGGGGATTCTCCCACCCTAAAGCCCATCCTGTGCCTTTCCGATATGTTGAATATGTCAAGGTAGTTGTTTCCCAAAATTGAGCGAACTAAGGAAAGCTTTCCAACCCCCACGTTCCCAAATATTACCACCCAGGATTTGAGGGGATGAAGGAGGATTTTTTTCAGCCTCTCGTAAAGGTAGAAAGTGTAGCCATGATACACTACAAATGGTACCCTTTCGTTTTCTTTAACCTTGTAGGTGATGTTATAAAGTTGGGAGAGCCTTTGCCTTATCCCCATCCTTGCGTACCTTTCAAGGAAATCTATAAGTTCATCCTCGCTTTTTACGGTGTAATCCACTGTAGGGATTTCAATACTGCCAATATGCACCGTTGGGAAGTGGTGGGAGATGAAATTTATGTAATTTTTCGGGGTTGTTCCGTCCGTTACGACTATGTCGGGGAGTTGGGAAAGGTCAAATACGAGTTCGTACCCAGTTATCCTCACTCCTGATAAGTTTAAAACCCTCATACCTTGACTTCTTCAAGATGGGGATAAACATCCAAGGACTCAAACCACCTCATTAGGCTTTCAACCCTCTCCTCTTCCCTTTCGGGTATCACAAGGGGCCTTCCCCTCCCGTCAAATATTAAACCCACCACCCCTCCTTCAACCTCTGCGACGAATTTCTTGCCCCTACCTTCCCCAACATCCGCGCCCCTAATGGGTTCCAAATAAACCTTTGCCTTTACCCCCAAGGGCAGATCCAATTTCAATATCTCTCCAAATCTCAGATCCACCTCCTCCACCCTCCTATCCGGATATTCCACCTTTGCCCTCAGGATCGTCTTTCCGGATTTTTCAACTATTACTGGGGCTATTACGGTTCCGAGCCTTATTAGGCAATCCCTATCAAAAACCTGCCATGCCGCCTCCTCGTTTATCGTTGATATAACCCCAAGGTGTGGCATCATAAATATGCTATCCACCGCAAGTTTTGTTATCCCTTTAGGTTGGAATGCATCTATCATCATAAGGGCGGATTGGACCCTACGTGGGGCGTGGGAAAGGACGCCTCCCGAACCTATTATTAAATTCAAGGTCATCATATTTACCAAAGTGCGCTCCTCAACATCCTCTATTGCCCTTGAAATATCTCCACCCCTCTGAACACCCTTGAGCTCCGTGGCAAACATCTTGTGCTGTTCCAGAGAGAGCCTAAGGGCCTCCCTGGCGATTGCTTGCTCTATCATAAGATCCTCCAAAACCTGAGGTATTGTGGTGGGCCTTATCATCTTGTTCCTTATCCTGTTCCTTAAGGAGGTCGGGCTTATTTTGAAGGGTATCCATCTCAATATATTCTCTATCCCCGCCTCCACCATGACGTTTGATATGGAGTAGCTCATACCCAAATTTGCGGAGACTGTTCTGTTGAAGATCCCCTTAAATACGCTGAAGACATCAGTAGTCGCTCCTCCGATATCAACCCCCAAAACCTCTATGTTCTCCATCCTCGCGACCCTCTCTATTAGCATACCCACCGCACCGGGCGTGGGAACTATTGGGGCATCCACCATCTCCATAAGCTTTGAGTAACCGGGCGCCTGTTGCATTACATGCTCAAGGAATAGATCGTGGATCTTTTCCCTCGCGGGATGAAGGTTCTCCGTTTCAAGGGTGGGCCTTATGTTATCAACGATATAAAGGGCGGTCTTTTCCCCCAATATCTTCTTTATCTCCTCCCTCGCCTGGGAGTTTCCCGCGTATATAACGGGCATTTTGTAAGTTGATCCGAATCTCGGCTTGGGATCCGCTGCGGCTATAAGTTCCGCAAGCTCAACAACGTGCTTAACCGTCCCCCCCTCAACCCCACCCGCAAGGAGGATCATATCGGGCCTAAGTTTCCTTATAAGTTCAACCTTCTCGTAAGGTTTCCTCCCATCATCAACGGATATTACCTCCATAACTATGGCACCCGCCCCAAGGGCCGCCCTTGCCGCGGACTCCGCGGTCATGCTCTTTACTACCCCCACCACAAGCATCTGAAGTCCCCCACCCGCGGAGGACGTTGAAACGTAAACGTTTGTCCCTTTATCCTCCGTTGGGTTCTCCATCTTAATTATATTCCCCTTTTCATCCAAAATCTTTATCCCCGTAATCTCCTCAAGCTCCCTTATTGCGTTTCTCACCCCGACGGTGACATCCTCAAAGGGCTTTTCAACCGTGGTTGGAGCTTCCCCCCTCGCGACAAGCCTCCAACCCTCCTCCCTCTTTTCAACCATTATTGCCTTAGTAGTCGTACTACCACAATCCGTGGCGATGAACCTCAAGGGCATAGGGGTATTATACGGATGTTTCACGCGTTTCAATTTGACCTTGCCTGAACATCATCCGTAGAATACCCGTAGTATGAAGAGGCTTTCGTTGATTTCGCTTGCCCTTTTGGCATTTCCCCTATACGGGGCGTATCTTTTGGATGAGAGTTTCGAGAGTACCACCTTCCCTCCCACGGGATGGGATACGACGAGGACGAGCGTATTCTGGGGCAGACAAACTTACACGACCTCCCCAGGTCCGGAGTTTGGAAATGCATATGCTAGGGTTAGGGTAGGAGATACCACCGCATCCGGCGTAGGTGAAATTTCGCTGATAACTCCCATGATCAACTTGGGTTCATATCCTGGTCCCGAAACCCTATCGTTCTACTATAGGTTCAGTTTAGCTTCTGGAAACTTTGGTCCAAATGACACACTGTATGTTGATATTCTACCCAACGGTGATCCCTCACTTGCTGTACCAGTTTGGCATGTAAGATCCGGTTCTGGTGAAACAAACGTTATGACGCAGGTGAAGATAGGTCTAAGCTCCTTTGATGGGATGAACATAAGGGTTAGGTTCAGGTTCAAAAACAGACCTGGGGGTTCATCTTCGGTAAATACATTCTTCTGGCTTGATTTGGTTAGGGTATACGCTCCGGATTTGAACGCACCCCCAACGATCTCAATACTTTCCTATTCTCCCGTTAATCCCGACAGCAACCAGGTTGTGAATGTATATCTATATGCGAGGGATCCTGATGGTAGCATAAGCTCCGTGAATTTGAGGTATAGGTATAATTCCGGTTCTTGGCAGACGGTTTCCGCAAGTTTGGTAAGTGGAGATACGTTCCTTGCGGTGATACCAGCACCGAACTTTTACTCAAAGACGAAGTTCTATGCGGTGGCAAGGGATAACGTCGGGGACACGAATGCTACCTCGGTAAGGTATGTAATACAAGGTTTCAAGACGATAGCGCAGGCGAGGGCGTTATCCGATAGCGATACCGTTCAAGTTAAGGGGGTTATTACCGCGAACACCTTTAACAGGCCCGAGTATATCCAAGATACAACAGCAGGTATAGCGGTATTTGACATAAACTTTCACAATGCGTATTTGGGGGACACATCCTTGGGTAAGCTTGTTGCGGTTGCAGGAATGCTATACACGTACTTTGGTTTAAGGGAGATAATTAACGTAAGCGGATATACGACTTTGGAGTTTGTTGGGGTGCCAGATCCGATAGTTCTTATGATACCCGACATTGGGGAGCCTTACGAGGGTATGCTCATAAGGGTGAATAACGTTCAATTCACAACAGGTGGGACCTTTGCGGGAAACACGAACTATATCGTGACGGACGGAACAAATACATTAACCGTAAGGATAGATGTGGATACGGATATACCGGGGAATCCCATACCCTCCGGTCCCGTTGATATAATAGGGATCTTGGGGCAGTACGGCACAACTTACCAGCTCCTTCCGAGATTTTTATCTGACATAATAATCCCAACAACGTATATATCCGAGAAGGTGTCGGGATCTTCCTTCTCATATACCCTAAAGGGTAGAACCTTGATCCTCAAGGGTAAGGCTAAGGTTTATTCCCCAACGGGAAAGCTCGTATTTGAGGGCGAAGGGAAGGTTGATCTGAGAGCCGGGGCGTACTTTGTGGTTGCGGATAGGGTTTATAAGATTCTGGTAAAATGAAACTCCTTTACGAGGGTAAATCCAAGAAAGTCTTTGAGCTTTCTGAGGGTGAGGTATTCGTAGAGTTTAAGGATGAGGTGACCGCCTTCAACGCGCAGGTAAGGGACGTATTTGAGGGTAAGGGTTACTACACATTCAAGATCTCTTCCCTTCTCTTTGAACTTCTAAAGAAGGAAGGAATTCCAACCCACCATATAGAGGACGGCGATAGGGGCTTTAGGGCTTACAAGGTTAAGATAATACCGGTTGAGGTTGTGATAAGGAACAGGTCTGCGGGGAGCATAGTGAAAAGGCTTGGGATCCCGGAAAACACCGTTTTTGAACCCCCGCTGATAGAGTTCTTTTACAAATCCGACGAGCTCGGAGATCCATTGATCTGCAAGGAACACATAATTAGGTTTGGTTGGATGAAGGAAGAGGAGATAAAAAAGGTTGAGGAGATGGCATTGAAGGCCACAAGGATCCTTACGGATTTCTTCGCAAAGAAGGACCTCATCCTCGTTGATATAAAGTACGAGTTCGGTTATAAGGCGGATGGTGCCCACAGTTTTGGCGGACGAGATAAGCCCCGACACCTTCAGGGTCTGGACGAAAAGGGGGGAGAGCCTTGATAAGGACGTATTCAGGAAGGATAGGGGAAACGTGGCGGAGGTATACAAGAAGCTATACGAGATTTTAACCTCGTAAGAGCCACCTTATAATCCCCACTATGTTCGTCCTGATAATCTCGCAGAGCGTTTATTATGAGGAGATGAGCAGGAGGGGGAGCTATTTGGTATTTGGGGGTGGGTACGAGGCTTTCGTGAGGAGCAAGGACAAGGTAAATTCACCGGTTGGATTTGTGGGAATAAGGATCTTGAGGACGGACGACCCTAGGGCATACTTCACGATCCTGGCGGGGGGAGGATATAGCTTCACCTCAAAGTTCTGGCATGGGAGCGCGGGTTTGCTTTACGAGAGGAGGACTCAAAGGTACGGGGGTAGATTTTCCTTCCATCTTGGGATAGGGATCTTGGGGGGTTATTACTCTTGGGATGAAAATTTGGATATATTTCCCGGCGAGCAAAAGAATAACTCACCCGTAATTGAATTCCCCGTAAGGGCATCTTTTAGCGTAAGGTTCTCAAGCTTTGAAATAATGCCCGAGATTTCCGTTATACCCTTGGCTACGACAAATATGAATACCGATGTGATGGTTAGGGGTGTCCTTTTTGTATTTTACGGTCCGGAATCCGAACAGGAGTTCTTTGAGGGACAAAGAAAGAAGGAGGAGAGGGAAAAAATAAGGCAAAGACCAAGATGATCCTCCTTTACGACGCCTTCTGGATATTTCTCTTTAATATGGTGGGCTTTGCATTCCATTCCACATTAAACCTTGATTCCGCCTTTAGGTTCCTTATAACCTATGTTGCTACCTTGACATTTTGGTATATTCCAACCCTCCTCCTTTCCTTACACAGAAACCCCTTCAAGTTCCGAGAGATCCTCCTTTCATCCGCAATTTCGGTTCCCTGGGCTATAACCTTAAGGGCCTTTATCCTGCAAAGGACTATACCTTTCCTGTTTTTCTTTGTTTTCGCCTTATTCTTCCGATGGGTTTATTCAAGGCTCTTCGCAAGTTCTTAGTTCTAGTTGAGGTTTATTACCAATATATGCTCGAGTACAGGTCGGAGATCTTCTTTTGGATGCTCTCTGGTATTTTACCCTTCATACTTATGGGGATATGGATAAAGTTAGCGGAACTTGGGGTATTGGAAATGGAAGGAGTGGATTTTGCAAGGTACTTCCTCGGAGTATTTATCACGCAGGAGCTTGTAAGCGTCTGGGTGATTTGGGAGTTTGAGGCTAGCGTTTTAAACGGCTTCCTTTCCCCCCTCCTTCTAAACCCTACGATCCCATGTGGTATTACGTTGGGATGCATATAGGGGAGAGGTTGGCTAAGCTCCCCTTCATGCTTGCCATTGTTTTGGTTTTCTTCACCCTTTACCCACAAGCCTTTTGGATCCCAAACCCCTTTTATGTCCTGATCTACCTGATTTTGGTTCTCGTTGTTTTCATCCTGAGGTTTATGATGCAATATACTCTTTCCTTTCTCGCCTTTTGGACGGAGAGGATAAGTCAAATTGATGGAATAATCTTCTCAATTTACATCTTCCTTTCCGGTTATTTTGCGCCC
>LBFQ01000038.1:20442-26143 GCA_000980735.1 Candidatus Caldipriscus sp. T1.2
TATTCACATATGATGACGGGAACTTGGAAGGTAAAGGTGGGGCTTGCGCAGATGTTGAAGGGTGGGGTGATAATGGATGTGACCACTCCCGAACAGGCAAAAATAGCGGAGAGGGCTGGGGCGGTGGCGGTTATGGCACTTGAGAGGGTTCCCGCGGATATTAGGAAGGAGGGTGGAGTTGCCAGAATGGCGGATCCCGAGATAATTCTAAGGATCATGGATGCGGTCTCAATACCGGTAATGGCAAAGGTCAGGATAGGGCATTTCGTTGAAGCACAGATCCTTGAAGAGCTTGGGGTGGATTTTATAGATGAGAGTGAGGTTTTAACACCTGCGGATGAGGAAAACCACATAAACAAACATGAATTTAAGGTTCCCTTTGTATGCGGAGCGAGGGATCTGGGGGAGGCTTTGAGGAGGATAGCGGAAGGTGCGGCGATGATAAGGACCAAGGGGGAAGCGGGGACGGGAAACGTGGTGGAGGCGGTGCGCCACATGAGGCTAATACAGAAGGAGATAAGGAGGCTAACTTCCCTAAGGGAGGATGAGCTTTTTGCGGAGGCAAAGAGACTTCAAGCCCCATACGAACTTGTGAAATACGTGGCGGAACATGGGAAACTTCCCGTACCCAACTTTGCCGCGGGGGGAATAGCAACTCCAGCCGACGCCGCATTAATGATGCAACTCGGAGCAGAGGCGGTTTTCGTTGGTAGCGGGATTTTCAAGTCCTCGAATCCGGAGAGGATGGCAAGTGCCATAGTGGAGGCTGTAGCTTATTACGACAACCCCAAGGTTTTGGCGAGGATCTCAAGGAACCTCGGTGAGGCGATGAGGGGGATAGATGTGAGGAAGCTTGAGGAATCCGAACTCTTGCAGACAAGGGGTTGGTGATGAAGTTGGCCATAGCAAACCAAAAGGGTGGTGTAGGGAAGACGACGACCGCGGTAAATTTATCCGCAGCTTGGGCCCTGATGAACAAGAGGGTCCTCCTAATAGACGCGGATTCTCAGGCAAACGCAAGTATCGGGGTTGGTCTTGAGGGCAAGGAACCGAACCTTTACGACCTTTTAACGGGAAATGCGGAACTTAGGGATGTAATTTACAGGACGAGGATAAATGGGCTTGATTGCATACCATCAACTCCTGACCTAATAGGGGTTGAGGCTATAAGGAATCAAAAGAATTGGGAGTACAGGTTAAAGGATGCCTTAAGGGGTCTGAATTACGATTTCATAGTGATAGACACCCCTCCATCCTTAGGCACATTAACGATTTTGGCATTAACCGCCGCGGAAAATGTCTTAATACCCGTACAGGCGGAATATTACGCCCTTGAGGGTTTAGCCCAGCTTTTAAATACTATAAAGTACATCCAAGCCACCTTGAATCCAAAGCTCGGAATATTGGGCCTTTTGATTACCATGTATGACAAGAGGATAAGGCTCTCCCAGGAGGTTTATGAAGAAATATACAGGCACTTCCAAGATAAGGTTTTCAGAACCGTTATACCGAGGAACGTCAAACTTGCGGAGGCTCCAAGCTTTGGGCTTCCCGCAATATTACACTCCCCGGATTCCCCAGGCTCGTACGCTTACGTGGATTTGGCAAAGGAGATTTTGGACAGGTTGAAAGATGAGAAAGTTGGGCAGTTGGGTAGGGGTTTGGAGGCGATCCTCTCAGTTGATACGAAAGTAGAAGTTCAGAAGTTAATTCCCATAGACGAGATCGTTCCAAACCCAAACCAGCCAAGGAGGAGGTTCTCGGAGGAGGAACTTAAGGAACTTGCGGAATCTATTAAAGAGTTTGGCGTATTGCAACCAATAATAGTTAGGGAGAAGGATGGGAAGTACGAGATAGTTGCGGGGGAGAGGAGGTGGAGGGCGGCGAAGATGGCGGGTTTAAGCAGGATCCCGGCGGTGGTGAAGGAGGTATCGGATGAGGAGATGATGATATTGTCGTTGGTGGAGAACTTACAGAGGGAGGACTTAAATCCCGTTGAGAGGGCGAGGGCGATAAAGATCTTAAAGGAGGAGATGGGGCTTACGGATGAGGAGATTTCAAGGTATTTGGGGAAAAGTAGGAGCGCAATTACAAACATACTAAGGATCCTGAATTTGCCCTTGGAAGTTTTGAATATGCTGGCGGAAGGTAAAATAAGCGAGGGGCATGCGAGGGTACTTTTACGTTTGAAGGACAACGAGGAGATCGTAAATTGGGCGAGGAGGATATTGGAGGAGAATTTGAGCGTTAGGGATCTAGAAAACTTGATAAGCCCATCTCAGGAGAGGAAGGATACGGAGATTTTGAAAAATTTGGCTTTGAGGTTTAAGGAGAAGGGTTTAAACGCGAGGGTTAAGAGGTCAAAGAAACATCTAAGCGTGGAGATAAAATTCTCGTCCGAGGACGAGGCGGAGAGGTTCCTTGAATTTTTGCCAAATTTGAAGAATGTTAAGTAAGGAGCTCCTTGAGGTGATTGCTTGTCCGAAGTGTAAGGGGGATTTAATTTATTGTCCAAAGATGAACGAACTTAGGTGTTTAAATTGCAAGGTGAAATACAGGATTGAGGATGATATACCCATCCTCCTTATAGAGGAGGCGAAGGAACTTAAAGAAGATGAGCCTTGCGAATAAATACAGACCCAAAGATTTCTCGGAGGTGGTGGGACAGGAGTTCGTAGTTAGGGTTTTGGCAAGGGCCCTTGACAAGAAGGAAATTCCTCAAGCTTTACTTTTTGCCGGTCCAAGGGGTATAGGGAAAACTACCTTAGCGAGGCTCTTTGCGAAGGGTTTAAACTGCGAGCTTGGTCCCACATCAAAACCCTGCAATTCCTGTAAATTTTGTATGGACTTTAACGAAGGGAAGGCAACGGACATAATTGAGATAGACGCGGCATCAAACAGGGGGATAGAGAACGTAAGGGAGATACAGAAGGACGCCAGGTTTTTACCATCCTCAAGGTATAAGGTGTATATCATTGACGAGGCACATATGCTTACAAACGAAGCCTTCAATTCCCTCCTTAAGATCCTTGAAGAGCCACCAAAACATGTGGTTTTCATCCTTGCAACCACGGAGCCCAACAAGATACCCGCCACCATCCTATCAAGACTACAAAAGTTCAACCTAAAACCCCACCCAAAACACGCGATAATTCAAAGGTTAAAACATGTATGTAAGCTTGAGGGAATATATGCTACGGAGGAAGCCCTATCAATGATAGCGGAAAGGGCGGAAGGTAGTATGAGGGATGCCCTTATTCTCCTCGAGCAGGCGAGTATATTTTCCGACAAAAACGTTGATGAGTTTTACGTCTCAAAGATGCTTGGCGTGGTGCCGAGGGAGAGGTTTTCCAATCTTTTGGAGTATATAGTAAGGGGGGACTTCAAGGGAGCCATGCAAAGCGTTGAAGAAATTTTGGGGGAGTTTTCCCCTCAGGAGTTCGCCGGGGGATTTGTAAAGTTTTTGGAAAATCTCCTCTTGGAAAAAACGGAAAACCTAAGCTTTGAGGAGAAAACCATACTTTTGAGAATGGCCCTTGATATGGAATTCCACGTCAGGGATACCTTCTCCCCAAGATCATGGATAACTTACGATATCGCAAGGATGTGCTCTTTCAAAAGGGTCGTGAATATTGATGAGATAAGTTCCC
The DNA here is from genome assembly GCA_000980735.1 of Candidatus Caldipriscus sp. T1.2. Taxonomy (GTDB): domain Bacteria; phylum Hydrothermota; class Hydrothermia; order LBFQ01; family LBFQ01; genus Caldipriscus. The sequence goes on from LBFQ01000038.1 coordinate 24,093, forward strand.
TATTGGGAGTTCAGAAATCCGAAGAAGTAAAGAAAACGAATGTAATCACGGAAGATCCCCCCATAGACATCCTTAGAAGGAATTTCCCGGGTCTTTCCGCCTATCTTGAAAGCTCTCGTTATGAAATCGTGAACGGAAGCTTAAAAATTTACGTGGGGGATAAGGTTATAAAGGAGAAGCTGGAGAACGGATCGGAGATCTTGAAGGAGGTTTTTAAGGTGGAGGGGGTGGAGGTTATACTGGAAAGGTTGGAGAACGAAGAAATGGAAAGGAAAATCAGGGATATATTCTCGCAGATAAAGAGGGATTGGGAGGAAACCCAACCTTAGAGAACCTTACATAAGATAAATTTAACCGTCTCATTCAGATCGCTATTTACGACGGTAAAATCGTATTCCCTTGCGTTTTCAATCTCCTCTTTAACTTTATCTATTCTCCTTTTTATCGTCAATTCATCCTCACCCCTCTCCCTCATCCTCCTTTCAAGCTCCTCAATGGATGGGGGAAGGAGAAAAACGCTAACGAACTTATATCTATTATCCCCACCGAAGATCCCCTCAAGGGCCCTCTTCCCATTTATATCCAAGGTTAGTACGACGTTCCTTCCCCTTTCAAGTTCCCTGTAAAGGTTTTCCCTTGGGACGCCGTAATAGTTTCCGTAAATTTCCGCCCATTCAAGTAATTTCCCTTCCCTTATCCAACTCTTAAAGGTTTCAACATCCACAAAATGGTAATCTATTCCATCCCTCTCGTATGGCCTTCTTTCCCTCGTGGTTGCGGTAGTAATATGGGAAAATCCAAAGTTTTTTAAGATCTGTGCGACCGTCGTCTTTCCTCCCCCGGAAGGGGAAGATATTACTAAGATCCTCGGGATCCTCATCTTATCAGATAAACCTCCAATTCGTCCTCCTCGTTGATCTTATAAACATCGGGCGGGATATGAACGAGGGCATCGCAAATTAGATAGCTTTCATCCTCCTTATCCAATATTTCAACTAGGCTATCCTCCGTGATCCTTGCGGGAAGAAATAGGCTCCTTCCACCCAAACCCTTCTTGTATGCGCTCGCGGAAGGTAGATACATCTTCTTTAGATACGGATCCGACGAACCAAAGGAGGATCTAAGCGCCGGAAAAATGTATATGTATGCGGAGACGATCGCATCCGATATACTTCCATCCACAAAGAAACCCATAACCCCACTTTCGTATGTAAAGACCGCAAGGTTTGAAGCGGGATCCTGCTCTACGCCGGAGACCAGAAATTTCACCCTTTGGGGTTTATATCCCGTTATAAAAAAATCCGCCCTACCTATCCCTATCTCAAACCCCTCCTCAACGGAAAGAAGTAATAAAATCTGTCTTAGGTGATCGTTTTCAATTCCAACAAAAACTCTTGGTTTCCTATGAACCCAAACCTCCTTTACTTTTTTCCTCTTCATTAAAAACAGCTTTCTCCCGTCTATCCTCTCCCCCTTTTCCAAAACCATCTCCCCATCTTCGGAAATCACGGGCCTTGAGAGATAAAAACCCAAAGACTTCCCAAGACTTAAAAGTATTTCCTCAGTTTTCCTTACGTTCCCCATGATATAAGCTTGGGCCTCGGATGGGCTCATCTAATCATTGTATGCAATATTTCGGATACGGAGTTGGTAAAGTCCAAAAAAGTTTTTGGATAAACACCCATCCAAACCACAAAAACTAAAATTGCCACAAGTATGAGGGTCTCCCTTGGGGATAGATCAAGCATCTTGGCGCTTTCGGGATCCAACTGTCCAAAAACCACCCTTCTTACAAGGGAAAGCATATAAACCGCCGCTATTACCACACCCGGAACCGCCAGAATACCCCAAAGAGGTTCCCTGTTATAAGCCCCCAATAGGCACATGAACTCGCCGACGAACCCGGAAAGCCCTGGAAGCCCTATGGATGCAAGGGACATAATTACAAGAAATGTTGCCAGATTTGGGACGGACCTACCTATCCCCGAATATTCCCTTATCAGCCTCGTGTGCCTCCTTTCATAAAGCATACCCACTATTAAGAATAAGGC
>LBFQ01000038.1:26163-28766 GCA_000980735.1 Candidatus Caldipriscus sp. T1.2
GAAAAGGAGCTGTTGGGTGTATAGGTCAAGTTTGGATGTTTCGTTGAGGAGGTATTGGTAATCAAATGTTTCGTAATTTATGAAAAGCCAAATTAAGGCGACGAGCATAAATATGGAACCAAAGGCGGTGTATATGAGGAACTTGAAAGCCGCATAAACCCTATTCTCATGCCCCCATAGGGCTATAAGGATGAACATGGGTATAAGCTGTGCCTCCCAGAAAATGAAGAACTGGATGAGGTTCAAGCTGGCAAATACACCTATCATGGCGGTTTCAAGGGCTAGCATCGAGACGACATACTCCCTGATCTTTTCCTTAATGTAGTTATACGAGGAGATTATACTTATTAGTGTCAGGAATGTGGTGAGGAGGATAAGGATCAGGGCGAGGCCATCAACACCGACCTTGTATGGGGCGTTCTGCAAACCCAAAAATGGGAACTCTTCAACAAGCTGGAAGTCTCCGGCCCTTGAAAAGTCAAAGTTATAAAGCAAGGCCAAGGAAAATATGAACTCAAGGAGGGCGGCAAGAGTACCGTAAGCCCAAACCCTTCTGTTCCAAGATGGGTCAAAAAACAGGACGGGAATGGCGGCTAATACAGGGAAAAATATTACGAGGCTAAGCATAAGCGGGTATTATAACGGGGTTTTACCTGATCCTCTTTTCTAAAACTTTACCCTCTTCCAAAAGGGGTATATAAACTTTCCAACAATACCGTATGTCTCCTGTCCGAAGTTATCAAGACCGTATGTTCCTTCCCAGCTTCGTACCCAGAAGCGATTATGGACATACTTTCTGGGTCATAAATTATCCAATCTCCCCCAGAAATATCATAGCTCACAAAAAGTGTATCTAAAGGATCCTGCCAGGCTCCGTAAAGGTTACGTTAGCCCGTTTGGTTTTTCAACATCTAAAATTTTCCTTACGGTTTTTCTGGAAAGATCAACCTCAAAGATGGCGTTCCCATAAGTTTATCCCATTTAGGAACTTTGCGGAAAAGTCCTTGGGTCCAACCAAAAGGAAAACTGTTGCCTTATCCTTCACCATCCAAATTCTATCCACATCCGCGACGTATAGAGATCCCCCACAGTATGCCAAACCCTTCGGGTCGTTTAGGTATGGGGCATAAACCTCCCAATTACTACCCTTCCTTACGTACACCTTTCCGTCCCTCTTGTTAAACTCTCCAATATCGCTAACAAAGAGCCTTCCATCCACCCAAAGGGCGGTTTCTGGATGCACAAAGAAGGATACAAGGAACATACAAAAATTTTAAGGGGGTAAGGTTTCACGCGTTTATTAAGTTTCACGCGTTTTTTATTTTATTGGCTCAAATTTCTCCTTCAGAATTCTCGTGTTATGAAGGGGCTTAAGGTTTTCCTTATAAGCGCTGGTATATTTGCCTTTTTTGATAGGGCTTACGCGGTGGCTTTTGCGAGATCTTATGGGGGAACGAGGTATGATGTGGGATATTCGGTTCAAAAAACGTCCGACGGCGGATACATTATGGCGGGGCTTTTTACACCTTCCGCTTCGGATCCCGGAGATGTGATACTCATAAAGGTTGATAGTCTTGGAAATGTTATATGGAGTAAGAGGTACGGGGGACCCCGTGAGGAAAGGGCTTTTTCCGTCAAACAAACCTCGGATGGGGGATATATTACCGTGGCAAGAACGAGATCTTTCGTGGATACGAACAGATGGGATGTACTACTTATAAAGACCGACTCCAACGGGAACTTGCAATGGGGCAGGGTGTATAGTAATCCCTCACTTGACGATGAACCCTCGGATGTTATAGAAACCTCCGATGGTGGTTACCTCGTGGTTGGAGGGGCACAAAGTAGGAGCTCCAGTTCCCAAAACGAGATCCTAGTTATGAAGATAAATAGCTCGGGAGATTTGCAATGGGTTAGGTGGTTTGGGGATACCATATATCACGATCAGGCATATTCCGTTAAACGCACTTCGGATGGGGGATATATAGTGGCGGGTAGAACGGGCTCTTACGGTTCCGGGAATGCGGATATATTCCTTATGAAGTTGGATGGCAGTGGAAATGTAGTTTGGGCGAGGGCTTATGGGAGCTCTGGGCCTGATTTCGGATACGACGTCCAGATTACGTCGGATGGCGGTTTTGTGGTGGTGGGTTACTATACCTCATCCGGGGATACAAGCGCCATTATCGTTAAAACTAACTCAAGCGGAAATGTACAATGGCACAGGGTTTTGGGGGGAACGCAAATGGATGCTTTCTATTCCGTTGATCAAACGTCCGATGGAGGTTTCATAGCAACTGGAATAACGAAATCCTTTGGTTCGGATACCATCGGGGATGTCTTTTTGACAAGGTTCAACTCAAGCGGTACCCTTCAGTGGAGCAAGACTTACGGTGGATCACAATGGGACCACGCCTCCTCCATACAACAGACCTCCGAAGGTGGGTATGTTATGGCGGGAAGAACCCTGTCTTTCACGGCGGGAAATTACGATTTCTTCCTTATTAAAACGGATACTTTGGGTAATATTGGGACCTGCGGTATAGTTCAAAACGTAAGCCTAACAATTAGCACCCCAACATTAAACACGGTTAGCTTTTCGC
>LBFQ01000039.1 GCA_000980735.1 Candidatus Caldipriscus sp. T1.2
CACAACGATGAGGGAGATAGTTTCAATGGTTAGGGAGGTGGGGGCAAAGGAGGTGCACGTAAGGATAGGTTCTCCACCCGTTATAGGACCCTGCTATTATGGGATAGATACTCCAAACAGGAGGGAGCTTATAGCAAACCAGATGGACGTTGAGGGAATAAGGAAGTTCCTTGGGGCGGACAGCTTAAAATATTTACCCTTGGAGGTTTTTGAGGAGAATTTGAGGGATTTTTGTATCTCCTGCTTCTCCGGGAGATATTTCGTTTAATGGAGCATATAAGCCAACGCCCTTTGAAAGCTCAAGCCTAACTTCCTTATATGGGGTTATTCGGATGGGTTATGGACAGGGTGCTGAAACGGTGAGGTTTGGAGATGTAACGGTGGGAGATACGGAATTAACGGTGGGACTTGGGGAAGAAACGGAAGGAGACTGTGAAGTTACAGGAAAGGAGGCATTATTTACAATTGGACTTGCATCTTGAACTATTGAACAAGAACCTATATTTCCTCTTGCATCAGTCTTGATGAGGATAATATCATCCCAGCCCGCACCGAAGGAACGTGTATAACCCGCTACGATGTATCCACCGTCGGATGTCTGTTGAACGGAATAAGCGTAATCATCACCCGCTCCCCCGTAAGTTTTAGCCCATTGTACGTTCCCTTTCGCGTCAGTCTTGATGAGGAAAATATCATCACCGCCCGCACCAAAAGAATCTGTAGTACCTGCCACGATATATCCACCGTCGGATGTCTGTTGAACGGAAGAAGCCTCTCCAGAACCTTTTCCCCCGTAGGTTTTAGCCCATTGTATATTCCCTTTCGCATCAACTTTGATAAGAAAAATCTCATCCTCACCCGTATCGAAGGAACCTGTCCTACCCACCACTATGTATCCACCATCGGATGTCTGTTGAACGGAAGAAGCCAAAGCATAATCATCATCTGTTCCCTTGTAAGTTTTAGCCCATTGTATGTTCCCTTTCGCGTCAGTCTTGATGAGGAAAATATCAGTATCGCCCCCACGGAAGGAACCTGTAGTACCTACCACGATATATCCGCCGTCAGATGTCTGTTGAACGGAAGAAACTGAATTATCACCTTTCCCCCCGTAAGTTTTAGCCCAGATTATGTTCCCGTTAGCATCAGTCTTGATGAGAAAAACATCCCCCTTGCCAGCACCGAAGGAAGTTGTATAACCCGCCACGATATATCCACCGTCAGATGTTTGTTGAACGGAAGAAGCCTGTTCAGAACCTTTTCCCCCGTAAGCTTTAGCCCATTGTATATTCCCTTTCGCATCAGTCTTGATGAGGAAAATATCCCACTCGCCAGCACCGAAGGAATATGTAGTACCTGCCACTATATATCCACCATCAGATGTCTGTTGAACGAAACGAGCATAATCATCACTTGATCCCCCGTAAGTTTTTGCGAATGTCACAGGGCGTAAGCGTACTGTGTGAATAGGGCTAATATTAGCCCCCTAACCCATAGCGAGGAAGTGCGTAAAATGTACCCTTTCATACGTAAGGTATTATAAAACCGTTCCATTCCCTGAAATTGGCTGTTCTTTAATACCCTGCTATCCGAAACAACCGCATACAGTTTGTAAAGTTTATCTCCACCCACCCTGAATGAAGTTGAACGGAAGAAGCAAAATCCCAATCTGTTCCTTATTCCCTATACACCCAAAACTTTTCGCTAAAATCTTTAACCGAAAATAAAAAAAGGGGGTTGTTAAAATCAAGCAAAGGACCCTTTCCCACCTTAAAATTTTTGGAAATGAAGGAAAGGCCGATGAAGATCCTCATAGCGAAGGTGGGGTTGGATGGGCATGATAGGGGTGCAAAAATAATAGTGAGGGCGCTTAGGGATGCTGGGTTTGAGGTTGTATATACGGGTTTGCATCAAACCGCGGAAAACGTGGTAAATATGGCCCTTCAGGAGGACGTTGATGCCATAGGAATATCCATACTTTCTGGTGCCCATATGACCTACTTTCCCAAGATCCTGAAGCTTATGAAGGAGAAGGGTATGGATGATGTTCTACTTTTTGGAGGTGGGATAATACCCGATGAGGATGCCAAGGTTCTTGAAAGTATGGGGGTAGGTAGGATCTTCGGTCCGGGGACGCCCCTAGAGGAGATAATAAATTATTTGAGGGATTGGCACGAAAAGCATAGGCTCAAAAGGTCCGCATGATGGATAAGCTGAAGGTTTTCTTAAAGTTCGGCGGTTATTTTATTTTTTGGGTTATATTTTGGCTCTTTTTCTTTGACATTTTTCTGAGTTTGATAATACCGATTTTTCAGGGTAGGTACAACACCACCGTGGTTCCAAACCTTAGGTTAAAAAGCGTGGATGAGGCTAAGGCGGAGGCGCAAAGGGTCGGATTAAACCTAGTTGTTGATACCATAGTTCCGAGCTTGGAACACCCGCAGGGTTTGGTGATAGGGCAGGAACCACCCCCAAACACTAAGGTAAAAAGGGGAAGGAAGATCTTTGTTACGGTTTCGGGTGGGAAAACATATAGGAGGGTGCCGGATATAGTGGGGATGTCGCTGGATATGGCGTTAAGATCCTTGCAGGATCTGGGTTTTAAGGTGAAAATTGAACCCGTTTATACCCTCGATGAGGAACCTGGATACGTAACGAGGCTTGAACCGCCCCCAGGCTCGGATGTACCCTTGGGTTCAACGATAAAGGTTTATTACACGGAAGAACCCCCAGATACTTCTGGTTTAGAATCACCGAGATGAGGTTCGTAAAGTTTGAGAAGGAAGGAGAAGTCGCAAGGATAGTATTTAATAGGCCGGAGGTGGGAAACGCCTTTAACGGGGAGATGCTAAGGGAAATAAAGGAAATCGCGGAAAGGCTATCTTCGGATGAGGATGTTAGGGTGGTGATATTAGAGGGGGAGGGGAAGCACTTTTGCGCGGGTGGGGATCTTAGATGGATGAGGGAGATGGCAAGGGCTGAATATTCGGAAAACTACAAGGATGCCTTACTCCTTTTTGATACATACAAAGCTGTTGACAACATACCGGTTCCAACGATAGCCAAGATAAGGGGGGCGGTTAGGGGTGGGGGTTTAGGTTTTGTAAGCGTATGTGATATAGCGATAGCGGGAAAGTCATCGAGTTTTTCCTTTTCCGAAGTAAAAATCGGTATGGTGCCCTCCGTCGTATCCTCATTCGCAATAAGGAGAATAGGGTACCAAAATGCCCGTAGGTTCTTTTTAACCGCCGAGGTTTTTGATGTTTATAAGGCTAAGGAGATAGGTTTAATAGACGAGTTTGTTGAGGATGATGAACTTGAGGGGAAAGTTCGGGAGTTTGTAAATCTGATCCTATCAAACAAACCCTTGGCGGTGAGGAAAACAAAGGAACTTTTGAAACTTTACAGGCCGTATCCTTCGGAGAATTTCAGGGATCTTACCGCCCACATTTTGGCAAGTACAAGGATGGGAAGGGAGGCTTTGGAAGGGTTTGAGGAGTTTTTAAAGGGTAAGTAATAAAACCGCGGTATAATTCCCGCCTATGCTCAAAAGGCTTTCCCTTTTGATTTTATTATATGGATGCGCTTCCGTGGGATCCCCCGCCGCATCAAGCACAAAGATATACATCCAGAACAACAACCTTGAGAAGGCGGAGGAGAACGCGAACGCTTGGATAAACGACCAGCCCAATTCCCCCAAACCCTACATATGGAGGGGATACATATATACGAGGAAAAACGAGTGGGTAAAGGCATCCGAAGATTTCATAAAGGCATTCAGTTTAGACACATCTTACAGGAGGAAGGAGAAGTTTGAAAAGGAGCTTTCAATAGCGGGTCAGAATCTAATGCCCTTCAGCGCCCTTCCCACGATCTTCCAAAACGCGGCTATAGTCCTAATTCAGGAAAACAAGCTTCAAGAAGCCCTAAGGTACCTTCAGGAGGCGGAGAAGTTGGATCCGAAAAATGCAAACACCTACCTTCTTCTCCATGGAGTATACAATTCCCTTGGGGATGAGAGGAAGTCAAGGGAGTACCTTGAAAAGGCGGTTAGCTTGGATCCAAAAAATCCCAAGGCAAGGTTGCAACTTGCGATACTCTACTCTTACGAGGGGAACAAGGACACCGCGGAGAAGATCCTAAGGGGAATAATAAAAGATACCGCTATGGTGGAAGCATATAAGGAGCTTGGGATCATCCTGTTTGAGAAGGGGAATTACAAAGAATCGGCGGAAAACCTTGAAAAGGCTTATCAGATGAAGAGCGATGATTACGAGATTTTGGCGAACCTCGGTCAGGCTTATGCCCAGCTTGGAAACTATGATAAGGCGGTGGAATACCTAAAAAAGGCTTACGAACTAAAGAGCGATGAATACAGGATACCCTTCTCAATAGCTGGAGTTCTATACGATGCGAAAAGATACAAGGAAGCATTGGATTACGTAAATTTGGCGATAAGCATGAAGAAGGATGATCCAACCCTTTACGAACTTAGGGCGGCAATATACAAGGCTCTTGGGAGGACAAAAGACGCGGTGGCGGATTTCAAGAGGGCGGAGGATCTGAAAAAGGCAAAGGGGAAGTGATATGAGGGGGAGATATTACATATCCGTTTTGGATCTCGGGAAGGAAGAAACGTTGGAAGTTTTGGAGATAGCGAGGCACTATAAGATCGAGAGGAAGGCTGGAAAGAGAAAGAGCGATATATTAAAGGGGAAAATCTGGGCGATCCTTTTCGAAAAACCATCCCTCAGGACCAGGGTGACCTTTGAGGTGGCGGTGAGGGAATTAGGAGGGGAGACCTTTTACCTTTCTCCAAACGATGTAGGTTTGGGGAAGAGGGAGCCCGTAAAGGATGTGGCAAGGAACCTAGAGAGGTGGATTGATGGGGTTTTTGCGAGGGTATTTGATCACAAGGTTTTTCAAGAGTTTAGAGATTATGCACCCAACCTCTCCGTAATAAACGCCCTATCCGACTTAGAGCACCCCTGTCAGGCCCTTGCGGACTTTCAAACCATGATAGAGATAACCGGGGATCTGGGTTTCCATCTCGCCTTTATTGGGGATGGGAATAACGTAGCTAACTCCCTGATGCTTATGTCCGCCTTACTCGGATCGGATTTTACAATAGCATGCCCCGAGGGATACGAACCCCCAAAGGAGATAGTGGAAAAAGCGTTGGAAATGGCGAAAAGGACTGGCTCGCAAATAAACATAGTTAGGGATCCGAAATCTGCGGTCTCAAGGGCGGATTTTATATATACGGATGTATGGGCTTCTATGGGTCAAGAGACGGAGGCGGAAATAAGGAGGAAGGCATTTCAGGGTTATCAGGTTAACGAGGAACTTTTGAAGTTTGCCCCAGAACATGCAAAAGTTATGCATTGCCTACCCGCCCACAGGGGAGAAGAAATAACGGATGAGGTTATAGAGAGCGAAAGGTCCCTAGTTTTCGTACAAGCGGAAAACAGACTACACACGATAAAGGCACTTTTAAGCTTCCTTTCACAGTGATGGACAGCTTCAAGAAATTAAAAAACCTTATCAAGAAGAAAAGCGCAAGGATATGCGTAATAGGTGGGGGATATGTGGGTCTTCCCTTAGCGGTGGAGTTCGCAAAGGCGGGCTTCAAAACAACCGTCTTTGACATAGACGTATCAAAGGTAAGGAGCATAAACGAGGGTAAAAGCTATATAGAGGATATACCATCGGATGAGCTCGCAAGGTTGGTAAATGATGGGTACCTTGAGGGTATGAGCAATAAAGGCGCAATATCCTCAGCGCAGGTGATAGTGGTTACCGTACCTACACCTCTAAATGAAAAGGGGGAACCCGACGTTTCATATATTGTTAGAGCATTTAATGATATAGCGGACTATATGCAACCGCCCGTTTTGATAAGCCTTGAGAGTACCACGTATCCGGGTCATACGGAGGAGTTGGGGGAGTTTCTAAAAAGTAGGGGATTTAAGTATGGGGAGGATTTCTTCTTGGGTTTTTCACCAGAGAGGATCAATCCGGGGGATAAGGTATGGAAGTTCCATAATACGCCTAAAATTGTTGGGGGTTTGGATCCTAAGGCAACCGAGCTCTTGGTGGATTTTTACTCTCATGCGGTTGAAAAGGTAATACCCGTCTCAAACGCGAGAACCGCGGAGATGACAAAGCTCCTTGAAAACACGTTTAGGGCGTTAAATATAGCCCTTGTAAATGAGTTTGCCATAATTTCTCACAAGCTCAACGTTGACGTTTGGGAGGTAATAGAGGCTGCGGCCACAAAGCCCTTTGGATTTATGAAGTTTTACCCGGGTCCGGGTGTGGGTGGGCATTGCATACCTATAGATCCCATATACCTCCTGTGGAAGGTAAAAAGCCTCGGTATAAACGCGGAGCTTATAGAACTTGCCGATAAAATCAACAAGTACATGCCAAAATTCACCGTTTCCCTCCTTGAGGATGCATTAAAAAAGGCGGGAAGGAAAATTGAGGGGGAAAGGATCCTAATTGTGGGGTTGGCATACAAAAAGAACATATCGGATACACGGGAAAGCCCCGCGATAGAAATAATGCACATTTTGAGGTCAAAGGGCGCGGAAGTAGCTTACCACGATCCCCATGTTCCCACATTCGGAAATATGAAATCCATGGATCTAAAGAAGTCGCTTGATTGGACCGATGTGGTTATGATAACCACCGACCACGATAATGTAAATTACGAGCTTATAGCGGAGAATGCGGAGATAATAGTGGATACGAAAAACGTCATAAGGAGGAAGGGGTTAAAACCCTTGGGCAAACTTGTGGTTTTATGAGGGATCTTGGGGAGATATTGGAGGGTTTTGAAAGGGGTGATGAGAGGGCACTCGCAAGACTTATAACGTTTGTTGAAAATCTTTGGGAAATAGATGAGATCTTCAGGAGGATATATCCAAAGGTGGGGAAGGCTTACAGGGTGGGAATAACGGGTCCCCCTGGGGCGGGAAAAAGTACTTTGGTTGATAAACTCGCGGTGGAGATTTTGGAGAGGGGATTTAGGGTATCAATAATAGCAGTGGATCCCTCATCACCCTTCACGGGGGGGGCGGTTTTGGGGGATAGGCTTAGGATGGTTAAGGCTATGGAGAGGGGGATATTCATAAGGAGTATGGCATCAAGGGGAAGCCTTGGGGGGCTTGCGGAAACCACGGGTATGGTGGCGGATGTCCTTGACGCATTCGGGTACGATATGGTTCTAATAGAGACGGTGGGGGTTGGGCAATCCGAGGTTGATGTGGTTAAGGCTACGGATACGGTGGTGGTAGTACTTGTTCCGGAGGCGGGGGATTCCGTTCAGGCTTTAAAGGCGGGGCTTATGGAAACCGCGGACGTTTTCGTAGTAAATAAGGCGGATAGGGAGGGGGCGGATAGGTTCGTAAGGGAGCTTTCTGCGGTTGTATCTTTATCTCCGAACGAGTGGAAACCCCCAATAATAAAGACCGTCGCCCTGAGCGGTGAAGGTATAAAGGACCTCGCGGATGCCATACTAAAACACAGGGATTTTCTCGGGGAAAGGCTGAAGGAAAAGAGGATAAACAGGATGGTGGAGCAGATAGAAAACCTCCTTACAAAGAGATTTTTAAATAAGGTTAGGCAAAAGTACGATATAAGGAAGATGTTTGAAGGTGGAAACTTCAAGAACCCTTACGAAGTTTTGGGAATACTTGAGAGGGAGTTTTTGGACTGAGGGACCCCTCCTTTGGGCGAAACTTTTCGCTTTAAGCTCCTTAATTTTCTTGATTTCGGTTATCCCCAAGGGAAACTTTCAAGAAGTTTACAGAAATCTTCTGCTGGGCTTTGTTCCGTTTTACATAATCGCGGTTCAACATGCAACGATACCCTTCCCGAAAATTAAGGGGGGACTTTTCAAGATATCGGCTTATTTAAGCTTCGCTTTTATGCTTCTTGGCTATTTCCTTAACAGCTTGGCTTTCAAGTTGGGTTTCTTGCTCTTTCTCTCCTTCCAGCTCCTTCCCCTTATTTATTACCGCCTTAAAATCTCCAAAAAGATCTACGACAGGATCTCTTACATGTTTATGGGCTTGGCTTTCCTTGCGGGGGTTTTCTCATTATTTTTGGATGGAAAGGCTTTCTTGCATGCCCTATTCTTGGGGTTTGAGCTTGGTATGTTTTTGGGTTGTAT
>LBFQ01000040.1:0-3610 GCA_000980735.1 Candidatus Caldipriscus sp. T1.2
TTTCCATCTCCTCCTTTATCCTCTGGTACGCTTTCTCGGATAAAACGATCCTCTTCTTATCTGCCTCAATACTTATTACCGCAACATCTATCTCTTCTCCCGCTTTATATTCAAATGGAGATTTCCTTACAAGCTGTGATATTGGAACAAAGCCCTCCACCTGATAATCCGCAAGCTCCACTATAAGTCCCTTGCTTGATGCTCCCCTTACCACGACCTTTAAAGGTGTATTTTCGCTTACCTCTTTCTGGAGCTTCTCCCAAGGGTTGGGATAAAGGTGCTTTAGGGATAGCTCCACGAAGTGCTCCTTATCGTTTATTCCGAGAACGTAAAGTTCGTACTTTTTGCCCTTCTTTAGGGCTTCAGAGGGATGCTTGAATTTCTTCGTCCAGGATATGTTGGAAACGTGAAGGTAACCCACAATCCCGTCCTCAAGCTCAACAAATGCCCCGTACTGGTCAAAGTCGTAAACCTTCCCAATTACCCTATCCCCGATCTTGTACCTCTCCCTTACGGTAGTCCAAGGATCCGGCTGGGTTTGCTTTATCCCCAAAGACATCCTCTGCCTTTCAACATCCACATTTAAAACTATAGCTTCTATCTCCTGTCCAACCTTTAAAACCTCGGAGGGATGGGCGGGGGGCTTTCCCCACCTTATTTCGCTTATATAAACCAAACCCTCCACCCCCGGCTCCACCTCAACGAATGCCCCAAAATCCACCAATTTCGTCACCTTACCCTTAACCCTTGAACCCACCGGGTACTTTTCCGCAACCGTCTCCCATGGGTGCGGTAGAAGTTGCTTTATTGATAAGATAGCCTTTTGTTTTCCGGGTCAACGTCCAGAACCTTTGCGGATACCTCCTCACCTATTTTCACGAAATCCTCTATCTTCTTGGGCTTGTGCCAGGCAAGCTCACTTATATGTACGAACCCCTCAACCCCACCGATATCAACGAACACACCGGATTCTATGATGTGGGTGATTGTTCCCTTAACAACCATTCCTGGCTTAAGCTCCGATAGCTTCTGCTTTGCTATTATCTCCTCCTCCTCAAGGGCATCTTTCCTCGAGACTATATTATCTTCTTTTCCTTGTCCGCCTTTGTTATTTTTACCCTTATGGTTTTACCGCTATGTAGGGTCTTCGCCTTGCTAACATCCCCTGATAGGGACTTGGGCATAAACGCCTCCACCCCGAAAACATCCACCATATAACCACCCGACACCCTCTTTGAGATCTTACCCTCAACCATCGCCCCGCTCTGGAATGCCTCGTATATCTGATCCCAAGCCCTCTCAAAATCCGCCTTGTACTTTGATAACTTCATTCCCCTCACACCATCCGCCTTCTCCACGTACACGAGGACCCTGTCTCCTATCTTCGGGATCTGCCCCTTGAACTCCGAGATGTGTAGGATCCCCTCCGCCTTTCCCCCTATGTCTATGAACACCTCATCCCCCCTTATATCCATCACCACGCCTTCCACTATCTCCCCTTCCTTGGGGAGATCAACACCCTCTATTCCCATTTTTATGATATCGCTTGGCAAACTCTCAACTTCCTTAAAGATCTCAAATTCCATACCCTACCTCCTTTTTTTCCTTAGCCTTTAAAATCCCTTCCTTTAAAACCTCTAAAAAGTCTTCCCTCTTTATCTCCCTCGGGTATATCGCCCTGTTAAAATAAACATTAAAGCCCCACCTTTTCCTTTCAACGTAGGTGGGAACCACCGCAACCTTATCGTAAATCTCTTCCCTGTACGCTAACCACTCAATACCCTTTTTTAACGGCAAGAGGGGGCTTTCCGTCCTATTTCTCGTACCTTCCGGAAATATAAGTATTGCGAGATCTTTCATAAGCAACCTTAGGGCGGTTAGCATGGCCCCCCTTGCCCCGGCGGACCTTATTATGGGATGGGCATTATAGAACCTTATAAAATGGGGATAATAGGGGGTTAAAAAGCTCCCTCTTGCTATAAAGTGGATCTCCCTTGGGGATGCGAAGGCCAAAACCGGCGGATCCCAAGCGCTCCTGTGGTTTGATGCTATTATCACCGGACCCTGTAATGGCACATTCTCCCTCCCGAATTCCCTAACACCCAAAACGAACCTAAAAATAGGATAAGAAATTACATAAGAAACCTTCCACTTTACGGAACCCCTAACCATTTAATTCCAAATCCCCCTACATTGTGCGGATATTATAAGGTGGATTATGTTTTCAGTTTCTTCTTCTGTGCGGAAGGTAAAAAGATGTTATTTAGGATTATCCTATAGCTTGGGGAGTTTTTGTGCTTTGATAGGTCGGTTGGAGGTTCTCCGACAAAGTGCTGGTAATCCTCAGGGTCGTGCCCAAAGTAAAAGCTAAAGAAACCCTTTCCGTAAGGTGCGAAAATGTACTTTGCGGCATTTACCCTCGTATTCTCCGCAAGGACAACAACGTAATTTTTTAGCTTATCCTTATATACTCCCGAATCCTGACCTAAAAATTCCTTTATAGCCCTCGTGTGGTTCTGGGTAAGCATGGTGGGGATTTCGTCGATTTTCGCCGAAAACTCGTAAAGGTAAAAGTAAGAATTCTCCCCTAAAGATGCTATATCCCTCGTCGCATCCGCATCCGTATGCTCGTATATATATGGGTTAGTTATCACCTTCGCATACTTTAAAAATAGGGTCTTTGAAAAGTCCAACTTCTCCTGATAGTTTGGGTCAACCGGATCCCCATCAAACGGAACATCCAATATATCCACGTTTTCCGCGGCTAAAGCTATGTCCAAGGTTATGGGAGCGGAACACATGGCAAAGAGGTAACCCCCATTTGAAACGAACTCTTTGATCCTTTTCGCCACTTCAAGCTTTAGCTCCCTAACACCTTTGAATTTATACTTCTTTGCCACATTCTCGGAAGTTTTTACCATTTGTATGTACCAAGGGGCATTTGAGTATCCCGCCCAGAACTTCCCGAACATACCCGTAAAATCCTCATGGTGCAAATGAACCCAATCGTAATTTTTCAGTTTCCCCTGCAATATCTCCTCATCCCATATTAGATCGTAAGGGATCTCGGCGTAGTCAAGGGCAAGCCTTACCGCATCGTCCCAGGGTTCCGAGTATTTCGGGGCATAAACCGCGAGCTTTGGGAGGCTCTGAAGCTTCACCTTAGACATATTACTCTTTTCTATTATCCCTTCTATTTCCAGTCTGTCGCTTTCTCCCAAAGTTTCGTAATAAACCCCCCTACTTACAAGCCTCCTCTTTACTTCCTCGGAGTTTGAGTATATCAGAAAAGAACCCCCCCTGAAGTTTAACAACCACTCAACCTCATAACCCCTTGATATCGCCCAATAAACCACCCCGTAAGCCCTTAGGTGGTCCGTTTGGCTTTCATCCATAGGGATAAGGATATAAGAGAGGACAAAAAGCATAAAGGGATTTTAAGGCGGTTCCACCTTAGAATTTTTAGGAATGGAAGGGGAAATCACGAGGGAAGATATTGAGAAAAACAAGTGGATAGCGGGCATAAGCTATATTTGGATCCTGTTTATCCTTTACTGGCTCGTCGATAGCAAGTTCGTAAAGTTCCACGCAAAACAAAGCCTAACGATAT
>LBFQ01000040.1:4188-6469 GCA_000980735.1 Candidatus Caldipriscus sp. T1.2
GAGGAGGAGTTTGAGGTGGTTGAAATAAAGGTTGGGGAATATACGGTTTGGGACACAATAGCGGTTTTGAGGGACAAGGATGGAAAGACGTATAACATAAGCATGGCGCACAAGTGGCCGGTGAGGGTGGCGAGGCCTTTTACAAAAAAGCTCCTACCCGTAGTTCCCCTAATAACGGGTCAAAGGATACTGGATTTCCTCTTTCCCATAGCCCTAGGTGGGAACGCCGCCCTTCCGGGTGGATTTGGTACGGGTAAGACCGTAACCGAGCAAAGCTTGGCAAAGCACTCCCTAGTTGATGTGGTTATTTACATAGGTTGCGGGGAGAGAGGGAACGAGATGACGGAGGTCTTGGTTGAATTCCCAGAGCTCACGGATCCAAAGACGGGCGGTCCCCTTATGGAAAGGACGATATTGGTGGTGAATACATCAAATATGCCCGTCGCAGCTAGGGAGGCTTCAATTTACACCGGAATAACCTTAGCGGAGTATTACAGGGATATGGGATATAACGTTCTTCTACTTGCGGATTCCACTTCGAGGTGGGCGGAGGCTCTGAGGGAGATGTCCTCAAGGCTTGAGGAGATGCCGGGTGAGGAGGGTTATCCCACTTATCTCGCCTCCAGGCTCGCGGCGTTTTACGAGAGGACGGGTAGGGTGGTTTCCCTATCGGGGGAGATGGGTTCCGTAACCGCGGTTGGGGCGGTGAGCCCTCCGGGAGGGGACTTCTCCGAACCCGTGGTACAGAGTACCTTAAGGGTGGTGGGTGGATTTTGGGCTCTCGATAGCTCTTTGGCTAGGGCGAGGCATTATCCGGCAATAAACTGGAACATCTCCTACACCCTATATTACGAACTTGTAAAGGGATGGTTTGAGAAGGAAGTTAGCGAGGAATGGACACCGCTTAGAACTTGGATGATGGATGTTTTGCAGAAGGATAGGGAGCTTCAGGATATAGTGCAACTTTTGGGTCCTGACGCCCTTCAGGACGAACAGAGGGTTTTGCTTGAAACCGCAAGGATCATCAAGCTCGCCTTCCTCCAGCAGAACGCCTTCCACGAAATAGACGCTTCTTCCTCACCCAAGAAAACCTTTCTAATAGCAAAAGCGATAAGGTCCGCTTATGATACGTTTATGTATTACACTAAAGAGAGGGGGTTTGACCCCAAGAACATTCCCACCCTTCCCGCCGTTGAGAGCATAATAAGGCTTAAGGAGCTAAAAGATGAGGAGGTTGAAAGGGTTATAGCCCAAATACCCGAGGAGCTGAAGTACCAGCTTGAGAGGTTGAGCAGGGAAGCGGCATAAGGGGGGAAACATTAGGGTTGAGAGGATAGAGTTTTACAATTTTAAGAATTTGAAGGGAGGGTTTGAGTTCTCGGAAGGAATAAATCTGATTTTTGGTCCAAACGGTTCGGGGAAAACCTCCATCCTTGAGGGTATAGCCTATCTTTCCATTCCGAGGTCCTTCAGGGGAGTTAGGGATTTTGCCCTCGTTAGGTGGGGGCAGGATCACTTCCTAATCAAGGCAAAGATATACCGCTTTGACGTTCCTAGGGATATAACGGTTTATGTGAAGGTGGATAGAGAAGGGAGGACGGAAAAGAAGATATACAAGATAGACAGGAGGAGCGCTAAGACGTACGAAGAAATATTCAAAACCTTCGTCGTTCTCTCCTTCAGCTCAAAGGAACACGCCTTTATGGATGGTCCCCCGGCGGAAAGAAGGAGGTTCTTTGATTGGGCGCTATCTCTAATAGATGAAACTTATTTCCATCACCTCGTAGAATTCAAGAGGATCATAGAGGAGAAGAAAAAGGCGATAAAGATGGGGGAAGGACCCAGACCATACACCAAGGCTCTAATTCCACATGCGGATTACATAATTAAGGCTCGGATGGAGTTCGTTGAAAATTTAAACGCAGGGCTAAAATTCGGGTTTCTACCTAGGGGTTTCGCTATATATTACAAGCCAAACGTAAGGGATGCATCAAGGATCCTTGAGCTTGAGGGGGAAGAGATCAAAAGGGGGTACCCTTTGTTGGGTCCCCATAGGGACGAGTTTTTAATAACGATAGATCAGAAACCCGTAAGGCTTTACGCTTCGGAAGGACAAAAGAGGAGGATCCACCTTGGTATAGTTTTGTATCTGAGGAAGGTTTTAGAGGAGAAGCTTTCGGATAAACCCGTGCTCGTTTTGGACGAACCCTTCGTATATCTTGATCCCGAAAGGAACTAGAGAGATCCTCGAAAGCCTTGATGGGCAAGTATTCATCTCCTC
>LBFQ01000040.1:6868-8011 GCA_000980735.1 Candidatus Caldipriscus sp. T1.2
CCCAATAATAACCGGCGCCACTTCGGGAATAGGGCTTGCAACCGCGAGGGTTTTAAAACGCGAGGGTTGGAGCTTATCCTTAGTGGGTAGGAAAACGGAGGCAATAGAGGAGGAATTCAAGGAGGATTTGATAATAAAGGCGGATATATCCGACCCTCAGGTTGCGGAGGATATCGTAAAAAGGACTGTAGAAAAATTCGGGAGGCTTGACGCCCTAATAAACAACGCGGGACAAACCCTTGACAAGCCCCTTCTTAGGATCAGCGCGGAGGATCTTGAAAATCACTTCAGAACAAACCTATTTTCCGCATTCTTACTTTCAAAGTCCGCCCTCAGATATTTCAAGGATGGTGGGGTTATAGTGAATGTTTCTTCTGTGGTAGGGATAATAGGGAACTCTTGGCAAACCGCATATTCCGCATCAAAGGCAGGTCTCATAGCCTTTACAAAGTCCTTAGCGAAGGAGATGGGATCAAGGGGAATAAGGGTGGTTGCGGTTGCTCCGGGCTTCATAGAGACCCCCATGACGGAAGGACTACCTGAACAGGTGAAGAAAAAATACCTTGAAAATATACCGTTAAGGAGGTTTGGGAAACCGGAGGAGGTTGCGGAAGTTATAGCCTTTTTGGTTTCGGATAAGGCATCGTATATTTCCGGGCAGGTTATAGTTGTTGATGGAGGGCTGATATAATTGCCCTCTCCATTATTGGATAGAATTCGGAGGGAGGAATTCTTAATCCCGTCTCCTTTTCAAGGGAGGTCATAACGGAGGAGTTTAAACCGCAGGGGTTTATTAAATTAAAGAACCTTAGATCCACGGTCAGGTTTAAGGCGAATCCATGAAGGGAAACACCTTTTTTAACCGCCATCCCTATGGATGCGATCTTTTTACCGTTCTTCAACCAAACCCCCCTATGCGGACCTTCGGAAAACTCAAAAGGATAAACCTCCAAAAGTGCAATTTTTATCGCCCTCTCCACCATATCAACGAGCTCCCTGACGCTCTTCACCCTAACTATAAAGTACCCAACCAACTGCCCTGGACCGTGATAAGTCACATCCCCTCCCCTTTCAACCTCGTAAATCTCTATCCCATTTTCCTCTAAATATTCCTTCGGGAAAAGGAGGTTTTCCTTCTTTGAG
>LBFQ01000040.1:8240-10601 GCA_000980735.1 Candidatus Caldipriscus sp. T1.2
TTCTGAGTATTGGAAGCCCTAACTAGGGCAAACCCGTCCTCGAACTCTATTCTCGCCCCATCTATATCTATAACCGGATATCCCTCCCTCTTGAACTCGTCAACGAGCTCATCCACTATTCTAAACTTCACCTCGTCGTTTAAAACCTCAACCCTAATTTCCGGCGTTGAGAAATACTCTGGGATTTCCTTTAATAGCTCCTCAAGGCTTTTTCCCTCCTTTGAGAGAACCTCAAGGAACCTGAGAGAAGCGTATATTGCGTCGTCGTGCCCGAAAAATCTGTAATTGAAGAATATATGCCCGGACATCTCTCCCGCAAGGGGTACGTTCATCTCCTTCATCTTCGCCTTTATCAGGGAATGGCCGGTTTTATACATATAAACCTTCCCGCCGAGGGATTCTATGTACTCCTTCACCCCCTTTGAGCATTTCACATCCATAATTATCGTTGAGCCGGGAAGTTCTTTCAAAACCTGCCTTGCCAAAATGGCTAAGATCTTGTCCGCAAAGACCATTTCACCGTTTCCATCAACCAAGCCGAGCCTATCCGCATCCCCATCAAATCCAAATCCGAAATCCAATTTTTTTCCTCTAACGAGTCCGGCTAAATCCTTCATATATTCCGGTACGGTGGGATCGGGTAGGTGGTTTGGGAAATCCCCATCGGGTTCCATATATATCCCCTCAAACTTTAGCCCGAGCTTGGAGTAAATCTTCTCAACTATGGGACCCGCGGTTCCGTTTCCCGCATCAACCCCAAAATTAAACTTATTGTCTATCTCAACGCTTTTCGCCATCCAGTTTATATAACTTTCCAAAACATCCTCCTTTACGAGCTTCCCGTTTGGGTAAGGGTATTTCGGAGATAGATGGGGATCGGAGAAAACATGGTAAAGCTTCTCAATATCCTCGCCATAAAAAGGTTCGCCACCCATAACGATCTTAAAACCGTTGTATTGCTTCGGATTATGGCTTGCGGTAACCTGTATCCCCGCATGTACGTGTAAGTTCTTAGATGCAAAATACATAACGGGCGTTGGGCAGGTTCCAATGTCTATCACCTTAATATCCATATGCCTAAGGCCCCTTATAAGGGCTTCCTTCAAGGGTGGGGTATGCTTCCTAACATCCCCACCAACCACAACTATGCTTCCACCCAAACTTTCCAATATCTTACCGAAGGCCACCCCCAACCTGTAAGCAAAATCCTCGTTAATCTCATCCGGATATATACCCCTTATGTCGTACTTCCTAAAGACGTGCTTCATAGTATTTCCTCCAATGTTTGTTTAAATTTTTGCTTGGGTTGTGCCCCTATGATCCTTCCAACCTCCTTTCCGTTTTTGAAATATATCACCGTTGGTATGCTTATCACACCGAGATCTTGTAATATTTCTGGATACTCGTCCGCATTTAGTTTAAGGAACTTTACATTTGGATATTCTCTCTCAAGCTCCTTGAGGTGGGGTTCTATTGCCTTACAAGGCCTGCACCAATCCGCCCAAATATCCAAAACCACAATTCCATTTTCAATTTCCTTGTAAAAATCTTCCCCCTTAACATCCCTCATTGCTCGGAAATTTTAAGGTGGAAACTTATTTAATCACCGAGAACCACTTTTCCACCTTTTTATCGCCCGCTCTAATTCTCACGAGGTAAAGCCCCGTAGGAAGTTTTGGAAGCTCAAATTCGTAAGTCTTAAACCCATCAAAGCTCCCCTCCCTATAATAAACTCTTTTCACTTTCAGGTCAAAAACCTCAATCACCGCATTCGTATTCGCCCCAAATATCACCCTCAACTTAGCCTGCCCCTTTGCCGGGTTCGGATAAATTACAACGTTCTCCTTATCCAAAAATCCTATACTTTTGACCTTGATTATGAACGGCTCAGAGGACCTCTCAACATAATCGTTCCAAGCTTTAATGGAAACGTTATACTCCCCAACTTCCAATTCCCCAAACCTATAACGCACATACACCGTTTCAACGGGTTCATCAAAGCTCCCATCCTTCGCAAACATAGGAACCTCAACAGAACCGTTTATTACCATCTTCGCTCCCCTTATGTTATACCTTGAGCTAACCTCCGCAAGAATGTATGTACTGTCTGGTGAGCCCTTATAAACCGTATTCGGATTTACATTAAGGATCCTTACGAAAACTTCCGCATTTGAAATTATGGTGAATCTGAAGGAGAAGGAATCACCAACCATAGTGTTACCGCTTAAGTCCTTGTAATTCCTTAATACAACCTTAACCGTTGAGTCGTAGGGTAGAGGTGTTGTGTTCCTAATTTTCAATGTCCTCGAATCTTCCCAATATTCGTGTATGGATATGTGAGCTTCCAACCCTTATCTCCAA